>JAIQFV010000008.1 GCA_020073085.1 Terriglobia bacterium | reverse complement strand
TGGCGAGTTTGCCGGCGGGGACGGAGATGGTGATGCCGGGCGACAACGTGAGCCTGGAGATCGTGCTGATCACGCCGATTGCGATGGAGAAGGGGCTGCGGTTTGCCATCCGCGAGGGCGGGCACACGGTGGGCGCCGGTTCGGTGACGGAGATCCTGCAATAGCAACGAGTGCGGCGGTGGGGCGGACATCCCGTCGGCCCGTGCCGTCACAAACAAGGGATCAGGAAGACACAGAATTTTAGTGATCAGAGCGGCAGACGGGACGTCTGCCCCACAAGGGAACGCTCAATAAAGGAACCTGATGCTGGCTAACGAAAAAATCCGAATTCGACTGAAGGCTTACGATCATCGATCGTTGGATCGTTCGACCGCCGAGATCGTGGAAACCGCAAAAAGAACGGGAGCACGCGTGGCCGGGCCGATCCCGCTGCCGACGCGCATCCAGAAAGTTTGCGTTTTGCGATCACCACACGTCGACAAGAAGTCGCGCGAACAGTTTGAGACCAGGACCCACAAGCGCTTGCTGGATATTCTTGATCCCACCCAGGCCACTGTGGATGCCCTGATGCGACTCGACTTGCCGGCCGGGGTGGATGTCGAGATCAAAGCTTTTGGCCATGAACATCTGAAGTAATTCATGGGCTCTGCCCTCGCTCGATGAGACGGTCAGGCGGGGAAGGTCCCGGGAACATGAAAGGCGTGCTCCCGAGCGCGGGGCTCGCCATGGGGTTATGAAATGATAAACGGCATAATTGCAAAAAAGGTGGGAATGACGCAGATCTTTCGCTCAGACGGGGTGGTGGTGCCGGTGACCGTTTTGAAGGCCGGTCCGTGTGTCGTCGTGCAGCGGAAGACGGCCGCAAAGGAAGGGTATGACGCCGTCCAGTTGGGTCTCGTTGAATTCCTGAATCCCAAAAAAGTCACCAAGCCGATGGCCGGCCATTTCAAGAAACACGGCGATGTCGCGCCGGTCCGGTTATTGCGCGAGGTGCGTCTCGAGGGACAAAGTGACGAGGTGAAGGTGGGTGACAAGGTCCTGGTAGATCAGTTCAAACCCGCGGACAAGGTGGATGTCGTGGGAACGAGCAAGGGCCGAGGCTTTGCAGGGTTTGTGAAGCGGCACCATTTTCGCGGAGGGGCGGCGACTCACGGGTCCATGTTCCATCGAGCGCCCGGCTCGATCGGCGCCTCGGCGTTTCCATCCCGTGTCCTTAAGGGCATGAAAGGGGCGGGTCATATGGGAGTCGAACGGGTCACCGTAAAGAATCTTCAGGTGGTCCAGGTGGATGTGGAGAACCATCTCCTTCTGGTGAAGGGGGCGGTTCCCGGACATGAAGGGGCCGTGGTCATGGTCCGCAAGAGCCAGCGACAGTAGCTCGAGTTTGGTGAATTTTCGAGGTCGGTATGCCCATAATCGAAGTGAAAAATTTACAGAACGAAGTGGTCGGCAATCTGCCGCTCTCCGATGAGCTGTTTCTCGGTGATGTGAACGAGGGCTTGCTGTGGGAGGTGGTGAAACACTACCTTGCATCCAAGCGGGCGGGGACCCATGCGACCAAGAACCGGGGAGCCGTGAGAGGCGGCGGAAAGAAACCGTGGCGGCAGAAAGGGACCGGCCGTGCCCGCGTAGGCAGCTCCCGAAATCCTCTGTGGCGGCACGGCGGCACAGCCCACGGACCTCAACCCCGCGACTATTCCTTCACCCTCCCCAAACAGAAGATCCGGGGGGCGCTGAAGTCGGCGTTGCGCGCGAAATTTAATGACCACAAGTTGACGGTCATCGACGAATTCAAGCTGGAATCACACAAGACCAAGAGCCTCGCGTCCTTGTTGGACAATTTCAAGCTGGCAAAGGATTTGCTGATTGTGGATTCCCCGGGGAATACCAGTTTGATCCGGGCCTCGCGGAATCTGCCGGATGTGAAGTTTTGCGCCAGTGGCCAGGTGCATACCTACGACGTGCTCAAATACGATCACGTGTTTTTCTCCAAGCAGGCGATCACCGATCTTCAGAAGGTCCTGTCGGGGGGAGGAGCCAAAGCGGCATGAAAAACCGTTATCAGATCATCCGACGCCCCATCATTACGGAGAAGGGCCTTGATAAGAAAGAGAAGGAGCACACCCTCTGCTTTGAGGTGGATCCGCATGCCAACAAGGTTGAGATCAAGTCCGCCGTCGAACAGATTTTCAAAGTGAAGGTGGAATCGGTGCGCACCTCAAATTTCGAAGGTAAAGAGCGCCGTCGCGGCCGTTTTGCCGGACACAAACCGGATTGGAAAAAGGCCTACGTGAAGTTGGTCGCAGGCGAGAAGATGCCGGAATACGGAGAAAACGTTTAGGATTCCGGATTGCGGAATTCGGATTGGGGATGCAGCAAGCACTCAGATCGGTTTCAAGCTGAGTGTCCGGGGACCGGATCAAGGGACGGGAAGGGTCAGAGACAGCTATGGGACTTAAAACTTTCAAACCATATACTTCGACGCGGCGGTTTCATACCGTCGTGGACACGAGCGAGTTGACGACGGATCGCCCGCTCAAGAGTCTCACTGAATCCAAGAAGCGGATCAGCGGCCGTGATAATTATGGCCACTTGACCATTTGGCGCCGCGGCGGCGGGCACAAGCGCCAGTATCGGATTGTCGATTTCAAGCGGGATAAAACCGGAATTCCGGCCAAGGTCGCCAGCATCGAATACGATCCCAATCGATCCGCGCGGATTGCCCTCCTGCAGTATGCCGACGGAGAGAAGCGATATATTCTCCATCCCCTCGGCCTGACGGTTGGACAGTCGGTCGTGTCCGGTCCGGAGGCCGATATCCTGGTGGGAAACGCGCTTCCTTTGAAGAATGTCCCCGTGGGAACCAACATCCACAACATTGAATTGCGGCCCGGCAAAGGCGGCCAGATGGTGCGGAGCGCCGGCGGCTCGGCTCAGGTGGTGGCACGCGATGAGAAGTATGCCCAAGTGCGGCTGTCCTCGGGGGAGATCCGGATGGTAGATGTAAATTGTTATGCCACCATCGGGCAGGTGGGGAATCTCGACCACGAAAATGTGTCTATCGGCAAGGCGGGACGCAGCCGATGGCTCGGCCGGCGTCCCACCAATCGGGGTGTGGCGATGAATCCGGTTGATCATCCGCACGGCGGGGGAGAGGGCAAGACCTCCGGCGGCCGGCATCCGGTCACCCCGTGGGGTCAGCCCACCCGGGGGTATAAGACCCGCAACAGCAAGCGTACGGATCGTTGGATCGTCAAGCGGAGGAAGTGAAATTCACGACGAGGGACCCGCCCGTACGACCGGCGACCGGCGTAACATGGAGCGCTCAATATAGTAGATTAGAAAATCGAGGTTGATCATGGGTCGTTCACTGAAAAAGGGACCGTTTGTGGATCATCATCTGATGAAGAAGATCGAATCCATGAACCAGGGGCTTGACAAGAAAGTCATCAAGACCTGGTCCAGGCGTTCACAAATTGTCCCTGAAATGGTTGGCCATACCATCGCGGTTCACAACGGCAAGAAGTTCATCCCCGTGTATATTACGGAGAACATGGTGGGACATCGTCTGGGCGAGTTCTCCCCCACCCGGATCTTCAAGGGACACAGCTCGAAGATTCTGGCAGAACGAGCGGTGGCGCCCGCAGGACCGGCTGGAATTCCCGCGGGTGGCGGCGGCGCCGCTCCCGCCACACCGGCTGCTCCCGCTGCCCCGAAGACTTAGGATCGAAGACCGCGGGGCCGGGTTCGCGGACTCTGAACATCGAATCGAATTTGGATACGGAAAACTCATATGGAATCAAAGGCAACGGCTCGATATTTAAGGATTTCCCCGCAGAAGGTGCGACTGGTGGCGGATCTGATTCGTGGCAAGCAAGTGGGGAAGGCGATCGATGTCCTCCGGTTCACAAAGAAGCGGGGTGCGAAGCACGTCGAGAAACTACTGCATTCGGCGATCGCAAATGCACAGCAGAAAGAAGAGAACATCGATGTCGACCGATTGTACGTCAGCCGGACCTATGTCAACGAGGGCCCGAGACTGAAGCGCATACGGCCTGCTCCCATGGGGCGGGCATATCGGTACCAGAGACGGATGGCACACATTACCATTGAACTGGCCACAAAAGGTAAGGCCGCCGAGGAATAACAAAGAGGGTTACGTCCGGCTGAGCCCTTTAGAGACTTGGCGGCGCGACCTGAAAGTCATGGAGGAATGAAGTGGGTCAAAAAACACACCCGTATGGATTCCGGCTGGGCTACAACAAACCCTGGCGCTCCCGATGGTATTCCAAGCGCGATTTTGGTGCCCTGCTTCATGAGGACTTGAAGCTCAAGCGCATGTTGAAGGAGCGTCTCGGTCATGCCGGAGTTGCTAATATCGAGGTGGAACGGGCGGCGAACAAGCTGCGGATAACCATCCACGCGTCCCGCCCCGGAATCATCATTGGGCGCAAGGGCGCCGACATTGATCGCTTGAAGCAGGAAGTGACCAAGAAAACCAAACGGGACGTGTATCTCGGGATTCAGGAAGTGAACAAACCTGAGCTGGATGCGCAGCTCGTCTCCGAGGCCATTGCCATGCAATTGGAAAAGCGCGTGGCATTCCGGCGCGCCATGCGAAAGGCCGTGGATTCGGCGCTTCGCTTTGGGGCGAAAGGGATCAAGGTGCGGTGCTCGGGGCGATTGAACGGTGCTGAAATTGCCCGCTCGGAATGGTACCTCCAGGGCCAGCTGCCCTTGCATACGCTGCGCGCCGATATCGATTATGGGTTTGCAGAGGCCCGGACCACTTATGGGCAGATTGGCGTGAAAGTGTGGGTGTACAAGGGCGAGATTTTCGAAGCGAAAAAGCCTCAACCCCAGGCAGCCCCGAAACCGGCTCCGACGCCTCCGGCCAGCCCCGCTGCGCCGGGGTCGGAAACCGTCTAGCGGGAATGAAGTGAACCTTGGCGCACGGCCCGGGGCAACTTAAGGTAGGAATTGAATTATGTTGATGCCAAAAAAAGTGAAGTACCGAAAGCAGCAGCGCGGGAGAAGGCGCGGCAAGGCGTGGCGAGGATCGGAGCTGAGTTTCGGCCAGTATGGGCTGAAAGTCATGGAGCCCGGCTGGATCACGGATCGGCAGATTGAAGCCGCTCGTGTCGCCATTACACGCTTCGTCAAACGCGGCGGCAAGGTGTGGATCCGTGTGTTTCCCGACAAACCGATCACCAAGAAGCCCGCGGAAACCCGTATGGGCAAGGGCAAGGGCGCCCCTGAGGGATGGGTGGCGGTGGTTCGCCCGGGAAAAATCCTTTACGAAATGGAAGGGATTCCTGAAGCCGCGGCGGTCGAGGCCATGACGCTGGCCGCCCACAAATTGGGTCTGAAGACCAAGTTTGTTTCGCGTTACCACGCAGCGGGAAAGTGACGACGGCTATGAAACCAGAAAAGATTCGTGAGATGTCGGACGAAGAGCTGATGAACCAGGACAAGGATCTTTCCGATCAGCTCTTCCGGCTCCGCTTTCAGCTTTCCATGGGACAGACGGAGAGTCTGAAGAAGATCCGGGAGTTGCGGAAAGACATTGCCCGCATCAAAACCGTGCGCCGGCAACGGCAAATTCAACTGGCAAGCGAGGCGAAATGAGCAGTGAGAACATGGAGATCACGCCGCCCCAGGACTCCAAACCGGACAAACCGGAGGCCGGGGTGCGCATCCGGCGCCGGCAGCGGCGAGTGGGAACGGTCAGCGGGGCCAAGATGCAGAAAACGATCACGGTGAGGGTGGATCGAACGGTGCAACACCCCTTGTATAAACGGATCGTGGGACGATCCACGAAGTTTCTGGTTCACGACGAGAAAAATGAGGCGCGAGTCGGGGACAAGGTGGAAATCGAAGAAACGCGACCGATGAGCAGGCTCAAACGGTGGCGGCTGAAGAGAATCATTGCTCGGGCGGCGCAGTAGATCCTATTCCCGTCCGGTCGCCCCGGGGTGTGAAGGGCGGCACGGGCGCTTGGAGTAATCGTCATGATACAAATGCGGACCATGCTCGAAGTGGCCGACAATTCGGGGGCGCGCAAGATTTCGTGCATCCTGCCGATTGGCGGACATGTGGGGCTGAAGGCCGGCCTGGGCGACGTGATCACGGCGGCGGTGAAGGAAGCCAGTCCCGATGGCCAGGTCAAGAAGGGGAAGGTCGTCAAAGCAGTCATTGTCCGCATGCGCAAAGAGCAGCGGCGCAAGGACGGGACCTATATCCGGTTTGACGACAACGCCGCCGTCCTCATTAACGAGGCCAACGAGCCGGTGGGGACCCGCGTGTTCGGTCCGGTGGCCCGCGAGTTGCGCGAGAAGAAGTTTATGAAGATCATTTCGCTCGCACCTGAAGTGATTTGAATGAAGCCTTGAAAAGGATAAAACGTAATGTCGGCACTCAAGATTCGTCGCAATGACCAAGTGAAGGTCGTGGCGGGACGGGATAAGGGCAAGACGGGAAAGGTGCTCAAGGTTGACGCCAAGAAGGGACGCGTCGTGGTGGAGAACGTGATGTTCATCAAGCGCCACACGCGACCGAATCCCGGAAAGAACATCAAGGGAGGGATTGTGGAACGGGAGATGCCGATCCACATTTCCAACGTGATGCTCATCTGCCCGAGTTGTCACGAGCCGACCCGCGTGGGGCATTCCCTCCTGACCGATGGACAAAGGGTCCGGGTCTGCAGGGAATGCGAGTCAACCATTGACCGCTGACGCGCCGGGAGTAGGCCGCCGGTTTGACAAAGGTTGCCGCCACGTAACAGACCGTGGATGAACGGCACAGGGAGAGAGAATACTGATGGCTGCTCGATTGAAAGAAACCTACAAGAAACAAGTGGCGCCGGCCCTGATGAAGGAGTTTCATTACAAGAACATCATGGCGGTCCCGCAACTGAAGAAGATCGTGGTCAATATGGGTGTCGGCGAAGCGATTGCCAACGCCAAGATCCTGGATGTCGCCTCGGCCGAAGTATCGGCGATTACGGGTCAGAAGCCCGTCATCACCCGCGCCAAGAAGTCGATCGCCTCTTTTAAGCTGCGTGCCGGAATGCCCATCGGCGTCTCAGTGACCCTGCGCGGTGACACGATGTTCGAATTTTTTGACCGACTTTGCAATATTGCCCTGCCCCGGGTCCGCGACTTCAAGGGACTCTCCACCAAGTCCTTCGATGGGCGCGGCAATTACACCCTGGGGCTCCGGGACCAACTGGTGTTTCCGGAGATCGACTATGCCAAGGTGGACAAGATCCGGGGGATGAACGTCACGCTGGTCACCAGCGCCAAGACGGATAACGAAGCGCGCTCCCTGCTGAAACTGATGGGAATGCCGTTCCGATAGAATTCTGGAGACGATCTATGGCCCGAACTTCACACATGGTTAAGACCTTTCAGAGAAAGCCCAAGTTTAAGGTGCGTCATCGCAACCGCTGCCGACGCTGTGGGCGGCCTCGAGGGTATCTGCGGCAATTCGAATTGTGCCGCATCTGTTTTCGACAATTGGCGCTGCAGGGCGACATTCCCGGCGTGATGAAATCGAGCTGGTAAGGAAAACACGCGCCGGTATCGGGGCAGAAGCGCAGATCCTGGTCGTACCGACAGGGGTTCTCGGCCGCCCCGGGGATTCAAAGCAGGATTTCAATACGGAGTACGAAACACTATGGTAATAAGTGATCCAGTGGCTGACATGTTGACGCGAATTCGCAACGGAATTCGTGCCAAGCATTCGAAGGTGGACATTCCCGCCTCCCGGCTGAAGGCGGAGATCGCACGCATCCTTCGCGAGGAAGGATTTGTGAGCAATTACAAGGTGATCGAAGAGGGGGGCCGGCCCATCCTCCGGGTGTACCTCCGCTATGCGCCCACAAAGGAAGGTGTGATTTCGCACCTGGAACGGGTGAGCAAACCCGGTTGCCGTGTTTTCGTTGAGCGAAGCAAGATCCCCAAGGTCCTGGGAGGGTTGGGGATCAACATTTTGACGACCTCCCGGGGTGTTATGACAGGAAAGACCGCCCGCCGCGAAGGAGTGGGCGGGGAGATCCTGTGCAATGTCTGGTAGGGTCTGGTCCGGGTGCAAACGGCCACTCACCTGATCTGTGAGGAAGCGGCTCCTGGGCCTGTTAGATCAAGCTTTTTATTGGATGGAGTAATCAATGTCGCGCATTGGACGAAAACCGATTCCGATTCCGAAAGAGGTCAAGGTGCAGATCAAGGAGCGCGCCGTGGAAGTGCAGGGTCCCAAAGGGAAACTCACGACGCCCCTCCCGGGGGGTATCACTTTTGTTCAGGAGGATGGAGTGCTGACGGCGAAGCGTGCCGATGACTCCAAAACCCAGGCAGCCCTTCATGGTCTGATGCGAAAACTGGTGGCGAATGCGGTAGACGGAGTGACCCAGGGCTTCCGGAAGGAGTTGGAAATCGTGGGCATCGGTTACAAGGCCGATTTGAAGCCCAAATCAGTCCTGTTCAACCTGGGATATTCCCATCCCATCGATTTCCCGATTCCCCAGGGAATCGCGGTCGCGGTGGAGAAACAGACGCGCTTGACCGTCTCCGGCTGCGACAAGCAGCAGGTGGGCCAGGTGGCCGCCGATATCCGCGCCCTCCGACCCCCGGACCCTTACAAAAACAAGGGGATCCGCTATGTCGGGGAGCGGCTGAAGAAGAAAGTTGGAAAGACAGGAGTCAAGTAATCCCATGAATCGCCAATTAATTCGAATCGATATCCGCAAGCGCATTCATGCACGGATCCGCGAAAGGCTGCAAGGCACGCCGCAGCGCCCACGGCTTGCGGTCTTCCGGTCGCTGAATCACATCTATGCGCAAGTGATCGACGACGAGACCGGACGCACCCTGGCGGCCGCCTCGAGCAAGGACAAGGAACTCAACGGAAAATTGAAAAACGGTGGGAATGTGGCGGCGGCGAAGCTGGTGGGCGAACTGGTGGCGAAACGAGCCCTCGAAAAGGGCGTGCAGTTGGTCGTCTTTGACCGGGGCGGGTTGATCTACCACGGCCGGGTGAAAACCCTGGCGGAAGCTGCACGCACGGCCGGATTGAAGTTTTGACCGGGGTTTCAACCCTTCGCCGGGAACAGACCCGGGCGGCGGTCGTTGGCAAGGAGGAAATTTTGGTTAAAGAACGTATTGATCCGAACACGCTGTCGTTGAAGGATGAAGTGGTGTCGATTAACCGCGTGACGAAGGTCGTCAAGGGCGGGAAGAACCTGAGCTTTTCAGCCCTCGTGGTGGTGGGGGATGAGGCTGGCCACGTCGGGTATGGTTCGGGAAAGGCAAAGGAAGTCCCGGCGGCCATCAAGAAGGGAATTGAGGCGGCTAAAAAGCGCATCGTAAAGGTGCGGCTGAAGGGGACCACCATTCCGCATCAAATCGTGGGACACTTTGGAGCAGGACGCGTTCTTTTGAAGCCGGCCCCGGAAGGAACTGGAGTGATCGCCGGGGGCGCCGTGCGCGCCGTGATTCAAAAGGCGGGCATTCAAAATATCCTGACCAAGTCCCTCGGGACGACAAACCCGCATAATGTGGTGAAAGCGACCATTGATGGGCTGACACGACTGAAGGATGCTGCGCTGGTGGCCGAGTGGCGTGGGAAGGCAGTGGAAGATCTTTAGGACCTTCACGGGTTTTGGATTTGAGATTGATTTCAATAAGGGGATCCCGCTGCTGGGATGAGCCGCATGGAAAAGAAGACAACAGAAAAGGAAGCTCCGAAGAAGGCCATTAAGCATCCCGCTGAGAAGACGGGAGAGAAGGCCCCGAAGAAGGCCGCGGCGAAGAAGGTAAAGCCGGAGGTCGCAAAGCCTGAAAAGAAGGCGCCGGTGGCTCCTTCCCCTGAACCCGCGGCGAAGGCGGCGACAGTTGAGGTGGCCCCGCTGCCGGCGAGTCCGGCGCCCGACCTCAAACCCGTCGTTGAAGAGTCGCCGCGCCCCCAAAAGACCTCGGTGGAAAAATCCGTTCCCGCTCGCCCGCTTCGTCTTCGCTGGGTGCGGAGCGCGATCGGCTCCCCGAAAAAACACAAACGGATTGTTCGAGGACTTGGATTTCATCATCTGCGCGAAATCATTACGCGACCCGACACGCCCATGATTCGTGGGATGGTCGGAAGAATTCCTCACCTGGTGGAGATCGTTGACTGAGGGAGAAGGCCGGGTTCCAGCCCGGAAATATTTGTACTGACCGTGCATTTCAGCTCCAAAGGAGAATAATCATGGATCTTAGTTCGCTGAGACCTCCAAAGGGTGCGACCCATCACGATAAGCGGCGCGGCCGGGGCATGGGGAGCGGGTTGGGAAGAACTGCCGGACGGGGCGAAAAAGGGCAGAAGTCGCGATCCGGTTATCGCTCCAAGCGCGGATTTGAGGGCGGCCAGATGCCACTGCACCGCCGCTTGCCGAAGCGCGGATTCACCAACATCTTCCGCAAAGAGATTGCCGTCGTGAACGTTGAATCCTTGAACCGATTCAACGATGGGGAACGCATCACGCCGGAGCGATTGGTGGAATCCGGGGTCCTGAAGGCGCTCAAGGACGGCGTGAAAATTCTGGGAGACGGGGAGTTGAAACGCAAATTGACCGTGGTGGCACACATGTTCAGCGAGACCGCCAGGGCCAAGATCGTGGGGGCAGGTGGAGCGGCGGAAGTGCTGGCTGCCCCCCCGGTAAAGCGGCCCCAACGAAACGCATAGCAAGAATCGAAGTGTTGGCTTGAGCAAGGAGAGGAAAGCGTGATTGAGTCGCTGAGGAATATTTTCAAGATTCCTGATTTGCGCAACCGGGTACTGTTTACCCTGGGGTTGCTGGCGATCTATCGTTTGGGAGCACACATCCCGACACCGGGCATTAATGGGGATCTGCTCGAACAGTTCTTCCAGTCCAATCAGGGCACCATTTTCGGGTTTCTGGACCTGTTCTCTGGAGGCAGCTTCCGTCGTTTGACGGTCTTTGCGCTCGGCGTGCAGCCTTACATTACGGCATCGATCATTTTGCAGCTCTTGACGGTGGTCTGGCCCTATCTGGAGAAGCTCTCCAAGGAAGGCGAACTGGGCCGCCGGAAAATCACTCAGTATACGCGTTACCTGACGGTGTTCCTGTCCTTGTTCCAGTCGATCGGAATCGCCCTGACCCTGCAGAAACAAACGACGGGTGCCGGCGTGGGGTTTGTCTTGAGCCCGGGTCCAAGCTTCATCCTCATGACGGCACTGACGCTGACCGCCGGTTCGATCTTCATCATGTGGCTGGGCGAACAGATCTCCGATCGCGGGATCGGGAACGGGATGTCGCTGATTATTTTTGCAGGGATCGTCGCCGGGCTCCCCCGCGCGGTCCAGGAGATCTGGACGAAGATGCAGCAGGGCTGGCCGGTACCGTTTGTGATCGTCTTGCTGGCAGTCATGTTGGCGGTGGTGGCCGCGATCGTGTTTGTGGAACGGGGACAGCGTCGCATTCCCGTCCAGTATGCCAAGCGGGTCATTGGACGCCGGATGATGGGAGGCCAATCCACTCACCTTCCACTGCGCGTTAATTCCGGTGGCGTGATCCCGGTCATCTTTGCGTCCTCGATTTTGAGCTTTCCGACGACGTTTGGATTGTTCTCCCGGGATAACAAATTCTTGCGGGGAATGACGGATGCGCTCAAGTGGGGCGAGCCGCTCTACACCTTGCTCTACGTGGTAGCCATCATCTTCTTTACTTACTTCTATGTGTCGATCATCTTCAATCCGACGGAAGTGGCCGACAACATGAGAAAGTATGGCGGGTTTGTTCCCGGAATACGCCCGGGGAAAAACACCGCGGACTACATTGATACCATCCTGACCCGGATCACCTTCGTGGGCGCCATTTACCTGGCCCTGGTGGCGGTGATTCCGGAATTCATGATCGCAGGGATTCGGCTTAATCACCTCCCCTTGGTAGGAGCCTGGTTTGACGCGCACACTCCGGAATTGATCTTAAGAGGACTGAATGTCAATTTCTATTTCGGGGGCACTTCGTTGCTCATTGTGGTCGGGGTGGCGATGGACACGGTGCAGCAGATCGAGTCCCAGTTGATTATGCGGCACTATGACGGCTTCTTGAAGGGGACAGGGGTCCGAATGCGGGGAAGGCGTTAGGTTGATCGAAGGTTACATCGCCGCGGGGCAGGAGTCGAGGGCTTTGGATACAAATGGGAAGCAGGCCAAAATTATCATCCTGTTGGGGCCCCCGGGAGCGGGCAAGGGGACCCAAGCGAAGGCCATCATGCAGCGTTACGGAATCCCTCAGATTTCAACAGGGGACATGCTCCGGGAGGCCGTCAAACGCCGGACGCCCCTCGGACTGGCGGCGGAGCCCATCATGAAGTCGGGCGCCTATGTGAGCGATGACATCATAAATGGTCTGGTGGAGGAGCGGACATTGCAAGCCGACTGCGCCCATGGTTTTATATTGGACGGTTATCCCAGGACCGTGGAGCAGGCAAAGTCTCTGAACCGTCTCCTGGAGAGGCAGCGGCGGCCGATGCCCATCGTGGTGAATCTGGAGGTTTTGCCGGAAGGGGTCATCCGGCGAATCTCGGGGCGGCGGACGTGCAGACAATGTGGCCGGATTTATAATATCTATTGTTCGCCCTCCAAACGAGATCCGCTGTGCGACACCTGTGGGGGAGAGTTGTTCTCCCGCCCCGATGATGATGAGTCGGTTGTGCGCGAGCGCCTCAAACAGTACGTGACGCAGACGCAACCTCTGATTCATTTTTACAGGGAGCTGGGGCAGCTGGAAGGGCTTGACGGCGATGCCCCGCCTGAAGCGGTTACGCAACGGGTATTGGAGATTTTCGAGGGCCGAAAGGAACAACACGCCGGGTCATGATTGTTTGCAAGTCGAAATCCGAAATTGAAAAGATGCGGCGGGCGTGCCTGCTGGTCCACGACATCCTTCAGGAACTGCGGGAAGCGGTAAAACCGGGAATCACGACGGCCGAGTTGGATGTGTTGGCGGAGAGACGAACTCGCGAGGGAAGCGCCAAACCTGCGTTCAAGGGTTATCGGGGTTATCCCAAGGTTCTGTGTACGTCGGTCAACGAAGAAATTGTACACGGCATTCCGTCGTCGCGAGAGCTGAAAGTAGGCGATATCGTCGGCTTGGATTTTGGAGTGATTATTGACGGCTACTATGGCGATTCAGCTTTAACGGTTCCTGTGGGCGAAATCAGCGAGCCTGTGAGCAAGCTGCTCCAAATTACTCGGGAGTCCCTGGAATTGGCCATAGAGCAGGTCCATGTGGGAAACCGGATCTCGGATATCGGAGCCGTGGTCCAGAAGCATGCGGAGTCGCACGGGTTTTCGGTGGTCCGGGATTTTGTCGGCCACGGGATTGGGACCGCCATGCACGAGGATCCGCCCGTTCCAAATTACGGGATTCCCGGACGAGGCCCGCTGTTGAAAGAGGGCATGGTTCTTGCGATAGAGCCCATGGTGAATGAGGGCACGTACCAGGTGAAGATTTTGGATGATCAGTGGACTGCCGTAACAGCCGATGGGAAGAATTCGGCCCATTTCGAACATACCGTGGCGGTGACTAATAACGGGCCGTGGGTCTTATCGAGACCTTAAATTGCAATTCCCGGGAGGAAGACGGGGACTGACTCCAGGTGAGGTTGGTGAGTGTCTCCGCAATACGCAAAATCCAGGTTCGAGGAGCTATGCCAAAGGAAGATGCGATCGAGGTCATGGCGACGGTGCTGGAAACGCTTCCGAACGCCATGTTCAGGGTCGAACTTGAAAACAAGCACCAGGTGCTGGCACACATTTCGGGTCGGATGAGGAAAAATTTTATACGCATCCTGCCCGGCGATAAGGTGTCAGTGGAACTATCGCCGTACGATTTGACGCGAGGTCGAATCGTTTATCGATACAAATAGCGGCCGGGGCGGGTTGTTGGAAGGCCGCACAGGACCGCGGCAAGGGTCGTTCGGCGACGACCGGAGCCGGGAAGCGGGATTTTCATGAAAGTACGGGCATCGGTAAAGAAGATCTGTGATAAGTGCAAGGTCATTCGCCGTCGCGGGGTCGTGCGAGTGATTTGTCCGAACTCGAAACACAAACAGCGGCAGGGATGACTCCACCCCGCAGACCATGAAAGGGAATTCCTCGAGTGATTCCGCCGCTCAATGCAGGGATGCTCGGAAGGCGGGTCCCTGGTGAACAAGCCCTTATGAAATGGAACCGGGGAGATCAATTTCCGATCTCGTGGTCAGCCTCGGATTTGAGTTTCAACCCGGCAAGGAGAATTGAATTATGGCACGTATAGCAGGCGTTGATTTACCGCGCCAGAAGAGAATTGAAATTGGTTTGACTTACATTTACGGGATTGGACGGGCCCGCTCGCTCAGGATTTTGGGCAAGGCGAACGTGGATCCGGCCACGAAGGTCGATCAGTTAACTGAAGATCAGGCGGCAAAGATCCGGACCGTCATCGATGAGGAAGGGATGGTCGAAGGCGACCTGCGCAAGGATATCCAGATGAACATCAAGCGCCTCATCGAAATCGGCGCTTACCGGGGCGCGCGTCACCGGCGCAACCTTCCCGTGCGCGGCCAGCGGACCCACACCAACGCGCGCACTCGCAAGGGTCCACGACGGATGACCGTGGCGATCAAGAGGAAGGCGACGGCCAAGACCTAAAGGCGTCCGCTAGTGTGGCCACGGATGCCCGGGACAAGCGTCGTGGTCTGGGAGAAAGTTTCGCGCTCAAGAATCAGGTAGAACCTGAGCCACAACACAGAACAAAGGAATCTCATGGCTGAAGAAAAAGAAAAAGAAAAAGAAAAAAAACCGGCAGGAAAACGGAAAAGCTTTCGCAAGAAAGAGAAGAAAAACGTTCCGATGGGGGTCGCTCACATCCAGGCCACGTTCAACAACACCCTGATTGGAATCACTGACGTGCAGGGAAATCTGGTGAGCTGGTCCAGTTCGGGCTCGATGGGATTCAAGGGCTCGCGGAAGGGGACACCGTTTGCAGCCCAACAGGCGTCCCTGAAGGCCGCCAATGCCGCCCGCGAACAGGGCATGAAACAAGTGGAAGTCCGGATCAAGGGACCGGGTGCCGGGCGCGAATCGGCCATCCGCGCCCTTCAGACAGCAGGTCTCGAAATTAGAAATATTCGGGATGTCACGCCTATTCCGCACAACGGATGCCGCCCCCCGAAGCGGCGAAGGGTCTAACACCGGCAGAGGGCAGCTCGCCCAACCGGGCGTGCGCGAGATCCGCGGTTCAGGTCCCGTGCTCGCAGGTTTCGGCGAGAGGCTGTTTGCCCTAATCGAAGGAGAATGAAATTGGCTCGATATCGAGGTTCTGTTTGCCGATTATGCCGCCGCGAAGGCGTGAAGCTTTTTCTCAAGGGAGAACGCTGCTTTACCGACAAGTGTGCCGTCGAGCGACGCAAGTTTGCGCCAGGTCAACACGGTCAACGACGCGGCAGCAAGACCCTGGGGTACGGGCTGCAGTTGCGCGAGAAGCAGAAGGTAAAGCGCATCTACGGCTTGCTGGAAAATCAGTTTCACAACTACTTTGTGCGCGCTGAGCGCAACAAAGGGATTACCGGCGACAATCTGTTGATTGGGTTGGAGCGAAGGCTCGATAACATCGTTTATCGCCTGGGGTTTGCCACTTCCCGCAACCAGGCCCGCCAGATCGTGCGGCACGGTCATGTGATGGTGAACAAGAAGAAAGTGAATATCCCATCATACGCGACCCGTCCGGGGGATGAGATTTCGATCCATGAAAAATCCCGAAAGAATCCGCTGATCCAATACTCGGTCGAGAGTGTGAGCGGGCGGGGTGGAGTCCCGCAGTGGCTGGAACTCAACCGGGAAGGACTCACGGGAAAGGTACTGGCACTCCCCCGACGCGACGAGCTTGACCCCAACATCCAGGAAAAGCTGATCGTCGAGTTGTACTCCAAGTAACCCGGCAAGAGCGGCCGTTGCACGCATCCGGCGGAGCAGCGCAACCACTCGTGGCTGATGGGAGAAGGATACTCAAGACGGTCCCGCCGTGGCGGGACCGCCATCCAGGAGAATAAACGCAATGCTTTGGAAAGGCTTTCAGAAACCCAAACGGCTGGCAACCAACATCGACACCCTGAGCGACCTCTACGGACAGTTTTACGCCCAACCCTTTGAGCGCGGCTTTGGGACAACGGTGGGAAACGCGCTGCGGCGCGTTCTGCTTTCATCGATCGAAGGGGCAGCGGTCACGGCCGTCAAGATTGAAGGAGTGCTTCACGAGTTTTCCTCCATTCCCGGAGTGGTGGAGGACGCCACGGATATTATTCTGAATTTGAAACAGATCCCCTTCAAACTCCACGCCGATCAGTCGAAGACCATCTATATCGATGTGAACCGCCCGGGCATTGTGACGGCGGCCGATATTCAGGCCGATGGCGATGTGGAGATCCTCGACAAAGATGTGTACATTGCGACCATCAGCGAGGGCGGCAAACTCAACATGGAGATGCGCCTGAAGGTGGGCCGCGGGTATGTGTCGGCGGAAAAGAACTTCGACGAAGATCTCCCGGTGGGTTACATCCCGATCGATTCAGTCCATTCCCCCGTGAAGAAAGTGAATTACACGGTCGATCCGGCTCGACTCGGCCAAATGACGGACTATGACAAATTGACGCTGGAAATCTGGACCAACGGTTGTGTGAAGCCTCAGGACGCCATCGGGCTGGCTGCCAAGTTGTTAAAAGACCATATGGCCATCTTCATCAACTTTGAGGAGGTCGAAGAGGCGTTTGAGGAAGAGCAGCCCAAGAAGGAAACCAAGGGCAATGAGTATCTGGACCGGTCGGTCGAGGAACTGGAATTGTCGGTTCGGTCGAATAATTGTCTGAAGAATGCCAATATCAAGACCATTCGCGACCTGGTTCAAAAGACCGAATCCGAAATGCTGAAGACCAAGAATTTTGGCCGCAAGTCGCTGAACGAGATCAAGGAAATTCTGGCGACCATGGGGTTGAGCCTGGGCATGAAATTTGACGAAGGCGGCAACCCCATACAGGCGGACACGTAGAATCAGGGCCGGCAGTTTTTCGCCGGGACCGTCAACACGGACCTCGACCTACGGAGACGGAGCGGGTTGGGTTCGCATCGCAAAGAGGACTCATGCGACATCGAAATGCAGGATGGAAACTTGGACGGAACACTTCGCATCGCCGCGCGCTGATGCGCAATCTGACCACCTCAGTGCTCTTGAATGAACGGGTCGAAACCACCATTCAGAAGGCCAAGGCGGTTCGCCCGTGGGTGGAACGGATGATTACGCTGGGGAAGCGAGATACCCTTCATGCGCGCCGTCAGGCGGCGGCCTACTTGTTACAGCCGTCTGCTGTCAGTAAATTGTTTGCGACAATCGCCCCGCGTTACGGCGACCGCAATGGCGGCTATACCCGCATTATCCGGACCGGGTGGCGTCAGGGCGATGGCGCGGATACGGCCATCCTGGAGTTGCTCGGCAGCGAACTCTCCGTAAAGAAGGCCGAACGCGCCAAGGCCGATTCGGAGAAGTCCAAGAAAAAGAAGAAGACCGAGGAGCCCGAAGCAGCCTCCCCCGATGAAAAGAAATAAATCACTCCTTTGACCTGTTCTTGATTTGACCCCGATCCATTTCAACGGTTCGGGGTTTTTATTTTTTGGGGTCAACTTCTGAAGTGGGCAGGGCTTCGTGAGTCGAATCGTCGTTAGGCCATGTGTTTCACCCCGCCACTCGAACCGAGGAGGCCTTTGTATCCCGCGATGATTTCCTTGGTAGTGTTCACCTGATTGACCAGTTCGGAAAAAAGCTCGTTGCCCAGGATCAGATTGCACACCCCCAGGAAGGCCTCCCGCAGGACCTGAAACTGCTTGGCATCGACGGCAACGCGGTTGGACTCAAACAGCTCGCGGGTAATCTTCTCCTCCTGTTGAGAGACGAAAGTCCGGAGCGAGGCCAATTCCTCTTCCGAGATCGACACGTCACCGGCTCTCTCCTCCATTTGCCGGCGGGTCTGCTCAAGAAAACGGATCGCTTTTCTCAGGCGCTCGTACAGACCCAAAAGATAACTGAACTCGTCTCTCTGAATGAATTGCGGGCTTTCCCCCACCCGACTCAGGAAAAAGTCGGCCCAATACTCGCCCTCGATCATCTCGGAGAGGATTTCATGCTGGACCGTTTTTCCGGAGGGCACCAATTCGCTGATCACCCGTGAACCGATCTCCTGATAAATTGCCCCGATCGCCGCATCCGGGGTCTTGTTCCGGAATTCCCGCTCTACAATGTTGGAGATCTCATTCTTATCCATGATCGTGTCTCACGCGAGAGTTCCTGCAAATTCGGGACGGTCGAGAATTCTTCCTGAGAGCTTGCCGATCGCACTGGTTGACCGGCGGCCGAGCATAATGCGATCGTTGCATAATCTTAGAGTTGCCTCCCTGCAATCAGCATTTTAATAAGAAAGAATAAAGAAGCCCCCGGGCGCAGGCCGGGTGGAGCATCGTGTCAGGCCGTCAGGTTCTTTGGAAATGTCGGGCAACAATGAAGCCGTTACCCGGTCTGCCCGGCGCCGTCCATGGTATGCCTTACTGCGCATGGAGTTGGTAAAGGTCTTTCGCCGCTTTGATTGCCTTGGTTTTCGGATTATTGTCGAGCTTCTGCCAGCCGGGACAGGAAATGCCGCTGCATGCTGTGCCGGTATATCGCCAGATTGTGCCATCGTTGTGGAGTTGGTATAAATTACTTTCTCCAGCGCTAATCGCCACCGTATTGGCATTCTGGTCGAGCTTCTGCCAACCAGGGCAGGAGGTGGCATTGCAAGGCGTACCGGTATAACGCCAGATCTTGCCATCCTTATGGAGTTGGTAGAGTTCGCTTCCGGCCGCGTCGATAGACTGGGTATTGGCATTCTGGTCGAGCTTCTGCCAGCCGGGGCAGGAGGTGGCATTGCAGGGTGTACCGGTGAAGCGCCAGATCTTGCCATCCTTATGAAGCTGGTAAAGCTGGCTTCCGGCGGCGACGATGGCTTGGGTCTTGGGATTGTGGTCGAGCTTCTGCCAACCGGGGCAGGAAGTGCCGCTGCAGGGCGTTCCGGTGTAGCGCCAGATCTTGCCGTCGCCATGAAGCTGGTAAAGCTGGTTTCCGGCGGCGACGATGGCTTTGGCCTTGGGATTGTGGTCGAGCTGCTGCCAGCCGTCGCAATAGATGCCGCTGCACGGCGTCCCGGTGTAACGCCAAATCTTGCCGTCGTTGTGAAGCTGGTACAGCTGGCCCCCGGCGGCGACAATCGCAATCGTCTTCGCATTCTTGTCAAGCAGTTGCCAGCCGTCGCAGTAGATGCCGCTGCAGGGCTGGCCGGTATAGCGCCAGATCATGCCGTCATTATGAAGCTGGTACAACTGGCCCTCTGCGGCAGTGATGGCAACGGTCTTATGATTGTAGTCCAGCGGTTGCCAGCCGTCGCAGTAGACGGCGCCGCAAGGCGTCCCGGTATAACGCCAAATGATGGCATAGGCGAAGTTGTTCGCTATGAGAAACCCGTGAACCTGGGGAACATTCCATATCTCATGCGTGACCGGATTCGGGGTCGTCGAATACGGGTCTGCGTAAGTGTCTGTATTGCTCGCGCTGTTCGCAACAATCGAATTCCAGGGACCCTGCGACAAGGAAAACTTATACGATTCCGTATTTCCAGGTTCGCTGGTATACGGCGTGATGCAACACATGTTGTCGAAATAAAGATCCAGATGCCCGCCAAAACCGAGCGCATGTCCGAGCTCGTGGGCGGCAATCACCCCCCACCAGTCTTCATTATAGGGTTTGCCGCCGTTCCTATAGGCCAACGGATCAACCCTAGCCAAGGCATGTCCTTGCCCAACCCCGTTCGATGCACCACCAATACCGACCCAATTGATTGATCCGTCGCTCTTGGTCGGGGGGTTACCGATGTCCACATAATCGTTGGCCGAGAAAAGCAAGTTTACTTTAGGCACCGCCGATCCCAGCGCGTTGATTGCCTTGGCCCAATCGTTATGGGCCTGTTGAATCCAGATTCCATTGGTGCCGGGTATCTTTGGCGTGGTTTGTTTGTAATAGTGGATCCGGTTCCCGAAGATTCGAAGCGACATTTCGTGAATGCCGAGATTGGTATTCTTGTTGACTCCTTCAGCATAAATGCAATTGGCATGTTCAAAATAGGAAAGGACTAAAGACGGAATGTCTGCGGCCACATTCACCAGAGCATCGTCCACCCACACGCCGACGTCAACCGTGTAAGCCGTCGTATAGACAGAAGGCGTGCTGACATCGACAAAGCCGTTCGCAATCAGTGCCGCTGAATCTCCCTTCGCTCCGAAGGTGCTGGAGGAGCCTGTAAACTTGCATGGGGAAGCTGCAATTACCGGATGGCATTGCAATGTCATCATGACGAGTGCCAGCGACAAGCCAATGCTAAGTTTCAAACTACTATTTCTCATTTTTCCCTCCTGTTATTTGACTTAAGGGCAACCATCGAGATTCAGCCACGCCGGCCGGACGCGTCCCCTGAAAGCGCTGGTTAAGCTTCGGTTGCGTAGCGTTTGCGATCCGCAATTGCCTCCCGAAGCAAGGCGGTGATCGCCGGACTTTTCGCGGAGGCGACGTCGTGGAGCTTGACATGTCGGAGGTTCTTCCCGGTCCCCTCGAGAAGCCCGGATGGATCGGTCAGCGCGGCGCCGTGATAGAAGCCGAGGTTCACGTGTGAGCCGAGAACCGCAATGTAAGCATAGTGCTCGGTCATTTTCTTCGGCCCGACGCCAAAACTGGCGATCTTCTGCCTTGGCCAGACAACCTCGACAAAGTCCTTGTGCAGGGAGACGATGAGACGACGAAGCGATTCGCATAGGGGGCGAAGCTGCGGCGTGGCACTCCGCAAAATGTAGTCGAATGTCCCGTGTGTTGGGTTCATGACGTTAGTTCCTCCGAAGCCTGACGAGCAGCGCGTCACCCGCCCGGCCCGCTTTGGCCTTTCGCGGCGGCCGGGTGTACGCGCGGGTTGGCCCGCTCCGGCGCACCTTCAACGTAGGATCGCAGCACGACTGAACTTCACTGACTGCGGCGCGCGCGAACGGAATCCGACAGCCTCTGCAAGAGCGAGCGACTCTTCCCACTGCCGCTCCCGAACGTGGAGCCGCGGCTCAACGAGGAGGAAAGATCCGGTCGTCTTCAAGATCTTCCGGAGGGTTCCGAGAAAGCACTTCTGGTCCGGCACCTCGTGCAGCATCCAGAACGCCAGGATGAAGTCGTAGTGCTGTGGGATCGGCCAATCCGAATCGGTTGAAAGGCGCAAGGAGATCCGATCGACTACGCCTTCGCGCTGCGCGCGTCTCGCTGCCCCCTGCAACATCCCGGGCTGAAGGTCAACCGCGGTCACATGGCCAGTCGGGCCCACTAACTGCGCCAAGGGAATCGTGAAGTACCCCATGCCGCACCCGATGTCGAGACACGAGTAGCCAGATCCGACCAGCGACTTGATTACGGGATCCGTCGGCTGGAAGAGCCGACGCAGGCGGTGATCGAAAAGGTACATCAGCCACCAGGGGCAGATGCACGTCCGATGCGCCCCGCGCCCGGTGTCTGTCATCAGACTGCCCTCCCTTCCGCCCCGGTAGCCGGGCTAGCGGATCGCGCTCAAGCAGGGGACTGTGGCGGCCGCACTCAAGGCAAACCCTTCCTTTCAAGCGGCCCCCGCGGGCCGACAGCTTCAAGCGCAGGTCAGGCCGCGCCTTGCCGGATCTGTACGGCACCCGACTAGCCCAACTCATAGGTCAGAGTTAGAGGATGCTCAGTCCCGTGCCCCGCGGCCGACACTCCCTCGCCGCGCAGGCTCCGAAGCTCGCCCGTACCGGAGCCGGGGATGACGGAATAGGACTCCTTCGCCACGCCGTTCTCGAATATCCCCGTGCGTTGGAGCACGAAGCTGCCCGCTTTCCCGGCAAGGTGCCCGACAACGCGCTCGAGGCCGATGAACGTGGCCGAGCCGTCGCTCCGGTACATCATCAAGTATTCGACATGCCCCTCCCCTGCAATATCGCCTATGAACGTTTTTGTGACGGCGGCTCGAGTCAGTTTGGGGAGGTCCTGACCCTCACTATAAGGCTTCTCGTCCCAGCTTTTGATGGTGAATCGGGAATTCGCTACGTTCTTCATGTTTCCACCTCCACCCGGTGATCCCAAACACGATGTCTAGGGGCGCTGCGGCGTGCAGCAGCCAAATGCGATTGAGTGGCGCTGCCTAACGCTGGCGCTAACCTGCCGCCGACCCGCGAAGCGGCCGCGTACCCAAGAGCACCACCCTTGGGCGTTCAGGCCCAACGCCTTGTTGGCCGCGCGCGGGCAGTCGTCATGACACTCCCTGGGAGCTCCTAGTGGTGGCTTGGGAGTTCGCTTGTTTGGTGTGGATTTTGTCGAGGTACTGACCGCCCAGTACCATGAGGGAACCCAGAACGTAAAGGAAAAGTGCGATCTTGCTGGACAATTCAGCGCGTGCCTTTGCCGCTCGGAGTTCAATTCGCCCTTCCTCACCCCGCCGATTCGAAGCGGAGACCACACGGCTATAAAGAAGCCCAACGGCGGGGATGGCCTTGTCTCTGATGTAAGCCACATAGACAGCTACGGCTTTGCGATAGTCTTCAAGATGCTCTTCGCGATCGAATGCAAGGACCTCGACGTCGCGCTCCAACCCGGAAAGGGGAGAGGATAACGAATGCACTTCCTTTACGATCGCCTGAACCTCATCTGCCGCCTCAGAGTGTGAGGCCACCGCGAGCGAGTAATCATTCGTTTGAGCAGTGAACGCCTCCAGTTCTTTGATCTGGTTGGCTGCGAGTCGCGTCAGGTCGAACTCCGTGGATATGCGATCGAGTTCTGGCTCACCGGTGATGCCGCCACGAAACCGGGAGGCATCTGTAGAGTGCTTCGTCTGCACGACCTCCATTGCAAGGGAATTAATTTGGTCACGAAGCCCGTGCAGAGTGCTGTAAAGGCGAAATGTCGCTTCAGCTGTTTCTACAGATTGCTTGGTTCGCGAGTATCGGGACGCAAAGGTGTTAGTGACGACCCAGCTGAAGAACAACGTGAGTGCACCGAGGACCGACAGCGCCCCGGCGTTTTTCGTCAGGATTCCAATGATGCTCGTCACGGGTACTCTTACTCGCCTTCGCGGCCGTCGGCCCAACGACCGGCGCGTCACCCGCCCGGGTTAGACAGCAGCTTTCTTGCGTCGTCTCGATTCGAGCGCTTCTTGAACTTTTTCCGAAAGTAACATTTTCATCATCGATTGATAGGGAACGTCTTCGCGGTTCGCGAGCATTTTGATGTTCTCGATCAGAGATTCAGGAAGGCGAATGGAAATGGCTCGGCTCGTCGTCTTGAGGTTGGGGAATGACGGCTGCTTAGCTTTGGAATAGTCGACAAAGTCGGCTGAATCGTTCCGTGCCCAGAACTCCCGCACCTGCTCCTCTGATCTAAACTGCGGAATTCTTTTTAGCTTTTTCATCGTAGATTGTTCTCTCTCTTCTGGACATGTCCCGAGCTGAGATCACGCGGATCCGGCTCCCCCGCAATGTGAAGGCCAGGAAGAGCGGGCGGCCTGCCTTTGTCCGACCGAGTGCAAAATAGCGCTCCTCCTTTTGTGAATGGGCCATATCCCGAATCACGTAAAATGGCTTATGAAAGAAGACTTCTTCACATTCCCACCACGCCACTTGGAGGCGCTCCCAATTCTTTAAACGGTTGGCGTCGTCCCATTCAAACCCAGTCATTTCTGAGAAATCGGGCATATCATCCCCGGGAGCGACATGTATATTACCAATATATACAAACGTGAACTGAAGTCAAGGGCCTGGTCAAACTTGAACATTGTCCGCCTAACGCCCGGCGCGCTCTTGGGTTTTGCGCCGGCCGGGTGCACACGCGGGTCAGGCCGTTATTCGTAATGGGTCCACAGGCGAATAATCTTGACCACTCTTTCCTTCTTGAATACCTGATAGACTAAACGATGTTGGACGTTGATTCGTCTCGAATAAGCGCCTGTCAGATCACCCATCAGCTTTTCATAGGGGGGTGGAACCTGGAACGGATCTGCCTCCACAATTCTCAACAGCTCTATTACTTGTTCCTTGAGATCGGCGGCGGAGATTCTCTTGGCGTCTTTGAGCGCTTGCCGAGTGTAAACCAGTTTCCACTTCACCATTTGAGCTCCCGAGCACACTTGGAGAGGGGGGTCTTCAAACCTTCCACGATGAACTTGCGCATCCCTGGAATAGAAAGCAAATACAGTGTTTCTTGAATGGAACTCCAGTCTTCCTCGGAAACCAGGATGGCGTTATTTCGCTTACCGGTGATGAGCACCGGCCGATGCGAAGAAGCCGCCTCATCTATAAGTCGATACAGCCGGGCTCGAGCATTGCTGGCTTTAAGAACGGTCATTTAAGTCACCTCACGCCAATAGTACGCGATATCGTACTGTTTGCCAAGACAGAAACAATCGGCCTAACGACCAGCGCGTCACCCGCCCGGCGCGCCTTGCTCTTCGCGCCGGCCGGGTGACGCGCGGGTTAGGTGTCGCCTTTCCACGACGGGACTTGCCTTGGCTTCCCGCGTGTAGTACATTGTATGACATGAGACCTGCTCTTACAATCCGCCTCGATAACGACCTTGACCGTCTTCTCAACCGCATCTGCGATGAAACCGGAAGGACGCGGAGCGACGTGGTTCGCGAGGCGTTACGCCGACAACTGTCGCTGCTCCGCTTTGAGCAACTACGCCGGAAGATCCTACCCTTCGCCGAAGCCCGCGGCTTTCTGATGGACGAGGACGTTGCGCGAAAGGTGTCGTGAGAGTATTTCTGGATACCAATGTCCTGGTCAGCGCCTTCGCGACCCGCGGGTTGTGTGCCGACGTTGTCAGACACGTCCTCTCGGAACACGAATTGATTGTGGGCGAAGTCGTTCTTGACGAGCTGTGTCGCGTCCTCCGTGACCGAATCAAGCTCCCGCCTGAGTTCATCCTTGCAGTGGAAGAGTTCCTGCGCGAGCAGGAGGTTGTTCCGAAACCGCGGCAACCCTCCGAGCTGCCCCGACGGGATCCAAGCGACCGCTGGGTGTTGGCATCCGCTCTCGAGGCAAGGGTCGACGTGCTGGTCACCGGGGACCGGGATTTGCTCGAAGTCGCGCCCCAAACTCCTCTGACCATTGTGGACCCACGGGGCTACTGGTCTCTGCTTCTCAAGCAACGCCCAAAAAAGTAAGATTCGGCCCTGTGCTTGAGACACCTAACGACCAGCGCGTCACCCGCCCGGCGCGCCTTGGCCTTTTGCGCTGGTCGGTTGCACGCGCGGGTTAGGTGTCTCTTTTCATGGTTGGGATTGATTCTATGTAATACACTTGTTATAATCCTCTGGAAAAGGAGATCCGCTATGTTGAAGACCGCTGTCCGCCGGGTTGGAAACAGTCTCGGGATTACCCTTCCAAAAACCGTCGTCGAAACTTACCATTTGCACGAAGGCGATGAACTTCATCTGATCGAGACCGCGGATGGGGTCATGCTGACTCCCTTCAGCCCCCGGTTTGCCGAGTGGGCCAAGGCCTACGAGAAGACCCACAAACGGTACCGCAATACCCTGCGAGCCCTGGCAAAGTAATGGCCACCCTATTCGTCCCCGAGGAAATTGTCCCCTTGATCCATGCCGATTTGCTCAGACGCTATGGCGGTCGTCCCGGCATTCGAGATCGAAATCTGCTGGATTCGGCCCTGGCACAACCGCGGATGACCTTCGCCGGACGGTCGCTCCACCGGACCCTTTTCGAAAAAGCGGCCGCTTATGGTTATCACGTCTGCCAAAATCACCCCTTCGTGGATGGCAACAAACGCGTCGCCTTTGTTCTGATGGACCTCTTTCTGCAAAACAACGGCTGGACACTCACGGCCTCCGAAGAGGACGCCTATACCGTGATGATCAACCTGGCCGATGGCCGCCTCAGCAAACAGTCCCTCGCCAAATGGTTGAAGACCCGTTCCACAAAAACCTCAGGATAATCTCACGTCCACCTAACGAGCAGCGCGTCACCCGCCCGGCGCGTTTTGGCTTCTTGCGCCGGCCGGGTGCACGCGCGGGTTAGGTGGCCTGCTCTTATCGTTGGTTCGAGAGATTTTCAAGAAGGGCTTGAACGGCGGATTTGAGACCAGGAATCTGATCCTGGATCGATTGATAAACGTAATCCATGTCGATGCCGAGATAATCGTGAACCAAAACGTTCCGAAAACCGGACAAGGCCCTCCAGTCAACGTTGGGATAACGAGACTTCAGATCCGCGCTCAGGCGTTGCGTAGACTCCGCAAGCGTCTGTAGATTGCGTAGAGTGGCGTCTTGAACAATTGACGTGGACAAAAACATCTCTCGTCCCCCACGCGTGTACTCTTCAATGCGCGCGACGCATCTGAGGATATGCTTCAAATAGACTCGATCGTCTTTCATAGAGGAATAGCTTCGGACAGCACTCGGTCCCGAAGCAGATCGCTAAGCCCCCGCTCAGTTACCACTTGAACCCGCCTTCCCAAAAGTTCCTCGAGGTCAGCCAC
Organism: Terriglobia bacterium; assembly: GCA_020073085.1. Classification (NCBI taxonomy): domain Bacteria; kingdom Pseudomonadati; phylum Acidobacteriota; class Terriglobia; species Terriglobia bacterium. The sequence goes on along the minus strand of JAIQFV010000008.1, from coordinate 279,657 downwards.
CAGTCCTCCGGGAAACCACGGACTCGGATGGGCGCCGACCTCGACGAGCAGGTCTACATCGCTGGTGGGGCCCTCCTCGCCTCGGGCGACGGAACCAAACACACGAATCCGAGTCACTCCATGCCGTCTGGCAACTTCGAGGATTTGCTCCCGCTTCCTTTCGATGAGTTCCATACCAAACCTCCAGGACAATACATTCTATCAGGTTCTACAACTCCGAGAGCCCGTATCTGGCCCACCTAACGAGTAGCGCGTCACCCGCCCGGCGCGCTCTTGCTCTTTGCGCCGGCCGGGTGCACGCGCGGGTTAGGTGGTGATCAGATGATTGTAAAACCTCGACTGCCTCTTCACAGTCAAATGTCCCACTCCAGAGAGTCGTTACTATTCATGGTGTGACTGTAATGCTTGTATCAGGAATCCGTGGCAATCTCCGGGGAGGCGGACTTCCCGCCTCCGCTAGCGCTCTTACGATCTGGGTGTGATTCAAGTTGTCCGCATAATCGATCGCGCGATACCCTTCGGAACTCATCTCGCTGAGATCGGCACCATGGGCAATTAGGAGCCTGACGACCTCGAGATTGCCTCGCTTAGCTGCAAGCATCAAGGGCGAAAGGGTGTCGGAAGTATGATCATTTGCACTTATGCCATGATTAAGCAGCAATCTTACAAGTCTAGCATTCCCATCATGGGCGCCTCCGACCAAAAGGCCACTTCCATCCCGTCCAGGGCCTGCTACGGCCACAGTGGCGGTTTGCCAAGCACTATATGGTATGGCGAGGCACACAAGGACGAGGGCGGTACAAGCAACGAGAACCGAGGCAGAGCGATTGATTGTTATTCTCCGAAGCAAGAGCGCGACAATATTTGCCAACAACCAAATTAGACTGCCAAGCACAGATAGTGCACCAAGGACGAAGTAGCCGGGCGATGCATGAATTGTCGAATAACCAACCATGACCGGTCCTTGACTCCACGTTAAGTAGGTCTGCTCGTAGACGAGCCGAGCCACGGGCAGGAATGATCCGCAAAAAAAATCCATCCGGTCCAGTTGAGCCATCTTGGATATTGGGAATGCTTCATCCTCGAATCCATGCAAATCCACCTAACGTACAGGATTTTATCCACTATGCCTGCGAGAGGGATGAAGACCGGAATAAAGTTTCGGGGGCATGGTGGATAAAACCGGGTTGAACTGAACCGCGGCGTGCAAGATGGAAGTTAGCGCGATCTATGGGGATTGTAAAGCGGATTGGGGACGTCCGAAGAGGCTGGACGCCCGGAAAGGGAAGGTCTCGGGAGGCGGATGGAGAGGGGCGGCGGCGAGTGCCGGGGTGGGAGGCGATCTCGAAGACAGACGTCGGCACAGACTTGGAAACAAGGCGGAACCGGACCGTAACAGCAGGAGCGTCGTGGCATGAACATATTCCTCATGAAGAATCCAGTGGAGCCGGCAAGGGGCCCATCACGACGAGGGTTCCGACGCGACACACCGGACAGCGGGCGAGGTCGACGCCGGTGAGGGCCCGCCACATCTCGCGGGTCGCTTTGGCAGGGGCCGGCGCGAGAGGTGGTTCCGTCCCCAGCAACTGGCGGCACCGCGCCAGGTGTTGTTTCTTGGAACGGTTGGCGAGGAAGCCGTAATGACGGATCCGCATGAAACCGTCGGGCAGCACATGCAGCAGGAAGCGGCGAATGAACTCGTCGGCTTCGAGCGTCATAGAGCGCGGCGCGGTGGGATTCTTTCGATCCCGGTAGGAGAAGGTGACCCGGCCGTCGGCCACGGAGAGCAGGCGATGATTGGAGAGGGCGACGCGGTGGGTGTAGCGGCCGAGATAGTCAAGCACGGTGTCGGGGGAAGCGAACGGCGGCTTGGCATACACGACCCAGCTCTTGCGGCGCAGCGGGCGAAGCCAGCCGGAGAACGCGGCGGGCTCGTCCCGGGGAACCAGCCGACCGGGGAACTGCAGCCACCCGCGGTCCCACGCCTGCTCCAAGCCGTACAGGAACTTTCCGCGGAAGAGGCGGCTGAGCGCCCGCACAGAAAAAAGAAAGTTCGGGCGTGCCGGGATCCAACGGGTCCGATCGAAGGACAAAGCCCCGCCGGGGAGGAGGCAGTGGAGATGGAAGTGGTCGCCCAGGGTCTGGTCCCAGGTGTGCAGCACGGCGAGAAAGCCCACGTCCCCGTGGAGGTGCGTGCGGCCAAACTCCAGCAACGTTTCCGACGCGGCTTGAAACAAGAGGTGGCAGAGTCGTTTCTGATTCGAGAGGGCGAGGCGATTGAGTTCATGCGGGAGGGTGAAGACGAGATGGAAATAGCCGACCGGCAGCAGTTCGGCCTGACGCGCCTCGAGCCACCGGGCCTTGGCCAACGACCCGCACTTGGGACAGTGTCGATTGCGGCAGGAGTTGTAGACAGGCCGCTCGAAGCCGCACCCGTCGCAGCGTTCGAGATGACCTCCCAGCGCGACGGTGCGGCACCGCTCCACGGCGCGCATCACCTTCAGATGCCGGCGCGGCAGCCGATGCGCCTGACGGTAAGCCTCCCCGTAGAGCCGAAACACATCCGCCAGTCCCCAAAGGGGTCTCCCTCCTTCCACAGGGCCTAACCCTGCAGGTGGCATGGAGCCGGCTTCTCTAGGACGACGGCCCCAACAGGTCGAGATGATTCAGACGGGTCTTCAGCAGTTCACTGCGCACCTGCAGGTAGCGCATGGTGGTGGTGATGGAGGTATGGCCGAGCAGCAACTGAATGGTCCGCAGGTCCACGCCGGCCTCCAACAAATGCGTCGCAAAGCAATGCCGCAGGGTGTGGATGCCATGCCCGCGGGTGATGCCGGCCCGTGCTTTGGCCTGGTAGTAGATCTTCTGCACGGCGGTATCATCCATGGCGCGGCGTGGATCGCGGCGGGAGGGGAACAGCCGGTCGGTAGGGTGACAGAGTTTCCAGTAGAGGCGAAGTTCTTCCAGCAGGCGGGGCGGGAGAATGCTGTAACGGTCCTTGGCTCCCTTGCCCTGCTCCACCCGGATCGTGCCGCGAGCGCCGTCGAGATCCGACACCTTGAGATGAATCACTTCACTGAGGCGCAACCCGGCCGCATAGGTGGTGCGCAGCAGCATCCGGTCGCGGGGAGTGCGGGCGCAGGCAAACAACCGCTCCAACTCCTCCCGGCTCAGGACCACCGGCAGGCGGGTGGATTTTTTCCGCGGGGGAAGCGGCAGCTCGACCTGCTTCCATCCCAGCACCTGGAGATAGAAGAAGCGCAAGGCCGCGATGGCCTGGTTCACGCTGCTCCAGGCCAGACTGCGCTCCTCGGTGAGCGACAGCACATAGGCTTTGATCTTTTCCCCGTCCAACTGGTCCGGGGATTGATGGAAGTGTCGGGCCAGGCTCGCCACCCCTGCCACGTAGCATTCTTGAGTCCGGGGCGAGAAGGCCCGCAGCTTCATCGCCTCGATCATGTTCTGACGTAGAGTTCCCATACATCCTCCTGGGGTGAATCGATTGAGACACACGCCCTGACACAGCGTTGTCCCAGGAGATTGTAGGGAAGGTTGAGAAGGACGGTCAGGAGGAAAACTACACGAGGCGGAAAACTGACGAGAGGGCAGCCACCCTGATGCCCGAGGGGGTTCCCACCGCGTAGCGGTTTAGTTCAACGACCAGCGCGTCACCCGCCCGGCGCGCTCGTGTTTTATGCGACGGCCGGGTGCACGCGCGGGTTAGGTTGCCCCGTTTACACTTGCAGCTTGACAATATGTCAGTTATGACATATCCTCATTCTTGCATGGAACAGCCGCCCAAGTCGCTGGTGTGGTTGCAAGGCGAAATCAAGACACCACCCTTTTCCAGGCGGGCACGGCTGGAGGCGGGATTCTTGTTGAGACTGCTCCAAAATGGCGAGCGCCTAACCATGCCCGCGTCCCGACCCATGGCTTCAATTGGACCCCGTTGCCATGAATTGCGAATCAACGATGAAAACATGACTTGGCGGATCATATACAGAATCGATGATGATGCGATCCTCATTCTGGATGTCTTTCAGAAGAAAACTCCCTCGACGCCTCGTTGGGTGATCGAGGCCTGCAAGCGCAGGGCCCGCCAGTATGAAGAATGACGGAGAAAAACACTCATGGAGACCACCAAAAGAAAGCGCCTTGAAAGTAGGGGCTGGAAAGTCGGCACGGTCCAGGAATTTCTGGATCTTTCCAGCGAAGAAACCGCCTACATCGAAATGAAGGTTGCTCTGAGTAAGACGTTTCAGCGGCGCCGACGCCAGAAGAAACTCACCCAACAACAAGCCGCAAGACTTCTCAAATCCAGCCAATCCAGAGTCGCCAAAATGGAGGCTGGTGACCCTTCCGTCTCTCTCGACCTCCTTGTTCGCTCATTGCTCGCCTTGGGCACTCCGAAACGAGCGCTAGGTCGAATCCTTTCCTCCTAGCTCTTGGGTCAACCTAACGACAGGCGCGTCACCCGTCCGGCGCGCTTTTGGCTTCTTGCGCCGGTCGGGTGCACGCGCGGGTTAGCCTGTGGTACCGGGGTCAGTCTCGCCTTGTTCCATACCGCGCTTCAACATTTCGATGATTCTGTTAATGATCTGCCGGGTTACATCTGCCTTCAGCATTCCAACTTCGCCAAGCATCAGGCCAGAGTTGGCGGTGAACAGTTTTCCCGGTCGAGCAAAACTCGCAATTCGCAGCGATCCGTGACTGAAAGACTCATCCGTGATGCTGACCACGTGTGGATCCCCGTAGGGATTGCTGGTCACTTGGCACAGAATCCAGTCTCCTCGTTGAGCATCGGCTAAGACGACCGCCGGACGGAGTTTGGATTCTGATAAATCGGAGAAGGGGAAGGGAACGAGAATTACTTTGCCGACTGCAGGTGAGACCATGCCGCATCCTCCTCGGGGCGGCTCCAATCGGAAAGGGATGCCTCACTGAGTAGCCCCGTTTCGTTGTCGCCAACTCCCGGTTCGTCGAGAATCACGACAAGGGCCCGGCGGGTCGACCCAAGCGGGACCGGCTCGAGCAGCGTTACCTTTCCTTGATCATCCACCACAGCCTCAACAGTGCGAATCATGGGCATGAGCTCCTTGCGGCATTTTACAGCAATCCGGCCCAGCTTTCCATCAGGCTAACGTACAGCGCGTCACCCGCCCGGCGCGTTTTGGCTTCTTGCGCCGGTCGGGTGCACGCGCGGGTTAGGCTGTCGGTCTTACACACTTAATCCCACAACTCGGACACTGAAGAAAATCTTTGAACCTCACTGCCTGCATCGGTATCCTCCCACAACATGGACAACCCAAATACCTCCTAAATATCAATACAAGTGCTGCGAAGGCGGACAAGGTGACTAGCGCCAAACCGATTCCATGACGAAAGATCACTGGGAATACGATAATAATTAGCCAGAGAGCCCATTGATAACTATGGCGATCTCCGAATTTCGAGGCATAAACGATAATGTCAGCTTCTGAAATGGGGACTAATTGCACTGAATCTTCCAAAATATCGGATGGTAGTTTCTTAATCGTTTCTCTAGCCAAATCGTCCTGCTCGCGCGATGCAAACAGCCAAGTGTTGCCAGCAAGATTGTAGTGCTTCGTAATCAGAAAGCAGGATATACCCATCGGTTCCAACCGGGACAGAGCTTCGGACGCCGAAGTTTCGCTTTTGAATGACCGGATTGCAACGGGAGAACTCATCTTCATGGTGGTCAAATCAGCCTAACGAGATAGCGCGTCACCCGCCCGGCGCGCTCTGGCTCTTTGCGCCGGTCGGGTGCACGCGCGGGTTAGGCGGTAGAGTTAACCTTTCGAGTTCTAATGACTATAAACGCTGTAAACCCCGCGACCAGGCCAATGGATGGGGCAATCCAAGCAGGTGGCAAACCCCACCAGCCAGTTGACACGTAATGACGATAATGAATTGTTTGGAAAACCAATGCAAAGAAGTAGTAAGGAATGGGTGTAATTGCAAGAAGATATAGAACAGGAAAAACAATACCATATCCAACCAGTGACAACCGTGGGAGCTTTCTTCCTTGGGACACGCGCAGGATTCTCACAACTACAGCCACGGTTAAGATCGATAAGAGGATGGCTACAAGAACCACGGCGAGTAGCATGTGAGGATTGGCAAGTGTGCCATCAACGTCAACATGCGTAGGTTCCCAAGGAATGTCATCTCCTTGCACGATTACCTCCAAGCGAATCCCTTTTGATTAAAGTGTCTTCAAAAAAGATTCATCCGCCTAACGAGCAGCGCGTCACCCGCCCGGCGCGCTCTTGGTTCATGCGCCGGCCGGGTGCACGCGCGGGTTAGGCCCTTGCGCTGGATGTTGCCTTGAGCTGAATCACCATGAAAAAGCCGGTGAAATGATATTGGTTCCTTGCCACATCCTTGGCAATTACAACCTTCCCCTTCAACGGGTCTCCGAAAACATAATCCGTTGGAGTCTCTGCGAGGACCGCGATGAAATGACCGGCCCCGTTGCGGAGAGTAACCCCAGCGATGGCCCGAACTGGAATGGGCTCTCGGGTCTCCGGACTGCTCACGATTTGAACGTCAAATCCACGTCGGCGGAGTGCCCTTGCAAGATACCAATTCTCCGTTCCGCCTGTGTAGGTGAAAGACTCCTTTGCCAACTCTTCCTCTGAAACATTCTGACCAAAGGATTTCAGTATCGAAGCAGCGCTGGCAGGCCCACAGGTCGAAGGGGTGGTTTGGAGGCACACATCACCGACCCAATGATTTTTGAATTGGCTGAAATCGACACACGAGATTATTGGCTTTACGAAGGGGATCATAAGGAAGACGAAGAGGGCTACTGGTGCTGAAAGCCTTCGAAAACAACTGTCTCGAGCGTCACTCGAATGAAAAACTCCAGCCATAAAACCGAGTCCGGAGGTCGATAATTCACTGAAGGGCATGGCACGGAATTTGTAAAACCACACAGCGTTGTCAAAGAGGTGCAAGTAATAAATCACCATGAGCACCCCGGGAATTGCAAAAAGCGCACTGGCAATCAGCAAAAACAAAGTACCGGGTGGGCGGACAATTCTTTTCCTCAGCAGGAAACCTGCCAAGAAGAAAACTCCGGCCATGGCTATCGCCGGCAGGAAGAGGAAGTTTGGATTCATTTATCCTCAATGGGCCTAACGGATAGCGCGTCACCCGCCCGGCGCGCTTTGGCTTTTTGCGCCGGCCGGGTGCACGCGCGGGTTAGACAGCGTGAGACAAATTGTGGCGATGTGGCCAACCAGTATCGATTGACCCCACTCACCAGCGACGAAGAAATCAATCGGTTCCGGAAAATGAATGCTGATTCAAAACTGCTGTTTTCCTTTGATCTCCACTGGGACGGGCCCCGACACGCCTAGACAGTTGTTCAATTCGAGGTAGCTTGTTTCTTCTGAATTGGTGCATGTATAACATCTTTACATCGCTGGTCTCGAAACACATCCATCGAATAATCCTGTTTTAATTTCATTTCTTTCCCGTCGGTCCGGATCAACCAAATATATTTATCGTCGTATCTGAGAGAAACAGTCTTGCCTCGTAGCGGGTGCATTTGTGCAGGGTTGTACTCCCATTTCCAAGCATGTTTCTGCCCTATCAGGATGCGATCCCTGGTTTCCAAGCAGAAATAGAAATAGGCGATATTGAATGGAGCACAATCCCCATGGCATGGCTCATAAACGGCATCATCCAAATACCTGGCCTCTTGGTTTCCTTTCTTGTCTGAGGCAATTAGCGGAGCACACACCATGCTTACAAAGACAAACCATAGTAGTAATCCTTGGTTACGCCTTAATGCGGTCTCTGCCATACGATCACCTTAAGATGATTCATATCCCCAAGTGGGAGTTGCGAGAAACGGCTGTCTAACGACCAGCGCGTCACCCGACGGCGCGCTTTGGCTCTTCGCGCCGGCCGGGTGCACGCGCGGGTTAGGCATTCGAGCGTTGATGTCACTTGTTTTCGCCCACAAGAAGTTTCCCAGCCATTGCAAGCAACGTCAAACGTGAGATTACGGCAAAGACTTTGATGCTGCTCCAGTTAAAACTCACTTCTGAGGAAAATGCACAGGAGGGGGATAGTTCTTCTTCTTTAACTGGTGTAACCCACTAACGGAAACCCATGTATTGACAGTGATAGACTGCAGCTCCATCTCCTTCGCGATCCCCTCCAACCGAATCTGAAGGTAACCAACAAAAGGGAATTCATGTTCAAAAAAGTGTGGCTGTTGCTCTTGAATCCAAGAACACAGTTTTCTCTCATCGTCATCCCAAGCTGGGTCTTTCTTGGAATACTCCTGCATCGCCTTTTCATACCCCTCTCGTGCGATCCGCGGGAGTGACAGCTTCCCTGTCCAGGGATTTGGGCTCCAAGGTGATTCGGATCCGGGACCTACGACGGCATACCACGTGGACCAATGCTTTCCATCTGAGCTGTACCGGAAAAAGCCTTTCAGGTCAGAAAAGAACAGGCCTTCGCCATTGATCGTTAGTGTGAAGGAGACTCCCGCCGGGAACCGCGTCCACCCTTCTGCAATTGGTATCGGTTGCGATTGGATCCATACGTCCGTGGCATAGTTGCCGTGAGGATCCTTCTCGGCCACGAGTCCTTTCTCAGTGAGTGCGATCCCGGGAGCCCAACTCGCACCCGCCGGGACGTTTGCGGGGGTAAACTGAATGTTGATGACACTTCCTCCGGTCATCACAGCCTGCACGTTTGATGCGAGTAGTAGAAGCAAACCACAAAATGACAATCTTATTGGGATGAGTCTCATACCCCCCTCTGATATGCCTAACGACCAGCGCGTCACCCGCCCGGCGCGCTCTGGCTTTTAGCGCCGGCCGGGTGCACGCGCGGGTTAGGTTGCGTAGTTAAAGTCGCTCCCATCGGATCGTGACGGCCTGTCCAGGAAGATACGTAAGCACCTTGAGCTTAACGACAATCTCCAGATCATGGTCGTCAAAGATGCGGGCGAGATAAATATGGCCCAAAGCAATGGGTGCGGAACTATCCCATTTGGTACCCTTCAGCAGCGCTCCAAACTCCTTGAGAGGTTGGAACGTTCTTGTTTTATGATCCTTGATTATAAAGGCAGCTCCCCCCTCCAGATGAATTGACGAAAACCCCTGGGGGTTGCCGACAGTTTCAATGTAACCATATCGCGTCCTCAGCTCATCTGCTGTTCCGAGATCAATCATCATGCCCTTCTGACCACCCTGAATGGCAACGGTGAAGCTGTCTTTCGAGTAAATGTCAAATGCAAGATTGCTGTCCCGGTTGTACGTTAGATTCTCCCTGACTACATAGCCGGGCATCCCGTCATTGAAGGAAAGCGTACTCATTAAGGGATCGAGCGCGTAAAGAGTGACGATTCCCCCAGTGACGGACCCAATACTCTCCCCTGAGACATGGGAGGGGGCTACGAATTGGAGAGTGAGAAAGATCGCTGCAAACCATTTCGTCATTCGTCTCATCGTATCTCCTCCTCATTGAGGTAGCCAACCTAACTAAGATTTAACCTGTATTGGACTGCTGCGAGTTCAAAACAAACACTGCGGATCTTGCAGCCTAATCAGGCCCGATTGTTCTGCACTTCCGTTTCACAATATGCCCACTTACAATGATTTGCCAGATAAAAACAACTCCATATCTGTCCGGAAAACACTGCAGTTTTTGCAGCCTAATCCGACAAGGGTCAAAATGTCTGTCAAAGCTTATCGGCTGGGCTTCGAACACCTCGGCCACCCCGATTCAGGACGTGCGTGTAAATCATGGTCGTGCTGACATCCCGGTGCCCTAGAAGCTCTTGGACCGTCCGAATGTCATACCCGTCCTCCAATAAATGCGTCGCAAAAGAATGGCGCAGGCTGTGACAACTCGCCGGCTTGGTCAACTCCGATTGCCGCACAGCTTGCTTCATCGCTCGCTGCATGACGGACTCATGAAGATGGTGCCGTCTCTGAATGCCGGCGGATTTGTCAAAAAAACGCGTCGAGGCTGGAAAAAGATATTGCCAGCCCCACTCCCGGTCGGCATTGGGGTACTTCCTCGCCAAAGCTCCTGGGAGCTTCACGCGGCCTGCTCCCTCCGCAAGATCCCGCTCGTGCAGTTCCTTTACCCGCTGCAGATGCACCCCCAGCAACCCTTTCAGGCTCTCGGGAAGCATGGTATGCCGGTCCTTCTGCCCCTTGCCATCCCGCACCAGGATCTCATTCCTCTCGAGATCCAGGTCCTTGACCCGGAGCTCCAAACACTCGGTGAGCCGCAACCCTGATCCGTACAACAGCATCGCGATCAACTTGGGCGTCCCCTTCAATTGTGCCAAAACTGCCTTAATTTCCATCTTCGTCAATACGATCGGCAAACGGGCCGGTCTCTTGGCCCGCACTTCCAGTTGAATCCAGTCCAAGGGTTTGTTCAGTACTTGCTGATACAAAAACAGAAGCGCGCTGAGGGCTTGGTTCTGGGTTGACGCGCTTACGTGCTTGTTCACGGCCAGCGAAGTGAGAAATTCGTTGATTTCCGCTTCCCCCATCTCCACAGGATGTCGTTTTCCATGAAAGAAGATGAACTGCTTGATCCAGTGGATATAACTCTCTTCCGTCCGTGGGCTGTAATGCCTGGCGCGAATGGATCCTCGAACTCGATCGAGCAGCTTCGGCGGCCGGGCGTCGCGTTGAGATCCTTCTGATTCTCTGAAGCACGAAGAGTCGTCTGTCCTCAAAGGCCTTTTCGGTTGGGAGACAGCATAGACCATAAAACCAATCCTTGGAGGGGGAAGGGTTCAAGCGCAATAACCAAGCCTCAAATCAAGAAAAGTATACGCCTCCCAGATAGAGGAGACAAGTTTTCCAACACTGCCACCTTTGGAGTGCGGCCCGCCGTGGCGTGCCGTTTTGAGGTGGCAGATTGGAAGGGAGGAACAGGGTGGTAGTTTGCGACGACAGAAAGCGGAACCTTGAGTTCCGCACTCCAATAAGTTCGGGAGAGTCTCCCCCCACTGAATGCCGCCCTTCATGATATAATCCCCGCGTAATGCCAAATCACATTCGAAGCAGGTACGAGACCCTGCTCCAGCAGGAGTGGGGGGCGACGCCGGTCCCGTTTGGGTCACGCCAATGGAATGTCGCGCTGGCGTATGCCAATACCTACTACCTGGGGATGTCGAACCTGGGAGTGCACTCCCTCTATCAGTTGATGAACCACGACCCGGAGGTGAGCTGCGAGCGGGTGTTCCTTCCCGAGCCCGGCGATGAGGAGGCCCTGCGAACCAGCGGTTTGGAATTGTTTTCGCTGGAATCACAGACGCCGGTGGCTCAATTCGACGTCCTGGCCTTTTCGATTGCGTTCGAACCGGACTATCTGAATCTTCCGAAGATCTTCGAGATGGCACGAATTCCGGCGCTGTCTCGCGATCGTGATGAATCACACCCGCTGGTGATCGCCGGCGGAGCCGCCATCTTTCTTAATCCCGAACCCGTGGCCGATTTCTTTGACGCGATTTTTGTGGGAGAAGCGGAAGTTCTGGTGCCGGAATTCTTGAAGATTCTCAAATCAAACACGGGCGGGAACGGGTCTGCCTCCTCCAAGCGGCAGGATCTCCTCGCACGCTTGGCGGAAATGCCGGGTTGCTACGTCCCCGCGCTTCATTCCGAGCAATCAGCCCCGGTGAAGCGTCAGAAACTCGATGGCACGATGGACGAGTTTACTCCGGCAACCCAGATTTTGACGGCTAACACGGAATTTTCCAACAAGTTCATGATCGAGATTTCCCGCGGCTGTCCGGCCGGATGCCGGTTCTGCTGGGCGGGTTACAGCTATCGCCGTCCCAAGATGGCAAGCGCGTCGTCCATTCTCCGGATGGCCGCAGCGGCGCGGTCGCGCACCAATAAGATCGGCCTTGTTGCCACCGCCGTGCTTGACCATCCCGAGATTGAGGACATTCTGGGAGGCCTTGAAAATCTGGATTATCAAATTGCCGTGGCGTCGCTGCGCCTGGAGCAGATCTCTCCGCGCCTCTTGCGGTCCCTGGTTCGATCTCACGACCAACAGGTCACAGTGGCCCCGGAGACCGGCACCGACCGGCTGCGGCAGGTGGTCAACAAGCATCTGACCAACGACCAGATCAAGGGGATTTGCCGCTCAATTTTCGAAGAGGGGATTCTCAATCTCAAGCTGTATTTCATGGTGGGCCTGCCCACCGAGATGCACGAAGATATCGCCGGGATCGTCGATTTTGTCAAGGAATTGCAGGCCATCATGGTCGAGGCAAGCCGAAGGCATGGACGGCTCGGCTCGCTGGTGATCAGTCTCAACTGCTTTGTGCCGAAGCCCAACACTCCCTTCCAATGGGTCGAGGTGGAAGACGAAAAGACATTGCAGGGCAAGATCGATTTCATTGTCCGCGGTCTCGGCGGCGTGCCCAATGTGCGCGTCAATGCCATGCGGCCGCGGGAGGCGCACCTTCAGAGTATTCTCTCTCTGGGCGACCGCTCCCTGTCATCCTTTATTTTGAGGACCCACGAGCGGCAAGGTCATTGGAGAAAGGCGGCGCGGGACCTGGGGATCCAGGCGCATCACTTCACGCGGACTCGGCCGAATTTCAAAGAAAAATTGCCGTGGGAAGTTATGGACCTGGGAATTTCCAAGCTCTTTTTGATGAGTGAATGGAAACAGGCCATGGACGCGAAATTCAGTGCGCCCTGCCCGGATGTCGATGGCTGCGTGCATTGTGGCGTGTGTCCTCCAGCATCTATCGTGGAAACAAGTCCGAAGGACCAGGCGTCGGATCAGCGATTGAAGCCTCCGCCCCATGTAACCAGACCCTGGGTCCCCCCTCCCGCGTAACTGGCGGGCAGCGATCAGGAATCATTCAGCGCTATGGCCGTCAATAAGACCAGGGATCTGAATCAGGATGAGCGACCGCCCGAGGTAGTCGACGAAGAAGAAAAGGCGGTTCTGCCCGACACTGCGATGGGCGGATCGATCGTCCGATATGATCCGCTGACCCAGTATCTCCAGGAGATTCGTAAATATCCCATCCTGCCGCCGGAAGAACAGCGCCAGCTCGCCATTCGATACCAGAAATTCAAAGATATAGGGGCAGCCCGCCAGCTCATCACCAGCAATCTCCGGCTGGTGGTGAAGATCGTTTTCGAATATCACCAGGCGTTCAAAGAAGTCCTCGACTTGATTCAAGCTGGAAACATCGGTCTGATGCAAGCGCTGCGCAAGTTCGATCCTTACCGCCGGACGAGATTTTCTTCCTACGCGACTTACTGGATCAAGGCATACATCCTCAAGTACATCCTCGACAATTTCAGCCTTGTCAAATTCGCCACGACCAACGAGCGTCGAAAGCTGTTTTTCAATCTGAAGCGGGAGCGGGAGAGGCTGGAAAGGGAATTCGCCGACCACAGCCCCAGGCTCCTGGCTGAACATTTTGGCGTCAAGGAGTCGGATGTGGTGGATATTGAGAGCGTGACGCAAGGGGGCGATCTGTCGCTGGATGCGCCGTTGACTCAAGAGACCACGGAGTCTTTTGCCGAACAGTTGCCGGCGCAAGGTCCCGCTCTGGATGATGCGTTGGCCGACGCGGAATATCGGCGGTTGCTTCAAAACAAGTTCCTCGAATTCTCCAAGACCCTCAAGCCCCGGGAGTTGGTGGTCTTCCGGGAACGGCTGATCGCGGAAGATCCTAAAACCTTGCAACAGATCGCCGACCAGTTTGGGGTGACGCGGGAAGCTGTGCGCCAGATGGAGTCCAAAATTGTCAATCGCCTCAAGGAGTTTCTGGTGGAGGAACTGGGCGAACTGAAAGATTTCGAGTTTTTAGGGCGGCGGGGGGAAGGGTGAGGGAATAGGGGATAGGAATTAGGTGCGAGGATCGTGATCGAGTGTTGTAGATTGGGCGTTTTCGAAGAAAGAACCCAGGCTGAACTTAGCCGCCTACTCCTCCGCAGCGCGAATTCCAACCCCGCCTCCAGGAACTATACACATCCCCTTGTGTCCCTGGCACCTAACACCTATGACCTATCCCTTATCACCTATTCCCTATCACCTACTCAGTTCGTGCGGAATTTGAAGATCATTGGCGACAAGGCGCTTCCGAGAATAATGACATCGTGATCATGGAGTTGCGTGCGGCCGCCGACGTCATTTCCCCCCAGAGTTTTTCCCTCAACAATGGTTCCGCAGGGGGTTCCCAGATCGGTCAGGAAATAGTCGCCCGACTGGGCTTCGATTTGAAAATGATTGGCGGGATACTTGAAGAGCCCGCAAATATCGACAATGTAAAGGTCGTTGGTGGGTTCCCGTCTGTGGGCACGACGTTCAGCCGGGTCGGGAACTTTAAGGTGGAACGTGCGGCGTTCCCGGCCCACCCGAAAGGGGAATCGTTCAACCGTGCATTGGTCGCTGTTAATCGCGCAACGGGCATCATCCGTGAGAGGGATCAATCGGGGTGACATCAGCGTTTTCTCCTGTGTCGTGGGGTGCTGGTGGCGGGCATGGGGTGTTGGTTTTCATCCAACCTGCGAACCAGCACTCCGTTCATAACATAACGCTCAGTGACCTTGGGTGAGTCTTGACTGGCCTCGTTCAGTCGTGTGATTTCAAATGCGGGCTTGCCTTCGTTCAGGAACACGCGGATCGGATAAACTCCGAAGATCTTGCTTTCGCGATAGGCCGTCTCATACCGGCTACGTTTGGTGTTCCAGGTAAAGACCCGGATGCGGTCAAAATCGTAGTCATGGGCGACGCCAGGTTCGACGTCGGCGACGACATACTGGTTGACCTTCTTGTCGCCTTCGACTCCGATCTGATTGAGCACCAGCCATGCCACGATGCGTCGCGACTCGGAGTATTGGACGATCTGGTCGGGGACGGAGAAGTTGACGCTCGGTGAATAGACCCAGCCTGCTTCCCCTTTCTCCGTTCGAATCTTCAACCAGGGATCTTTCTTGGGTTGATTTTCGGAACTCGCCGGCGGGGCGGGGGCGGTCCCAGCAGCCTGGGCCCGATCCGTCAGCGTTCGATCAAATACCTCTACCTTCGTGTCCTTGGGGATTCGGGCGAAGATTGGAGTCTCGCGGCCGGGGGCGGTGCGAAGGTTGGTCGCGCTCGAGAGCTCGCCGACGGCCTGGATCACCTCCTTTTGAATTTCTTCGGCGAGTTTCTTTTCCGCGTCCACAATCGCCTGGTCCATCGCGGACCCTTCTTCAATCCAACCCTCTTTTCGATTCGCGGTTCGGATGCGGAGCCAATGGGGCTCGCGTGAGAGGACCTCGACTTGATCCCCTCGATGAAGCTCATCGACCAGGGGGGACAGCGTCGCGCGAGTCTTTTTGACTTCAACCCGGTCTGCGGTAATCCGGGCCTGGTTCTTCGGGGCGGGCCCGGACGTGCGGCGACAGGCTTCGCCGAAACAGAGGAGAGCCACTGCGAGAAGAATCCCTAGAGTTCTTTTCATGGTATGGGATGATTGCCGAATCAGAACTCTTTGATGGAGACGACCTTGTCTCCCTCAAAGATGATGAATAACACCTTTGCCGGCGGAGAGCCGTAAATCCACTGCTCCTGATCCACGCCGTCTTTGTTCTTCTCCCGGATCTTGCGGTCGGGCCGCCCCAGGGAGGCGACCACCATGTCATGGTCCATGCCCACGCGAGCCTCGTGATTCGCCACGGCCTCTTTAAATTCCGGCGGCAGGGTCTCGACATAGCTTTCGGCGGCGGATTGCGGACTGAAGTTCATGACCCGGCCGAGCAACTGCTTGACCTCGTCCGCAGTCAGGTTGGGGACCGCGCGTTCGAAGCGCAGGACCAGGGACGACCCGGTCGCCGCTGGCTCCGGTCCGGGCCGGGAGGCCGGCTGAGTGGCTCCCCCCAATCCAATTTGAAGATGGTCGGTCCATTTGCGTTTCTTTTTTCCACCGCCGTTGATCTCAAAGAGGATCTCCTGGGACCGGAATTCGATCCGCGTGATCTGAAATTCCTGTCCTACGTCCACGGCAGGTCCAAACTTCATCACCTGGGCATTCAAGTCGTTGGTGTTGTAGTCCCCCTTTTCATTCAACACGACGGGTTTCTCGCCGCGCGGAAGTGTCACGCGCGCACGGGCATACTCGCTGGAGACACCACGAAGAATGGCGATTCGATTCTCATCCGATAGGGTATTGACGGTGTCCTTGGCGAAAAGGACCGAGGCCCGCCCGCACAGGAAGAAGATGGCGAGAGAAATCGTGGCGGCGACTCGACATGAGTATTCTCGCCTCAGAATGGGTGACCTGTCGCTCATCATGAACTCGGCTTTAAAGAACCGCCTCCATTATAACGCAAGAGGGTAGCAAGGACATAACCTCTTGACGCCTTTCATCCCCGCGGTGCTTGACACACCATTTTTTAGTTTGCTACCGTAAGGGTGCCACGCGCGAACGTTTTGATCGCGATGAGGTGAAATGAGATGAATTGCTGGCATTGCGGTTATGAAATTGATTTGCGGTCACATGGGGGCATCGGAAAAAAGGATGAATGCCCCAATTGCGAAGATGATCTCCACGTTTGCCGGAACTGCCGTTTCTTCGATCCCGGCGCCGAGAGCGAGTGCTCCGAGCCCATAGCGGAATGGGTTCGCGATAAGGATCGAGCCAATAGCTGCGAGTATTTCGCAGTCGTCGATGCCGTTGAGATGGGTCGAAGGCCGGGGGACTGGGGTACGGATGAAGCACGGAAGGCCTGGGACAGGCTGTTCAAAGGATAGACCGGCTGGCAGTCTTCATCCGGACGGCGAAACAGCGCCCTTCGATAGGGGGCTGAGAGTCTCGTCTGGCCGCCGAAAAGGTTCCGCCTCGGTGCGTTTGAGATGGGCAATTTCGTTTCCTGCACACGGACAACCGGGGAGCGGTCCAACTTTGGGCATGAGACTGGCCCCGATTACCTCCTCTGAAATATCAACCCTATTCTTCAGAAAGAATGTGAATTCATGACAACCTCCATCGTGGATATCAAGGCTAAACTGAAACAATTCGAAATTGCCGAAATGTGGTTCGATTCCTCGATCCTCAGCGAGAATGAACAGAAGGTGATGCAGAAGTTGATTGACGCCTCGAAATGCATGGATGAGATTTTCTGGCGGCAGAGTGGCCGAGGCGCCGTGGAGTTGCGTCAACGGCTGAAGAGCTCAAAGAGCCCCAGTGATCACGATCTGCTGCATTATCTTCAAATTCATTACGGTCCCTATGATCGCATTAACCATTTTGAGCCCTTCGTGGGTGATCGCCCGAAGCCCTCCGGCGCAGGGTTCTACCCCGAGGATTTGACCGCGGAGGAGTTTGCCGATTACGTTCGACTCCATCCAGATGAACAGGCGGCCCTGGAGAGCGCCTACACTGTGATCAAACGCGAGGGGGACCGGCTTGTGGCCGTGCCCTACCATGAAGAGTATGCGGAGTTCCTGGCTCCGGCGGCCCAGGCCTTGCGCGCGGCGGCCGGGTTTGCGGAGTCGGAGTCTTTGAAAACTTATCTGCTCAGCCGTGCCGACGCCTTGCTTTCAGATGAATTTTATCAGAGTGATTGTGATTGGATCGACTTGGATGATCCCACCTTTGATCTCGTGATCGGCCCTTATGAAGTGTATGAAGACAAGTTGATGGGCCTCAAGGCCAGTTACGAGGGTGTGGTGATGTTCAAAGATGTGGAGGCCAGCGAAGCCCTGGACGTGTACGTGCAGCGGTTACAGGAGCTGGAACGAAACCTCCCGATCCCCGATTCCTGGAAGCAGCTCAACCGAACGTTGACCTCACCCATGATCGTGGTTGAAGATATCTACCGCGGAGGGGATATCCGGGCCGGATATCAGGCCGTGGCGTTCGTGCTGCCGAACGACCCCAAGGTCCGTGAGCTCAAAGGTTCAAAGAAGATCTTCCACAAAAATTTTCTGGATGCACGCCTCAACACGGTGATCAAACCCCTGGCTCAGCAACTCCTGGTCCCAGACCAGGTGGCCCTGGTAACCGACGAAGGGTTCTTCAATTTTGTCGCGATGCATGAGTTGGCTCATGCGCTCGGCCCCAACTACACGGTGGGCCAATCCACACCGGTCCCCATCAACAAGGCACTCGGATCTCATTACAGTGGAATTGAGGAAGGAAAAGCGGACGTCGTGGGACTCCACAGCTTGAATTACTTTATTGACCGGGGAGTGATCGATCCAAAGCGGGAGCCGGAACACTACGTCTCCTACCTGGGCGGACTGTTTCGCACGATTCGGTTCGGGACCGACGAAGCCCATGGCCGTGCCAGCCTCTTCGAGTTTGCATTCTTGCGCGGCGAGGGGGCCATCGAATACGACCGCACCAGCGAGAGGTTCTCGGTCAATTTCAGCAAGTTTCGCGGGGCCGTCCAGAAGCTGGCCAACCTTTTTATGACGGTGGAGGCAGAAGGGGATGTCTCCAAGGCGGAAGAGTTGCTGATGACCTATGGAGAGGTCTCCCCGGAGTTGAAGGAGGCGCTCGATCGATGCGCCCACGTTCCGGTCGAATTTGAACCCATCTTCTTGTTGCACTGAACCGGCCCTGCCTCTTCCGTCAAGGATCCTGCAGCGACGGTCCACTTTCACTGGACTCACCAGGCAAGGAGGGTTCGAGCCCGGTCCTTATGTCGTCTCCCGTCAAAGCGCAATTTCAAATCGCCGTTGGCATCGTTGAACGGAACGGCCGGGTCCTCATTTCCAAGCGGAAGCCTGACGCTCACTCCGGCGATCTGTGGGAGTTCCCGGGCGGGAAGGTCCATGAGGGAGAAGCTCCGGAACAGGCGGTTGTCCGGGAATTGCGCGAAGAATTGGGAATTGGGGTGCGCGTGGATCGTTTTTACGCGCGCGTGGAGCATGAGTATCCGGATCGAAGGATTGAGCTGCTTGCCTATTTGTGCGTGCTGGAAGAAGGGAAGCCGACCCCCATTCACTGCGCTGCCTGTGAATGGGTGACTTTTTCCGATCTTGGCCGGCACTCGTTTCCCGAGGCCAACTCGGCATTGATCAAGAGACTGACGGAACAGGGAACGAAATAGAAGGTTCGGTCTGTTTAGTCTATTCGGTCTGTTCAGTCTATTCGGTCTATTCGGTCTGTTCAGTCTGTTCAGTCTGTTCAGTCGGTTCGGTCGATTCGGTCGATTCGGTTCCTATTGCCGTCGGGGTAGGGCTTCATGATGTGAGATGTGGGAACAATTCAAGTTCCATGTTTTCCTGCGCGTAATTCTAATCTTGCGTTGGCCATCTCGCAAGACGCAGTCGCACTCCACCTCCCAACCCTCTTCCGTATAATTTCTCCCCCTGATTCATGATCGTCTCCACCTGTCGCTAAAGACCAAGCCGTCGGAATAAGCCCAACAGACTCAACAGAGCCAGGTGACTGAAGTGTCTTGTCCGAAAGAATGATTGTGCGACTCCTCCCATTTGATTATAATTTGGATATCACATTTGAAAAATTGAGAGCGAGGATCATGAAGAATCCTTCTACGCTGGGAGAACTCAAGCAATCAACCTTTGCGGACCCGCTATTATGCACCCGCACTGTCAAGGACGAGATGCGGGCTAATCTCCTGGTCAAAATGGAATCCGGCGCCCCTCTTTTCCCGGGCATTCACGGATACGATGAGACCGTGATCCCTCAGCTTGCTAACGCCATTCTCTCGAGACACAACATGATCCTGCTGGGTCTGCGCGGCCAGGCCAAGAGCCGGATCCTCCGCGCCCTCACTTCACTGCTGGATGAGAACGTCCCTGTCGTAACCGGGTGCGAGATTAATGACCATCCCTTGCGGCCCATCTGCCACGCTTGCCGTGTCAGGATCGAACAGGATGCGGACCGGACTCCCGTCACCTTCCTCTCCCGTGAACAGCGGTATGTGGAAAAGCTGGCCACGCCGGATGTCACCATCGCCGACATGATCGGGGATGTAGATCCGATTCGGGCCGCTCGCGCGGGGTTGCAGCTCTCTGACCAATTGACCATGCATTATGGCTTGCTTCCACGGGCCAATCGCGGCATTTTTGCCATTAATGAATTGCCGGACCTGGCGGGAAAAATACAGGTGGGGCTGTTTAATATTCTGCAGGAAGGCGATGTCCAAATTAAGGGATATCCGATCCGGTTGGCGCTCGATGTTGTGATGGTCTTCACGGCGAACCCCGAGGACTACACCGCCCGAGGAAAAATCATCACGCCGTTGAAAGACAGGATTGGAAGCGAGATTCGCACCCACTATCCCCCCACGCTTGAGTTGGGCATGAAGATCACCCGCCAGGAAGCCTGGGTGGACCGGTATGCGGATGGCCGGTTGAACGTTCCGGCGTTTATTGCCGAAGTGGTTGAGGCGATCGCGTTTGAGGCGCGCGAAGATAAGAAGGTGGACAAGCGGTCCGGGGTCAGCCAGCGCCTTCCTATTACGGCGTTGGAAAACGTGGTGTCCAATGCAGAAAGACGCGCCATCCTCAACCTGGAAAAGAAGATCGTCCCCCGGATCAGCGACATTTACGCTTCGCTCCCATCTCTTACGGGAAAACTCGAGCTGGAGTACGAGGGCGAGTTGAAGGGGGCCGACGCGGTGGCGAAAGATCTGATCCGCGGCGCCGTCTCCCGGGTGTTTTCAGAATACTTCCGCGTTTCGGATCTGCAGCAGATCGTGCAATGGTTTGATCTGGGCGGCTCCCTCAAAATCTCGGACACAACTCCCGCGGCTGACGCCCTGAAGCAACTCAAGATCATACAGGGGTTGGTTGAGCGAACCAGCGACCTGAATGTAAAGCCGAAGTTGGAGCCCGAAGCGGCAGTGTCGGCCGCCGAATTCATCCTGGAAGGTCTTTACGCGAACCGCAAGATCAGTCGAAGCGAGGAGAAGGGCTACCACGCACCCGAGCGCCGGGCCGCCGAAACATTGCGCGAGGAGTTTCCGCGCGGGCGAAATCCATACCAGTGACAGGCGTCCGTCTTCACCGGCCCCCGCTGAACCCCGGCGCGCGTTGACCTGAGAAGCACTATGTCCGCGATTAAGTACGGAAAATATGTTCCGGGTGAGCTTGACGATTTGAGCCTGGAAGACCTGCTCAACAAGCTTTCCGATTTCCTGTTGCAGAGCGGTTTCCATGACGCCTATGGCTTCTATGAGATGACGGGGGAGCAAAGCCTCGAGGAGTTGCACAACGCCATTCTGCAGGCCCTCATGGACACCGATCTGTTTTCTCAGGAGATGCTTCAGCAGATGCTGGAGGATTCTGAGGCGTATCAGGATTCACCGCTGAAGCAGATGATCGATCGCCTGATTGAACGGATGGAGCGGGAGGGGTATCTCTCGGTGGATCGGGAAGGATCGGAACGCCGGAATCCCCGGGACCGCTCGTCCCAGGGAGGATGGACGGGGCCCGACTCCGCCTCCGCCTCCGCCCGATTTGAGATCACCGACAAGGCCATCGATTTTCTTGGCTTCAAGACCTTGAGAGATTTGTTGGGCTCGTTGGGCAAGTCTTCGTTCGGACGTCATGACACCCGCGACCTGTCCACAGGGATCGAAACGTCGGGAGCCTCCAAACCTTACGAATTCGGCGACACCATGAACCTGGACATCTCGGCTACCCTGTTGAGTGCCTTAAGCCGCAACGGCCTGGGCGTCCCGATTGATCTGGATTACCAGGACCTGGCCGTCCACCAGTCCGAATACCAGAGCTCCTGCGCCACAGTGCTGATGCTCGATTGTTCTCATTCCATGATTCTATACGGCGAAGATCGATTTACCCCTGCGAAAAAAGTGGCTCTGGCACTCTCGCACCTGATTCGCACCCAGTACCCGGGCGATTCGTTGAACCTGGTTCTGTTCCATGACTCGGCCGAAGAAGTTCCCCTCTCGCAGCTGGCCCGCGTCCAGGTGGGGCCGTATTACACCAACACGCGGGAGGGCCTGCGGCTGGCACAGCGTATCCTCGATCGCCAGCGGAAGGACATGAAACAGATTGTCATGATCACCGATGGCAAGCCTTCCGCGCTGACCCAGGGCGACGGCCGCATTTACAAGAATGCCTTTGGCCTCGATCCGCTGGTGCTGAGCGAAACTTTCAAGGAAGTCGCCAGCTGCAAGAAGGCCGGGATCATGATCAACACCTTCATGCTGGCCCGGGATCATGACCTCGTCAATTTCGTCAAGAAGGTCACCGAGATGTGCCGCGGGAAGGCCTACTTCACCACCCCCTTCACCCTCGGCCAGTATCTCCTCATGGACTTCATGCAGAAGAAGACCAAGACAATACACTGAGGCGACCGGCCGCTTGGGATCGGAACCTTCAGCCAACCCTCATGGACGCAAATTCCAAAATCCAAAGTCCAAAATCCAAATAAAACCCAAATTCCAAACTAGACGCAAACTCCAATTTTCAAGTCACAGGCGGCTCCTCAAGGGCCGAGTATCAACCTTCGCACTGAACCGAGACCTTAACTCCGGCTCAGGGTTTTCAGATTGAAAAATCCAGGCGGGTGGTAAAAATGTAGACTTGAAGCTCTATTCGAAATCCGCCCCGTGATTTCTGGAACTTGGTTCTACTTGGATCTTGGGATTTGGAATTTGTTTTACTTGAGTTGTTCCAAAACATACTGTTCGATCGCGGTGAGGCTGTCCCGGGAGAGGGATTCAAACATCAATGCGAATCCGGGCGGGTAGATGGGCGTCCTGGGCTGGTCGGGGGTGTTCTCCCACACGACAAACCCCTCTGCGTTCCGGATAACTTCGTTCGAGGGCAAGGTGAATTCAAGGGAAGTGATGCGGGTCAGTTTGGGTAGCGGCTCAGGAGTCGCAATGAAGGCCCCGTCGCGTGAGAGGTTGAAGATTGTTCCGTGGTGCGGTTGATTCTCGGCGCGATACTGAACTGTGAAGTGCGCACCCACCCGCGGACTGGCGCGCTGGCTTCGATCGTGATTCTGAGCATAGGAATGAATCACCTTTTCGGCCAGGGCCTCGGCATCCTCCCAGCGTCCTGCCTGCGCCAATTCCGGAAATGAGGAATCAAGTAGAGAATCGAGAACGCGGGAATGGTGCGCAGGATCCTCGATTTGTTCGAGAACCTTCTTCTCAAAGGAACTGAGGAGATGCAGGACCCGGGAGAACTCAGGCGGAAGGAATCGACGCCCGGCCTGGGAGATCTTCCTGCTGAATTGAGGATCGCCTGGCGTAGTCGGGAGGAGGACTTGAAAGGAATCAAAGTCAAAGGTCCGTGGAATGACCAGACTTCCAAGTTCCGGAAAATGGGTGAACGCGCATCCGGCGCGATGCTGCCGGGCCACGCGGGCGATGAGTTGGCAGGTGTCATAGTCCCGAAGAGAGACGATAACCCAATCGCAGGCCCGGAGATCAACGTCATCGAACCCGCGCCGGACGACGGTAATCTTGTCCCGACCGGGCCGCGACGGAGGAAACGAATCGCTCGGGTGGGGAGAGACAAGGCGGACCTCCGCGCCTAATTCTGCCGCATGACAGGCCCACTCCTCTGCCTCAACATCCTCTCCGAGGACGACCACATGTGAGCCCTCCAATTTCAACAAGATCGACAGCGCATCCGCGTTGGTCACCAAAGCTCCTTTTGTCGAAGAAGAAAGTGTGCGAAGGAAGGGTGGAAGAGTGAAAGGAAAATGGCATACCCACCCCGTATGTAAGGACGATCCGGCTGAGCCCTTGAATTGATCTTCTTCTCCTTGGTACGTTCCCCGCCCGGGATATCTGTTATCAATCTCCGGTGGTCAGGGGGCGACCGACGTCGCTGCCCCATAAAAAAGTGAATTGAACAGGAGTTTAAATGTCCCGTCCGTCCAGCCGCGAAACTGGGTTCTAAACCCCAGCAGGATGAATCTCCCTTTCCCGTAACTGAGATCCACAATGGCCCCTTTGCCGGCCATATACTGAGAACCAATCAGCCATCCGCTTTCCAGTGGATCATTGGCCCCGTAGCGCGCCACGATTTGTCCCGTGGCGGACTCAAAAACACGGCTGTTCTCAAACATCGCGCTGAAGCGGGGAGGCATCCCGTACGCGATGGGATGGGAGTTGTCGGCCTCGGCCGCCACCAGCGAGCCGGGACAATAAAAATCGGACGTCTTCAAGCCCCGGACAACATTGGTCACCGCGATTCCCATCTTTTCGATGAGCAGGTCATTGGCGGTGTCGAGCGCGACCAGCGATCCTCCATTCGTCACAAAGGTCTTTAACTGGTTTACCCCTCCCTCGCCGAGGCCGCCGACGTATTGATCGGGATAGGACCGGGCCGCATTGCCTTCGACCAGGGCGCGGACGGACTGTTGCGGCAAAACGATCACATCAAACCGCGCATTCAGGTTTCCTTGGCGGACGTCAAGGTCGGAAATCGACACGTAAGGCATTTCGAATTTATCGAAAAGATACCGAGTCCACCCTTCATCGATGGCGGGGGACCAGCTCTTGTATAGACCCACCCGGGGTGCTTTGAGGGAAAGTGTCTCAAACGGTTCCTTCCTGGGGAGCGCATAAAAATTCAGGGAAAGCTCCCGGGCCAGCCTTCCGATATCCTGATCGAATTGCTTTATGGGTTTGTGTGGCGGAGGCACAACCAGGACCGCTCCGGGCGCGAGCGATTGATCAACAATATGTGTTTCTTTCTTGACCCAAGCAACGGGATAGCCCAGCTTCTGCAGCCGGTTCATAGCGAGGATGCTGTTGTTCGAGGAATGATCGAAGAGGTAGCCGAATTTGCCGGATCGGGTTTTTCCCAGGATGACCTTGCCCTGGGGCGGTGTTTCCTGGGTGACCTGCGAGAGCGACACCTTGAACGGGGATTCGACGGTCTCCGCCTGGACGCCCATCAAGAGCGGAAGCGTCCATCCCGTGACATCGTAAGGACGTTCCGGGGCGTTGTTCGCTCCGATCCGGCGATCCGGATACCGCTGGCGCTCAAATAAGGTCTTCACCAGCCGTCCATACGGTTGATTGAGAGGGATGATGTAAGTACCGGCATCAAACCTCTTCCCGTCCGCGCCAAAGTTTTCGGCGGATACAAAAACCTCGACGCCTTCGGCTGTCAAGAGGTTGATCAATTGCACCGCCGTCGCTTCGTCATGCTGTCGGCGCGGAACGATGTAAGCAAAGGGATGCCCTTGCTGACCTTGCTGAACCGAGTTCCGCGTGATGCGGTAAAAGTTTTTCAGGAAGTAGTTCTTTTGCTCGGCTGCGGCGCGCAGCAACCCATGTGCGGCGATCATCTCGTAGTCCACGATGTCCTTCAGATGCCACGTGCCACCGGGCCATGGGTTGGGAAAGTTGAAAGTGTTTTGTAAAAAGTTACGGTTGTCGCGAAACGTTTCCCCGCCCAAAGTTTCTCCCGGGCCGCGGCCGGCCAGCCGATCGGCGGGCACCTCCAGGGGGGTGGCCAGGCGAGCGCTGGAGGCCTCGGTCAGGATTCCCACGGAGTTATGAAACCAGGGGGTAATGCGGTTTCCCCCCACCCACCAGGCATCATAGCGATCCATGGTCATGACACCCGGCTTGCCGGCGATGGCGAGATCTCCCGTCATGAAGCCCCCCAGGGTGAACAGCTCACGAATGATGATGGGATCGATGTTCGGATTGGTCGGATCGGAATAGGGAGGAACGAAAAGCCGCGCCCCGTAGGAGCCCATCTGGTGCACATCCCAGTAAATCGCAGGATGCCAGTCCTTCCACAGGGCGTGGGTGATCATTTGGGTCTCCACCTGGGTCAGCTTGAAAAAATCACGATTATTGTCATGCCCCGTGTACTTATGATAGAGAAACGGCGGCGACGTACCCTCAAAGGGAGTGCCGAGCTGCTGGCGATACCAGTCGGAGACGAGTTGTATCCCGTCCGGATTCGCGGACGGGAACAGGACGAGAATGGTATTGTCGAGAATCTCACGGGCGTCAGGAAATCGTTCAGTCACGAGATCGTAGGCGAGTTGCATCGACATTTGAGAAGCTGCAATTTCCGTCGAATGGATGGAGCAGGAGATGCCAATGACGATCTTGCCCTCTTGGACCAGCGCGTCCGCCTCACTTTCTGTCAGGCTCCGCGAATCAGCAAGTCGGGCTTCAATCTCTTTGTACCGGTCGAGGCTGGCCAGGTTGCTCTCGGAACTGATGATGACCTCGAGGAACGGCCGTCCCATGGTGGTCTTTCCCAGTTCGGCCACACGGATGCGGCGCGTATCTGCGGCAAGCTTCTGAAAGTAGCCTACCATTTGGTTCCAGTCCGCCAGTTTGCGGTCCGCTCCGGGCACGAACCCCAGAAAAGTCTCGGGGGCCGTCACAGCAGCAAGGTGAGGGACGGCCAGAAGGAAGGTCAGGAGGACGAAAGAGAATATTCTTAATTCCCCGTTTCTTTTCCGCTTAGACATCAGTTCACTCCATTGAAAAGTGTGTTAGCATGGTAGCAGATTGATCGTTCCAGCTTCAAAGAAAAAGGTTTCTTGCGGGCTCTGTCCGTACATCAATTTCCGGCTCGACCTCAGTCAAGGTGACTTCATGAAAAAGACGCTTTTGATGATCCTGTCAGTGTGGATCGGACTTTTATCGGCCGTTTTGATCGCGCCGGCGGCCCTCAGCCAGCAGATTGTGCAGTATCAGATCGCCGCCCGGCTTGACCCCCAGGCCAAGGCCGTCACAGGGAGCGAAACCATAATGTGGCTGAACCCTTCGACTGACGAGATTCGCGAACTCCAGTTTCATCTCTATCTGAACGCCTTTAAGAATGAAAAGTCCACCTTCATGCGCGAGTCGGGGGGGCAACTGCGGGGCGACCGGGCGGAGGATGGGAAATGGGGTTACGTGGACATCCAATCGATGAAGCTGGATTCCGGTTATGATTTGAAGCCCACCATGAAATTCATTCATCCCGATGATGACAATGCCGACGATCAGACGGTGATGACCGTGACCCTCCCGGAGCCGGTGCAGCCCAATGAACGCATCACACTGAAGATCGATTTCTATTCAAAACTTCCCCGCGTATTCGCCCGGACCGGGTTTTTTGGAAATTTTTACATGGTGGGGCAATGGTTTCCCAAGATTGGAGTTTATGAGAGTGCGGGGATGCGCTACGCGACCAAGGGACAATGGAATTGTCATCAGTTCCACGCGACCAGCGAGTTCTATGCAGATTATGGGGCTTATCACGTCGATATTACCGTCCCTTCGAACTACGTGGTTGGGGCGACCGGCGTGGAGCAGGGAAATCATCTGAACAAGGATGGCACCACCACACACACGTTTGTCCAGGAAGATGTTCATGATTTCGCCTGGACCGCGGATCCGACTTATATTCGCCTGGAGAGAGTCTTTGATGCGAGCCGAATGACGACGGAGGCGGAGATTTCGGAGATGGCCAGGCGGATGGGCCGCCCTCCCGAAGACGTGAGACTGCAAAATGTCAGAATGATCCTGCTGATCCATCCCGAGCATGCAGCGCAAGCGGACCGCCACTTCCGCGCCCTTGAATTCGGACTGAAGTATTTCGGGTTATGGTATGGCAAGTATCCTTACCCGACCATTACGGTTGTGGATCCCGCCTATAAGGCAGGAGGCGCTGCCGGCATGGAGTACCCGACGCTCATCACGGCGGGGACCAGCTGGCTGCCCGAAAAGCCTCCAAGCGGCCTGGAGGAAGTGGTGATTCACGAATTTGGGCATCAATACTGGTATGGCATGGTCGGGAGCAACGAATTCGAGGAGTCCTGGCTGGATGAGGGGTTTAATACTTACTCGACCTCCCAGGTCATCGATACCGCCTATGGACCGTCCTCCATCGCCATCCCTTTCATGGGAATCCCTTTCTCCTGGTTTATCTCCTCGATTAGATATTTTGAGGACACGCTCAATCGGGGAGAGACCCTCGGGTCCACTCGCC
This sequence comes from Terriglobia bacterium, assembly GCA_020073085.1. Classification (NCBI taxonomy): domain Bacteria; kingdom Pseudomonadati; phylum Acidobacteriota; class Terriglobia; species Terriglobia bacterium. The sequence continues at coordinate 251,712 of JAIQFV010000008.1, read as the reverse complement.
GGGACTACATTGTGCGCAATGCCTGGCAGTACTATGACCAGACCAGCTATGGCGTGAATTCTTACCCGCGAACCGCGGCCACCCTGCGGACCTTGCAGCATCTTGTGGGAGACCAGACCTTTGCCCGGATAATGCGCACCTACTTTGAACGCTGGCGTTTCAAACATCCCAACAGCAACGATTTTCGCGCCGTCGTCAACGAAGTGGCGGGACGTGATATGAACTGGTTTTTTGACCAGTTGGTGTACTCCAGTGACACCTTGGATTATGCGGTCGACAATGTGACCAGCGAAAGACAGCGATTGAGCCTCGGAATCTTTGAGGATCCCGCCGGAAAGCGAAGGGAAGTGACAGAAGAGGAGCGGAAGAAACAGGAGAAAGAATCGGGGAATTCAAAGAAGCAGGACCAGGCCCTTTATGAGTCCGAAGTGACCGTGCGGCGGATGGGCGGGGTGGTGGTTCCGGTGGAGGTCCGGGTGGTGTTTGAAAATGGAGAGCAATTCAATACGACCTTTGACGGTCAATACCGGTGGACGCGATATCATTTTCTTAAGCCCACGAAGGTCCGATACGCCGAAGTGGATCCGGAACATAAGTTGCTCTTAGATGTGAATTTTTCCAACAACAGCCGTACCCTGGAATCGCATCACGGCGCGGTCGTGAAATGGACTTCTAAAATCATGTTTTGGATTCAGAATCTTCTCATGAGTTTAATGTCACTCGTTTAGTTCCTCACAACGGATGAAGTTACATCCGTGATTGACACCCAATCATGACCAAGAAGGATGGAATTATGACGGCTTGGGAAATCTTCTACCAGGGTCGATATCTCGCGAAAAGGAACAAAAAACTCTGGTTTCTGCTGTGGTTGATGAATGCCCTGATGGCTGCAGTGGCTGCCATGCCCGTCTTCGGGGTCCTGAATGCTGAGTTGAAGAACAGCTTGATGTCCACCTCGCTGGTCGACCGGTTCAATCTCGATTTTGCCGGCGAGTTCGCTTTCAAGTATTGGGACTCGATCCCCTCAGGGTTGATGCTGATTGCCACGCTCGCACTCGTCTATGTTGTTTTGACGCTCCTGTCCACAGGTGGCACATTGTCCGTTTTGTCCAGCCCGGAGCGGCAATTCACGGCGCCCGTCTTTTTCAAGGGTTGCGGCACTTACTTCTGGAGATTTGCCAGGCTGTTGATTGTTGCCCTGATATTCTACGGAATCTTCGTGGTGGCATTGAACGGAATCCTCTCGGGCCTGGTGGATAAGTTGACCCGGTCCTGGACCCAGGAGAAACTTGTCCGGTTGGTTTCCTGGACTCGACTGTTGCTGGCCGTCTTCGTTTTCATGATCGTGAACATGGTTTTGGATTACGCCAAGGTTCGACTCGTGATTGACGAAGGCCGGTCTGCAGTCATGGCCGCGCTGAGGTCCTTTAAGTTTGTATTCAAGAATTTCAAGAAAGCGCTCGCCCTGTTCTTATTCTGCATGCTCCTGGGCCTGCTCTTTATTGTGATTTACAACCCATTGGAACACCTTCTACCACAGAACACGAGACGATGGATCATTGTCGTTTTTTTATTACAGCAGCTCTTTATTCTTGCTCGGGTGTATGTCAGGCTCACCTTTTTCTCAAGCGAGGTTCTTCTCTATGAGGCCCTGCGACCGAGTCCTGCGTCCGCGCCAGGGATGGGTGCCGCTGGGCCTTCACCTTCCAGTCCCTCCACGACTCCGGCAACACCCTTTACGGGAGAGCCGGCGATAGACCCCACCATTTGATCTTGCGTCGGTCGAATAGGGGATTGGAGTCAGATGGCAGGCGAGGGAAGAACGTTTGGTCTTGTCAAAAAGCTCGAGCGAGAAGGCTCGAGCTTTTCGCTTGTGCGGAATGATCGGCGCAAAGGGGCGATGTGAGCTAAAAGGTGAACCTCCCGTCGAAAATCATCTTCTTCGGGGTGAAATGGGAACGAACCCGGTATTCCCCCAGATCCGTCACAAACTCGACGTCTTTGTCGTCCTCACTGAGAATAGGAGTGCCGTTCACCGTCCGTGGGAACTGGAAAATGGCCTGAGCCGTTGGAGTGGAAGGAGCAGTGTAGTCGCTTGCGAAAACCTTCTCCTTTCCTTTGACTTGAAGATAGGTCTTCTTCAACAGCTGGTCCTTGTTCGCCTTAATCAGCCGGTCCTGGTTTCGGCCTCTGACCGCAATCAGGCAGACATCGGTGACCGGCTGCAAAAACTGCTCGAGTTGTTCCTTTGTGGCCCGGCCGCGCAATTCAGCCAATCGCGCATGAGCCTGTCGAACCGGCAGGGCCGAATACCAGGCCACTGTGTATTCTTCGGTTCGGCCGGTATCGCTGATAGGACTTGTATCTCTTCCGCCCGGAGCCGTTCCGGGATCGGACGCCACCGGGCTGGCTCCCGTGACCACAGAAACGATACTTCCCCAAGGTGACCGCTCCAAAACCTGCATTGCCTCCGGGTCAGTCCACTCCGTGTACTTTTTTGCTTTCCACGCTTCTGCCGCCCATGACACGACAGTCAGGATGATCAATGATGTAAGCACAGTCATTGGGGAGAGGAGTAACACGTTCTTCTTCATAGATGCTCCTGGGATGGAATCGGCACGCGGATCGGGAGGCCGGACAATCTTGCTCCAACCGGAACCTCGTGCTTGTATTGGTGATGACCGACAAAGATTCTAAGCTCTTGCGGTGGAACATGCAACTCGGGATGTTCCCAAGAAGGCAGCAGGGAAGATGGATCCCGGAAAAGAGAGGGCGGGGGTAGCGTGGTGGGGTCGAATCACAATCGTCTTTGGACGTTCGGAAATTTTTCCCAGACCTTGACTCCGCAAAAATGGGCGCCTTCGCTGCAGATGGGGAGGATTTGGCCCACCCGGACCACACAGGGCGGGCCAATGTATTTGGCAAGCATCGGATGAACCTTGCGGACCTGCTCCAGCTCCTGCATCGAAGCTTCGTAGATTTCATCCTGGGCATTGAAGCAAGTGCGCATCGTCCACTTGTGGAGGAGATAGAGAAGCGATCCCGACTCCGAGAACCTGAGCGCCTTGGCATTGGGGAGCAGATACATGGCGAACTCGGTGGGCACCCCGTTGTCGAGGAGTTTGTTTTTCGCGGACCACAGCATTTCCATCGTCTGCTCGAACACCGCCCGCGCCTCGGGATTGGCGGCGATGAGACGAGGGGTGAGGTAATCCGACGAACGGGTATCGGTGAACATCATCATCGGGCGCGACGCCGGGACCATGCGGTGGCGCTGGTCTTGGGAGTCGGCGGTATGCGAGATTTTCTTGATGAAGGTGTATGCGGCGTGGTTCAGGGGTTTCATCAGGGGGACCTGGAAGGTGAGGTTCAGCTTGTCCAGCCGGTACCGGTTCTTGGCGGGGTTGAGCATGGCATCGATGGCCATGGCGTCATTCATCTCGCGCCGGGAGATCCCCATGGCGTATCGAAGGGCATTGGCCACGGTCTTCTCCGCATCGAGGGTATGATCCACCAGTTTTGAAATTCTCTCGCCCAGATCCGCATCGAATTCCTTCATCGCCGTTTCCACGGCAACGGGGGTACGGGCAAACCCCATCGGTCCGGCCGGCAGGTTGAGGGAGCGGAAATTGAATTCGGGGATTTGCTGCGCGTCAATCGGCGGATCGCCAATCTTTTCGAAAAAATCGGGGTCCACCTGCCTCACGCACTCCACCATTTCACTGATAATCTGGGTGGTTTCAAACGGCGTGTCTCCGGAATGCATCAAGCGTTTGAGCCGGTGCAGGGTAATCCCTGAAATGGTGTGCACCATGGAGGTGAAGGCGGCGATGGGAATGACATAGCGGGCCACCTCGATGGCCTTTTTCTCGGACTCCCGCTTTACCTTCTTCTTCTTCTTGTCGCTGGAGGTGTCGTGAAGCTTGAAAACCTCGCCAAGAATCTCAAAGGTGTCCTTCCTAAGGATTGCAGTCAACTCGCGATAGGCGTTCCAAGCTTGGGCGACGGCCTGGTAATAGATCTGCCGGTTTGACTCGTCCAGGGGCGGCACAAAGGCGCGGATTTCATCCAGCCGCACGAAGCGTTGAGAAGACTGCTCGGAGTTGTAAAAGGGGTAGCTGTGAAGGAAATTCCACACAAATTGCCGCGAGATATTCTCCAGCCCGAACTCGAAATGCGGATGCTGATAGACGGTGTGGTGACCCGCATCGAAGGTGAGCTGGGAGATGTTGGTGCGTTGCTCTTCGCTGATCTCCTCGGCTCCGATCACGCGAGGGGAGTAGCACGTGCGGGCCGCCGCCACACTGGAGTCGAGCGGGCGCTGGAAGTAATTTCTCAGCGTCACCTTGGGTTTGTCTGTAAAAACTTCCATGCTGGATTGAGGACTTAACATCCGGATCTTAATGGAGCATTTCAAGGTTGGCAACACGAATCGGGCCCCGGGACGTCCTGAGAGGCGCATCGGTCGGTTCAAGCACCTCGTCGATGGTGATCAGGCCGTCTCAACGGGTCCGGAGTTTCGCGTGGCCGGGCGCCCGCCGATGTCGCGACGGTAATGCATCCCTTCGAAATGAATTCTTGAGCAGGCTTCATAAGCGCGGGCGGCCGCCACGGGCAAGTCCCGTCCCAGGGCGGTCACTCCCAACACGCGACCCCCCACGGTTTGGATCGGGCCCGCTCTTTCCGTTTGATGGGAGAGGGTGGCGGCCTGGGTGCCCGCGTGAAACACCTTCACGTCCTCCATCCGGCTGACTTCAGCCAGTCCCGAAATGGGCTTCCCCTTTTCAAACTTGCCGGGATACCCGCCGCTGGCCAGCACCACGCAGACAGCGGAATCGGTCGCCCACTGGAGCGAGACTTGATGGAGGCGGTTTTCAAGCAGGGCTTCAAAGACGTCGAGCAGATCCGTCTTCATCCGCATCAGGACAGGTTGAGTTTCGGGATCTCCAAAACGGCAATTGAACTCCAAAGTCCTGGGTCCCTGGTCGGTCAGCATCAGACCGCAATAGAGAATGCCGCGAAAAGGGGTTCCCTCCGATCTCATGCCGCGAAGCGCAGGCTCGACGATGGACTGAAGGATTGTCATCCTCATCTCTGTCGTGAGCAGGGCATCGTCACTAAAGGCGCCCATGCCCCCGGTGTTCGGCCCGGCATCGTTGTCGTACACGCGCTTGTGGTCCTGGGAGGGAACCATCGGCTGGTAGTGCTCCCCATCGCTAAACACCATGAACGAGCACTCCCGGCCTCGCAGACATTCTTCAACCACAATACGAGAACCCGCCTCTCCAAACACCTTCTCCGTCATAAACTCGAGGATGGTGGCCTCGGCTTGGGAAAAGTCCTTTGCCAGCACCACTCCCTTTCCCGCCGCCAATCCGTCCGCTTTGATGACCACCGGATAGCCATAACTGCATCTCTTGACAAAATCCAGGGCTTGGTCGGCGCTGTCGCACACGAAATAGTCAGCCGTGGGAATGCCATGGCTCGACATGAACTGCTTGGCAAAAATCTTTGAGGATTCGAGCCGGGCGGCTTGACGATGCGGGCCGATGATCTTTACATGAGTCCCGTCAAACAGGTCGACAATCCCTCCTGCAAGGGGCACTTCGGGGCCCACCACAACCAGGTCGATTGCTTCCCTCAGCACGAATTGACGGACGGCGACAAGATCCCCACCGGCGTCCAGGGCCAGGCACTGCGCCTTGGGTTCTCCGGCGATTCCTGCATTTCCCGGGGCGCAGAGGATTTTGTTGACTCTCTTTGATTGAGCCAGCTTCCAAACCAGCGCGTGCTCCCGTCCGCCACTTCCAATCACAAGGATCTTCATCTTGAACAAGTCCAGTCTATGTCGAAAGAAAGCAAATCAAATATATCCCGGACGGTTGACATCCGGCCCAAGCCACCGCCCCCTCGGGTCCAGGATCCAGGATCCTGGCCATTTCCTGGTCCCTACTCCCCGGGCGCTGGTTCAGAAAAATCTGGGAGAGGTACATCCTTGAGTTAGTTCGTCTCTTTGGGGAAAAAAAGAATCAGACATGCCAGGGAAATGGCGCAAAAAATATAAAGCGTACGTCGCGGGCCGCCCAGGAAGACAAAAACCAGCCCGAGCAGCGCAATCATCTCACTGATCACGAACGCAATGAACGATAGAGTGCGATTACGTCGGACGCGGCGCGCTAAAGGGGCCGCTTGATTCGCCCCCTCGGCCTCCGGGCCAGGGGTGACCAGATCCCGATTCATCAGATTTCGGATGAGCAGAAGACCGGCCACACAGAACCCCCCGGCGAGAGAAATGATCTTATAAATCAGTTGAAGGTTGTCGAGGGACTGGGGAATATCCGTAGGAAGGAAGGTTCCAATCGCGGCATACACCACCACGGAGAGGAACATGGCCACAAAGAGGATCCTCAAGGTGCGCAATGACAACATGGGCTGACGTGCGTCGAGACCTTTCCCAGGAACTGAGTCTTGATCTGAAGGGCGAGAAGAACTCATGGCATTCATTCTAGGAACGCTTCCCTGAAGGCAGGTCCAACACTTCGTTGAGCGCCCCCTGGCGATAACCCTCCAAATCCAAGGTTACGTACTTAAATCCGAGCGACTTGAAGACCCGGGTGAATTCACCGGCCATCTCCATTTGGAGGGCTCGCGCCATCTCGTCGGGTGAGATTTCGATCCGGACAATCTCGCCATGATGTCGAACTCGAACCTGACGAAACCCGAGCCGGTGCAGGGCATCTTCACCCCGGTCAATCGCTTCCAATTTGTCCACGGTCACCATCATGCCATACGGGATACGGGATGACAAGCAGGCGGAGGCCGGGTGGTCCCAGGTGTTCAGGTTGAGGGTGCGGGAGAGCGACCGGATTTCAGCCTTCTTCAAGTCGGCTTCCACGAGCGGAGCATGAACTCCGAATTTTCTGGCAGCCTCCTGGCCGGGACGGAAATCGCCCAGGTCGTCCACGTTCACGCCATAGGAAACCGTCTGGAATCCCCGTTGATCGGCCAGTGTTTTCAGCTTGCCGAACAACTCGTCCTTGCAAAAATAACAGCGATTCGCGGGATTGGCGACATAGTTGGAATCGGCCATTTCCTCCGTTTGGATGACTTCATGGCGGAATCCATACTCCCTTGCAAAGTTGAGTGCATCCTCGCGCTGAAAAGAGGCGAGCGATGGGCTGACGGCCGTAATGGCCAGGGCGCATTCACCGAGGACCCGGTGGGCCATAAATGCGAGATAAGCCGAATCGACCCCACCACTGAAAGCCACAATGGTGGATTGGTAGTTATTCAGAATATTTTCCAGCTTCGTCTGTTTCTCTTCGGGTTTCAAAGGACAACCGCCCGCTTGGGCACTCCTGGAGACATCCTAAGCCCGGGGGACTTCAGGTTCCAGCAGTGCCATCAAGTTTTTCCTCACGAGGGCATTTCTCGGCAAGTCGGGTTTCGTGAGATAATAACCACCAGAATCTAGCTTGAATTGAAGCGGGTGTCAATCCGGCACCCGAGTCGAAGGCGTCGAGGAGGGGCGTTCACTTCCGATGACTGAGTCGGCATGATGGATTACGACCAGCCAGGCTGAGAGAGGTGCTCCTCGGGGCGGGGTTGTGGGGGTGGAGGAACGTCGCTCTTCACAACCTTAATGGCGAGTCACGCTTCTAAGGACTTTGGGATTGAGACGTTTATCACGAGAAACAGGGTAGTGAACCCAGGGAGCAAAGGAAAAAATATGTGGAGAATCAAAGGATGTTTTGTTGCCGCATTGGTGGTGATCATGGGGGTCGGTCTGCCGAGTTCGCTTCGTGCTCAAGCACCCACTCCGGCGGCACCTTCGACGAGTGCCACGATGGATCACCCGTCGCCCGAGAGAATTCAGGAAATCATTCGGAAATTTGCTGCAAAGGAAGCGGAATTCAAGAAGGCCCGTGAATTGTACAACTATCAACAAACCGTAAAGATTCAGACGCTGGAAGGGAACCATGTCGACGGGGAGTACCAGATGGTGTCGGATGTGACCTTCGGCCGGGACAACAAGCGGATTGAAAATGTGACCTATGCACCTCCCAGCACCCTCCAGCGCATCATGATTACCAAAGAAGACTTGGATGATATTGTCCATCTCAACCCATTCGTGCTGACCACAGAAGACTTGGAGAAGTATGACATCCAGTATGTTGGTCATGAGAAGCTGGATGAGATCACCGCCTATCATTTCTCAGTGAAACCCAAACAGATGATTGGCGATGAGCGGTATTTCGAAGGAGAAATCTGGGTCGACGATCAGGATTTGCAGATCGTCAAGACTGATGGCCGGCCCGCCTATAATGTCACCAAGCGGACCAAAGGCCAGCGTTTCCCCAAGTTCGAAACCTATCGCGAGCAGGTCGACGCAAAGTACTGGTTTCCGACCTACACACGTGCCGATGACGTCCTGGATTTCCCCAATGGCGGCAGCGTACATGTGCGAGAGGTCGTCCTTTACAAGAATTACAGGCAGTTCCGGTCCGAAACCAAGATTACTTACGGTGACGCTGTCGAAGACAAGGACAAGAAGAAGAATCCCTAAGGGCTGGTTTCCTCGCGGGCAGGCCGTAGATTTACGATGTGACTCCGCAGAGGAAACCTGTCCCAGAAAATAATGCGGCTGCACCGAAGGGCGAGAGGAGGTCGGCTGGCCTCCCCTTTGTTCTTTTGACTGGACAGGGGGCTTTGATCAAGATGGCGAGTCCACTCGACTCGCCATCGAACCTCGGTTGGGGATCTCTCCCTGATCCTTCAGGCTGGAAACCCTCCTGCCGGAAATTCATTTTTTCTCTCCTTAAATGAATGTCCGGCACTTGGCGCGACGAGGCTTCGTTGACACCGATCCTGGGGAATGTTAAATAGGCTTTGTGCCTGTCAGCAGTGTCGCTCGCGGTTTCATTTTTAACACTTCCGCTGCACCCTAATTTTTCATTCCGAATTGGAGGCAATCATGGTTCGTTGGTGGAGTATTGGACTTCTATTTTTGTTAATTGCTGTGGGTCCGGCGACCGCCGGAGAACTTCGCGTTATCCCTCATCCGCGGGAAGTGCAATTGGCGAACAAGGACTTCATCCCGGACAAAGCGACCCGAATAGAGATCAGTGATCTCAAAGATGCTGACGACCGGTTCGCCGCGGAACAGTTGGCAGAGGAAGTCCAACAGGCCAGCGGATTCAAACCCGTGATTGGTTCCTTCAAGGGCAAATCCCGGAATGTCATCGCTCTGATTCGTGCCAATGTCCCCAATCGTCCATTCCATCGCCTCCTCCAGGAGCGGCGTCTGGATCTCGACGAAAAATTCGATCCGGAGGGTTATGCGCTCGATGTCGACGGGAGCGGCGTGGTGGCCGCTGCCAATACGGCGGAGGGCATCTTCTATGCAGTGCAGACGCTGAAACAGATGATCGTTCGCGGTGAAGAGCGGGGTGCGCATGTTCAAGGTGCTCACATCCGGGACTGGCCGGCCATGCGCTACCGGGGGGTTCATGACGACATCAGCCGCGGCCCGGTTCCTACATTAGAGTTTATGAAGCGCCAGGTGCGCACGGCTGCCGAGTTCAAGCTGAACATGTGGTCGGTGTATCTGGAGTATCCCTTCCAGTACCAATCTGAGCCCCTGATCGGACCCCGGGAGGGCTCCCTCACCGCCGCTGAGGTGAAAGACCTGGTGGAGTATGCACGACGTTATCATGTGGATGTCGTGCCGGAGCAACAGGCGTTCGGACACCTCCACCACGTTTTGAAATGGGAGAAATACAGCGGCATCGCCGAATTGCCTTACGGGAATGTCCTGACCCCAACCAACCCAAAAACTTACGAGTTTATTCAGCGGCTCTACGCGGAGTTGGTTCCACTCTTCCCTTCAAAGTTCTTTCACATCGGGGCGGATGAAACTTTTGAACTGGGCGAAGGTCAGACCAAGGCATTGAAGGAGAAGGAAGGACTGGGGAAGGTGTATTTCGACCACATCGTGAAGGTCCGGGAGTTGATGAATCCGTATCACAAGAGGCTCATGTTCTGGGGAGACATCGCCCTGCATTATCCGGAACTGCTGAAGGAATTGCCCAAAGACATGGTCGTGATGACCTGGAATTACAATCCAAGGGACGATTTTGAATCGTTGATCAAGCCCTTCCGCGATACCGGTCTGGACGTGATGGTCTGTCCCGGCGTCAACAACTGGAATCGCATTTTCCCTAATAACAACATGGCGCTTAAGAATATCCGCAATTTTGTCCGCGACGGGCAAAGGTTGGGGGCCATCGGGATGTTCAATACCACCTGGGACGATGACGGAGAGGCCCTGTTCAAGATGACTTGGTACGGCCTCGTCTTCGGGGCGGCGGCCGCTTGGCAACCCGGAGAATCTTCCATCGAGCAGTTCCAGGCAAATTTTGATTGGGCCTTCTACCGTAACAACGATCATGCCTTTGCCTCGGCCATCGACAACTTTGCAAAGATTCATGAAGCAATCGTCAAAGCGGGGCTGGGGGACGCCAATAACACGCTTGTGTGGGCAAACTACCTCTCGGCCGACGGGGCCGCCGCCCTCAAGAAAATCCTCCCCTCCGCCCGATCGATTCGCCTCCTGGCCGAAGACTCCCTTGAGTTGCTCTACAAGAATGCAGGCCAGGTGCATCGAAATCAAGACACGCTTCCGGATCTCATCTTTGCTGCGCGCCGGCTGGATTACCTGGGGATGAAGATTCTCTACGCGGAGCAGATGAGCAAAACTTATTGGGATGGATATCTCCATCTCAGTGAGCGTGGCCGGGTCAACCGCAATCTGCGCGCTCTGGATTATGTGGACGGCTTGGTGGGGGACCTGCGCGACACCGCCTCATCCCTTCGGACGAGTTATCAACAGCTCTGGCTTGCTGAAAATCGACCTTACTGGATGGACAATGTTCTCGTCCGGTATGATCTAGAACTGGATCGCTGGGCAAAGTTGCAGCAGAAGCTTGCGGAATTGCAGCGCCATTTCAGTGAAACCTCCACCTTGCCTGCTCCGGACGAACTGGGATTCTTCCTCAGATGAGTCCCCGGAAGCTGAAGATTGAGCCGGTGGGGATGGTCTGAAATTCTCCTTTTCGAAGAGGCTCACCGGGATATCGTCCCGGTGGGCCCCTTCCACGAACTGTGAACGTAAGCTCTTTGTCCTTGCCGTCGTGAAATCCCAGGAAATCTCTCTTGGGATCCGACCCTCTCGCCATCCTCTCTATCTGTCCTCCCGGTTCCTCTCTTCCTATCATTTCAAGGGCATTTTAAACTCCTCCTTAAAGCCCCCAAAACCGGTGATCCGAATCACCTGATCTGGACGTGGAACCTCACCAACAGATTGAAACTAAACCGGTTAGATTGAAATCGGGATCCACCCTGGAATCGAGGGTTGTGTCATTCAAATCACCTGCCATTAAAGCCCAATCGCTTACTCTATGGGTGCATTAAGGAAGGGCTTATGAAGATAAAGTTAATTCAAATCCTGTTAATCGCGATGCTGATGGGGGGATTCGCATCCACCAGTAGAGCAGCGGATTTTGATTACACCAACGATTCAGAAGCCCTTGCGACCATGAACCGACTCATCGACCGATTGACGGACGGTTCGAATCTAAAGATCCACTTTCAAGCAGTCATCCTCCCGCTGGAACAAGTGAATGCATTCTCAGTGAGTGATGGACGGATTATCGTCACCCAGGGTTTGTTGCGCACGATCTCCAGCGAGGAGCAATTGGCCGCAGCCATCGCTCACGAGATGGGGCACCAAATCACAGAAGTGAAATCAACCAAAACCCAGGCCTTTGCCGCGACCGGCGATGACGAGTTCACAGCAGACACTCTTGCAATTCAAGTGCTCAAGAAGGCGCGGTACAACCCCACTTGCCTGGCCGAGATGCTCCGGGTGGTTCTCCACAGCGACGGAAATTCCTTCCCCAAGGCTCAAGTCAAGCAATTGAGTTCCCGCATCCGCAAGATCGAAGATAAGGTCGGCTCCCAGATTTCGAGTGTGAAGACCACAGCCGACCATGGCGCCTAGTACACCGTCCTCTCAGTCAATCCTGATCAGCACCCACGCTGTGTGCCAGTCCGAGACTTCAATTCAATCCCCTCTTTGCCATTCTTCATTTTCGGCTAAGGTTGTTCCCTCCATTTCGATGGTTGGATCTATCTTTCCGATCCGCCCCCCGCTGAGATTTTCGTTAAAGTTATCTTTTCTAAGGCCGATAAGATCCATGCAAGCGCACGTTTCGGGGGGGCCCCCAAAATGATAAGTGATCTATCGGCATTGCGGAAGTGTCCCATGTTTGCAAACCTCGATCCGAAGGAGTTGGAGCGAATCGGGTTCGTCATGCAGGAGCGAACCTTTGGCCGGAACCAAATCATCTTCGGCGAGGAAGAGGCCGGGCAGTACATGTATGTGATCAAGCGCGGGCTGGTTAAGGTTTGGAAGATGACCGAGGACGGGCGGGAACAGATCCTTGCGGTGCACGGGGCGGGGCAATCCTTTGGAGAGTTGTCGCTGATCGATGGAAAGTCCACACCAGCCAGTGTGACTGCGATCAACTCAACCACGATCTATTCAATGTCGAAAGCGGACTTTGTGAACTGGATTGTGGCAAACCACGCCATATTTATGAAGATCGTCGAGAGTCTGTGTGATCAAATCCGCACGTCATGGAGCCGCCTGCATGCGCTGACCATGCTCAGCACAGAGCGGAAAATCATGTACGTGCTCAGTGAGTTGAGTTTGAAACACGGGGTCCGAACCCGAGAGGGCGTCCTGATCAATTTAAGACTGAAGCACAAGGACCTCGCCAATATGGTGGTGGCGTCCCGAGAGACGGTCACCCGCTTCTTGACACAATTCCAGAAGAAGGGCTTGATCGCCGTGAATGACGGCCAAATTACCATCAAGCAATCCCTCACCCTGCCCGAGGCCGGGCCGGCCCAATAACCCCCGCTCTTCTTTCTCCCGCTGATTTCCCTCCCTCATTGCCACAAACTTCCGGTGATTTCCTGAGTCCAAAATAATCGTGCCCCAGAGGACCGGAGCCAAGTAAAATGTCATGGCTCCTTTGAACCTGAATGCCCCCACTACCATCTTCCATGGAGGAATAACATGGTTCGTAAAGCGGTCATGAGTCGAAGAAAACCTGCTCGCCCCGTTCTGGGCCGCCGCACCATCAACCTTCCCCGTCGCCCCGTCCAGGCGCCGTTCAGCGACGGGGTTCAGGTAGGGAATACTGTTTATCTCGCCGGCCGGATAGGAATTGATCCCAAAACCGGTGAGCCTCCCTCAAGGATCAACGAGGAGATCCGCTTGATGCTCGATGGGTTCAAGGCCACTTTGGCCGAGGCGGGGATGACGATGGACGACCTTGTGTATGTCCAGGTCTTTTGTCCCGATCTTTCTCTTTATGACCAGTTCAATCGCGGGTACCGCAGCTACTTCTCGGAGGATTTTCCGGCGCGCGCTTTCATAGGCTCCGGGCCGTTGCTGCGTGGCGGGCACTTCGAAATGCAGGGGATCGCGGTCAGAAATGGTTGAGCCCGCGGTTTCGCGGCGTCCTGAGGAGTCATCCTTCTTCATACTGGATGGGTTCGATTCCCCGGGAGAAGAATCCGTGGGCCACCCCCCGGAATGCAAATGAGTGGCGCGGCCCAGTCTTCGACGGGTCTTTCCACCTTGATGAACTTTTCTGTTCAGTGGTACACTCTCGGCTCGTCGGAAGCGAGACGGAGAGATGGCCGAGTGGCTGAAGGCGCACGCTTGGAAAGCGTGTTTACTCGAAAGGGTAACCAGGGTTCGAATCCCTGTCTCTCCGCCATGATTTGAATCCCTGCGCGACGCCATTGCGTGACAGAGCCGTTTCCGATTTGAGATGGAGCGAATCACTCCTTTCCATGGGGTACTCAGCGACGGTTGATGGATCCCCCCACCCTGTCACAAACGACCTTCCTGCCAGTTCCCAGCAGTTGAGAGAGGGGCCACAAATTCCAGGGGCTATAAATGACTCAGAAGAATTTTGACCCGAATGCAGCGGCCAGTCCGTCGAGTGGCATCTACGGGCTTTCCTGCACGCTTGAAGAGAGCAAGGTGATCTTGCTCCCGGTGCCCGTGGAGATTACCACATCGTACGGGGAAGGGACGGCGTCGGGTCCGGCTGCCATCCTCAAAGCCTCGAAACAAGTGGACTTATTCGATGTCTCGGCAGGCCGGATCTATGAAGCGGGCCTCTACATGATGCCGGAATCGCTTCAGATTCGGAGACTGAACCGGGAGGGCAGGCGGTTGGCCCGGCAAATCATCCGGCGAGGGGGCAACCCTGAAGCCTCAACGAAATGGGGGCGAATGGTGGCCCGCGTGAATGCCATTTCCAGCCAGGTGAATGAGGTGGTCTACAAGGCGGCCACCCGATTGATTTCGAAGAATAAAATTGTCGGTGTAGTGGGCGGGGACCACTCGACACCCTTCGGGTTGATTCGGGCCTATGCCGAACGGTTTCCTGGTTTGGGGATACTCCACTTTGATGCGCATTGCGATCTTCGGATCGCTTATGAAGGGTTCACCTGGTCGCATGCTTCCATCATGTACAACGTCGTCTCCCGGATTCCACAAATCAAGAAACTTGTTCAGGTCGGCATCCGCGATTTCTGTGAACAGGAATTGGAAGTCGTCCAGAAATCAAGGGGGCGCGTTCGCCTTTACTGTGATGAGGACTTGCAATCGCAGAAATTCGAAGGGCGGCCCTGGAAGACTGTCGTCGCGGAATTTCTCGCTCACCTGCCGAAACAGGTTTATGTCTCTTTCGATATTGATGGCTTGAATCCCTCTTTGTGTCCACACACCGGGACGCCGGTTCCCGGGGGTCTCTCCTTTGAGGAGGCCGTTTATGTGATTGCGGCAGTGGCGAAGTCGGGGCGCCGCATCGTTGGCTTTGATCTCAACGAAGTGGCTCCAGGGCCGGAGGGTAACCAGTGGGACGCCAATGTGGGGGCGCGCCTGCTCTACAAGATGATCGGTCACACCCTGCTCAGTCAGAAGAACACTGGAAGATGAATCTTCCGTCCCACGTGTCGTGGTGGTTTTGAGGTGTGAATTACCAGTGATGAGGAGAATTCGTGACGCCCTCTTCCGGCATGAACAACCACTCAATGCCGGCATGCCAGGACTAAGAGTGAAAGGGGATCGCTGATTGGCAGGAATCGAGGCTCTAATCCTGGATTTTGACGGCCTGATTCTCGACACCGAGACCCCGGCCTTTGAATCGTGGAGAAGGGTCTACCGACGATTCGGTGTGGACCTTCCCTTTGAGGAGTGGGCGATGTGTGTGGGGCGGGGGATGGTTTTCGATCCGCACGCGCACCTGGAGAAGCTAACGGGAAGAACTCTGGAACGGGAAACCCTTCGAATGGAGCGCCAAGCTGAAGTGCGCGAAGCGGTTGAATCCCAACCACTGCTTCCGGGAGTACAGAAGATTTTTGATGATGCCGGGCGCTTGAATTTGAAACTGGGGGTGGCTTCCAGCTCGCCCAGAAATTGGGTGGAGGGACATCTCCGCCGGCTCCATCTGTTCAGCCGGCTGGAGGCGGTGAAGTGCGCCGAAGACGTGGCGCACACCAAGCCCGATCCCGAACTTTTTCAATCCACCCTGGCCGACCTTCGGGTCCGAGCCTCGCAGGCCATCGTCTTCGAGGATTCACCCAACGGCGTCATTGCCGCCAACCGCGCCGGCATTTTTTGCGTAGTCGCCACTAACCCGATTACCTCCCGCCTTTCCTTTAACGGAGCTCGTATCGATTTGCGGGTTGACTCCTTGGCCGAGATCGATCTCCGATCGTTTCTTCTCCAGTTCGAGGGGAAGACACCCTCACCCTGATCCGGCCCATGCTAGACCCTCGCCTAGGTGCTTAATCGCGGTGTTCTTGAACCGTCCGGGGAGTCAACGCCGGATGAGGCGCCTGCTTCATCTTATGCAGCAGCGACGAAAAGAGAAGCCAAGCCACCGGCAGGAACACCAGGCTGTAGCTGAGGAGCCGGCCGTAGTGGCCATCGGGCCCATAGGGTTCAGTGGCCGCATGGAGGGCCTCACTATTGGGAAAGACCCCAGCCTCACAGAGTTCGTGAAATGAATAGATGAACAGCTGCACCACGAAGACCAGCAGGAAGATGGCGGTCGTCTGGAAAAATAATCCAAGGTTGACACGATGGCCATACCGGGCCCAGAGCAGGGCGATAGCGGCCGCCATAAACAATCCCAGGATGGCCCCGGCGAGGAAGGGGAGCGACGCCAGCTGGAACGACATGCTGATCAGCAGGAGAGCGGCTTCCATCCCTTCCCGGGTGATCATGAGAAGGGTAAAGAAGAAGACGGCCGCAAAGGACGCAATCCGGCCGGCGTTGTGGGTAGCGGCTTCGAGCCGGGTTTCGATGTCCCGTTTCATGGTTCGTGCGGCCCGCCACATGTATAGAATCAACGTTCCCACCAGGACGGCGGCAATCGCCGCCAGGATCCCTTCCCATAGGGACTGGTTCACCCCTTGACGCAACAGCATTCCGAAGCCGATGCTCAGGGCCACGGAGACAGCGGTTCCCCAGTAGACCGCCCCCAGCAACTTGGCCCGGCCGCTTTTTTTCAGAAAAGCGATGCTGATAGCGACGATCAGGAAGGCCTCGACGCCTTCCCGAAGCGTGATGATGAAGGCCTGGAACATGGACCCGATCTCCTCCTGTCCGGGGGATGGTCACCCCGGCGTTTTTGATTTATCCTCTCTCCGGGATTATAGATCAAAAAAACTCGGAATGAAAGTGAAATTCAATTTCAATATGCGTCGGGAGCGCCCCGCCCCTCCGTTCCTCTCGGGGGCCGGGCACCCGGCTCCTGCCAGGAGGGATTCATGCCACAGACCCCCCACGTTGAAAAGCACTTCACCGCCTCGGCCCTCATTCGCGATATTGTGATTGGCATGTCCGATGGGTTGACCGTTCCCTTTGCCTTGGCTGCGGGCCTCTCCGGCGCAGTGGCCGCCACCTCCATTATCATCACCGCAGGCTTTGCAGAAATCGCGGCAGGAGCCATTGCCATGGGGCTGGGAGGTTACCTGGCAGCCCGCACCGACGAAGAGCATTACGCTGCGGAAAAGGCCCGGGAAGACCGCGAGACCGTGGAGCTACCCGAGGAGGAAGCCCGGGAGGTGGCGGGCATCTTCCGGTCTTACGGCCTGAATGAGGATCATGTCCATGCAGTCGTGGAGGCGATCCGAAGCGACCGAACCCGGTGGGTGGATTTCATGATGAGGTTTGAACTGGGCATTGAGGCCCCCGACCCCGGCCGGGCCCGGACGAGCGCCCTCACGATTGCCTTAGCCTATGTCTTTGGCGGGTTGATTCCTTTGAGTCCTTATCTGTTCCTCTCCTCGGTGCACACCGCCCTGGCGGGATCCATCGGGGTGACCCTCCTGGCGCTCCTGGTGTTTGGCTACATCAAAGGACGTTTCACCGTGAAGACCCCCTTGCGCGCCGCCTTTCAGACGGCAGGTGTTGGAGGCGTGGCCGCGGCAGTGGCTTTTGCCATTGCAAGGTGGGTGAGCTGAGCGATCCGGAATGAAAGCACTTGGGGTGCGCAAACATGCTCGCGCCCTGCTTTGACGCGGTTTCCTGCCCTGGGGGAATTGTCCGCGAAGCAGGCTTCGCCCTGTGAAAGCGGCAGCAGGCCCCCGCATTCCAGGTTCTTCCCCCTGGGTGAAGCGGGCCTGTGTGACTGAAAGAAATAATGTGGTAAGTGGATAGAAAGAGTGGTGGTGCCGAGGGACGGAGTTGAACCGCCGACGCCAGCCTTTTCAGGGCTGCGCTCTACCACCTGAGCTACCTCGGCACGGGCTTCATCGGACCGACCACCCTTGAGGGGCGGTACCTGACGCGGCACGGAACATTATCACAACACAAGGTAAATTCCAAATCCCAAAATCCAAGTTCCCAATAAAACCCAAACGCCAAAGACCTACGGCTGCGAATATGGATCTAGCGAAGTCGCAAGCCTTAACGAGTGAGTGTAGCCTTGTCGACGGTAATCGCAGGTCGAGCAATCCTGGCGCTGTGGAGCTAATAATTTGAAGATGCTCAATTGGGATTTGGGTTTTATTGGGAATTTGGACTTTGGGATTTGGGTTTTCCTTGCTCTCTAAGGCGATCATCCCCTTGAACTTGTCTGAAATTTGCCCCGAAGTGGAACTTTTTTTCATTTTTGGCGTCTAATAAGATAGACTGAGGCTGGACGCATGTGCACATGAAGGTTGGACCTATGCGGTGAAGTGTTGGAGCTGCGAGGATTCCGATGTCCAGTGAAATGGCCGTTGAGAAGATGGGTGAAGCATCCCGTTGGGCTCCCCCGGTGGAGGGTCAACTCGTCGAGCAGTTGCGGGCGGGCTCGCAAGCGGCCTATGTACACTTGGTCGGGCAATTCGAGCATTCGATCTATAACTTGCTGTATCGTCTCCTGGGAAATCCGCACGATGCCGCGGATGTCACCCAGGAAGTTTTCATCAAGATTTATCGTGGGATCGGGCGATTCAACGGCGACTCCAATTTGCGGACCTGGATCTATCGGATCGCCATTCGGGAGGCCGCCAACTGGCATCGCTGGTGGCTGCGGCGCCGTTACAATCGAACGGTATCCCTGGATCTGGTCGACCCTGATGACGGGGAGACACGAGTTTTTGAGAATGTGCTGAGGGATCATGCCCCGACTCCCTCCGAGCGGGTCATTCAATTGGAACTGGAAGCACGGTTGCAGTCGGCCTTACGGACGTTGCCCATGAAGTATCGGATGGCAGTTCTCCTGAGGGATGTGGAAGAATTCTCTTACGAGGAGATTGCCTCCACGCTCCATATCTCCATCGGAACGGTTAAATCGCGCATTTTGCGCGGGCGAGAACTTCTTCGCGACAAGGTGCGGACTTTGCTCGATGCGGAGCAGCGGGTCTAGGAGGTTCTCGCAAGCTTAGAAAGAGGCGGTTATGAATTGCCAAGAATACAAAGAACGTATTTTGGATTCAGTCGAGGGGGACCGTGGAGCGCAGCAGGCCATGCAGGCCCATTTTGCAACCTGTCCCTCCTGTCGGCGTGACTTCGAAGAGCTGACCCGGGTCAAGCAGTGGATGCAAAATCTGCCCCATCATGCGGCGCCCCGCGAGTTGGGGCTGGCGATTCGCGCGGAATATTCCAAGCGCGCGTCCTTCTCATTCAGCGATCGGTTTTGGATGAGAATTGAAAACTTGTTGCGTCCCATGGCGGTGCCCGCACTGGCGGGGGTGCTGCTCGCGATTGTCTGTTTCACCGTCATGTTCAGCACCTTGTGGATGACCCCGGCCTTGCCCAATGCCCCCGGGGATGTTCAGCTCTCCATTCACACGTCTCCCCGGTCCCGGCCGAACAGTTTCCTTCCGATCGCCACGGACGGAAGCAGCAGTCTCCCGGATGAGCCCATTCTCGTGGAGACCAGCGTGGATCCTCACGGGCGTGTGTACGATTTCAAGATTCTCAGTGGACCCGACAGCCCTCCGGTTGTCGAGAGTCTTGAGAGGGTTCTCTATTTCACCGTATTTGATCCTGCCACATCTTTTGGCCGGCCTACGGGCGGAAAAGCGATTCTCTCCTTTCGAACCGTCAGGGTCCTGGGATAATCAAATCAGGCCAGTTTCCTCCCCAAAGATTGTGCTGACGAGGGAATCCGCAGGGGGGTTCTGTGTCCTCCTCCACAGGGTCCAGACGTATTGATTTTTCACATACTTGCGGGAAAACAAACGTTGACAAAGCTTGGACGCTATGGTAGTTCTAGTGCGCTAAAGCAGGGTCAAACCTCGAGGAGGTTCCCACCGCGCGGGATGAATGCCACCGAAACCAAGGTTTCTGTAACTCTGGATAGCAATTTCCAGAGCGTTGAAGTGGCTGAAAAATTCGTCCATTCGGTGATGGATCGGTTCCGGCTCGAGGAGGCGGAGTCTCACCGTGTCGAGATGGCAGTACGAGAGTCGGTCATCAATGCCATCCAGCACGGGAATCGTTGCGATGAATCCAAGAAGGTCGAACTTGAGATCAGTTTGACCCCGGCCAAGCTCACCATTTTTGTGCGGGATGAGGGTCAGGGGTTCGATCCGGCTTCCATCGCAAATCCTTTGGAAGAAAATAATATCCTGAAAACCTCCGGGCGCGGCATTTTTATCATCCGCTCATTTATGGATGAATTCAGTGTTCGCCGCCGTAACAACGACGGCAGCGAGGTAATGATGGTGAAGCGGTTGTCTTCCAATTCAAATTCGAATGCAAGTTAGAACCTGAGGAGGGGAAGAGACTGTGACTATGCAATTGAAGACTCGGAAAGTCGACATCGTGAATGTCGTGGACATCAATGGAAAGATCACACTGGGAGAAGGGAACGTGATTTTGCGGGATACCATCCGCAACCTCCTGGCGCGAGGGGAGAAGAAGATTCTGCTCAACCTGGGCGATGTGACTTACATTGACAGCTCGGGGATCGGCGAGTTGGTCTCCAGCTTTACGACCACCACGAACCAGGGGGGGCAGCTTAAACTTCTCAACCTGACGAAGAAAGTTCAGGACCTGCTTCAAATCACAAAGCTGTTGACAGTATTTGAAGTGTTCACCAATGAGGCGGAGGCATTGCAAAGTTTTAAGTAGGCGTTGATCCTGGCGAAGACTGATGGTTCTCCTTTTGTTGAAGCACCGGAAGCCGAGTGATCCCTCGGCATTCGGTGCTTTTATTTTTGAGGAAACCCCCCGAGGGCGGAAACCGGTCGGCTCCTCCTTCCTTGCTCAAGAGATCTGAGATTTCCAATGGGGGGGCACCCGGCGGAGCGGGATCTCGGGGAACACCCGCTGGTGGGGCTTCAACATGTCCAGGGGATGCTGTGTTGTCGGCTACCCCGATCGCCCTCGGGGCTGACGCGGCGATTTGATTCGAGCGACAGCCCGATGTGGGTTGTCCCCCCGCTCAGTATTCCAGCGTGAACTTCCGGGTGGCATAGTCGTAGGCGCGTCTCCAAAAGAAGCGATTCAAGGAAGTGACTACGATCACCATCGAGAGGACCGTCGCCAGGACCATTTGAATGTTCCCGTTATCGTTGGCCTTGACCAGCATGGCCCCGATGCCCGTGACTCCGTAAGTCTGCTCGCCGTACTTGACAAACTCGCTCAAGACCAGCGCATTCCACCCGCCTCCCCATGCCGTGATGGACCCCGTAATGAGGCTCGGAATGACGGCCGGGATCAGGACACGTCGCATGTAACGCCACCCCCGCAAGCGAAGCGCCTGGGCCACCTCGCGCATGTCCTCGGGAATATTCTGGATGCCCCCGATCAAATTGAAAAGCAGGTACCACTGCATCCCGGTCAGCACCAGCAGGACCGACGGCAGGTTGGAGTTTGCTCCCTGGCGCAACACGAGGACGACGATGAGAGGAAAGAACGCGGTCGCGGGAACGCTGGCGAGGATCTCGGCGATGGGGAGCAGCGTCCGCGACCACCGCGGGCTGCGACTGATCAACGCGGCCACCGGCAGGGTCCACGCGATGGAGATCGCATAAGCCAGCAGAAGGCGAAGGAAGCTGTAAAGCAGCGCCAAAGGGATGGTCAGGGCTTCTTGAGGCCAAGGCCGCATAACGATCCTGCCGATTTGAATCGCCCCATATCCAAACCCGATCAGGACGATCCCAAGCAACAAGATGGAGCTCACTCGGATCGTGCTTCGGGGCACTCGGTTGAAAGCCCCTTCGAGCATCCGGGGTCCCTCCTCGAGGGCCGGGCCCAGGATCCTTTTCTGGAGGTAGCGGAAGACTTCAGAGCGCTTGACCAACTTCAGGATCCATGAACTGCCCCCTTCGCTTGAACCTGCGGCCGTCATTTCGTATCGGAAGCGCTTCGACCACTCGAGCAGGGGAGACCAAAGAACAAAATGAAGCAGGGTGACCACGCCGATCAGGGTCAGCAGTCCAAGGAGGAAGTTGGAATTCCGTCCCCGCTCGAGCGATTGTTGGAGGTAGCTCCCCAGGCCCGGCAGCGTGTAACTGGCATTTCCGATGGCAATGATTTCGCTGGCAATGAGAAAGAACCATCCTGCCGCCCAGGACAGCATGGAATTGTAGGAAAGTTTGGGGACGCAGGAAGGGAGCAGCAGTCGGATCCACCGCTGAATGCCCGTGAGGCGAAATTGGCGGCTGGCCAGCAGCAAATCTTCGGGAATGGTCGTCAAAGATTCATACGCAGCAAAGGCCATGTTCCAGGCCTGCGAGGTGAAGATCAGAAAGACGGCTGCCGCCTCGGCCCCGATGGGGCTGCCATGCGCCAGTCGAATGAAGAAATAAACGGCTGCGGGGAAAAAGCCTAGAATCGGGACGGATTGAAGAATATCGAGCGCCGGCAGGATGATTCTTCTCGCCCGGATGGAGGTCGAGGCTTGATAACCGGCCCAGATCGAAAACCCCAGCGAGAGGACATAGGCGACGATCATCCGCAGCAGGGAATACAAGGCGTAAAGCGGCAACAGGGCCAGCGAGAGATTCAACTGCGTCTGGGTGCGCGGGTAAACCCGCGGTTTCTCAGCAAAAATGAAGACAAGGAGAACCGCGACCGTCATGAGGAGAACCAGATCCACCCAGGTAAACTTCGTGAGCTTCATGTCCCGGCCCGCTTTGTCGGAAACCGCACCGTGACACCGCAATCACAAAAGGGGATTTCTCCCTCCACTTCGTAGAGGCCCTTGTGCTTGGGGTGCCTTTTGTGTCCGTGTCTGTTGATTCTTAGGTTTTCTTGGGTGCGAACACCCTTTGGAAGATCCGATCGACGTTCCTCAAAGAAGCGCGAACATCAAAAACACCCCCGATTTCCCGGGGAGAAAGATGCCTGCGTATCTCCTCGTCCTGGAGCACCGCGGTTTTGAAATTCAGCGATTCATTCGCCCACACCTGCATGGCATTTCGTTGGACCCATTCGTAGGCCGTCTCACGGGAAACCCCTTTTTCCGTAAGTTTCAACAGGAGTTCACCCGAAAATAGCAGGCCGCGCGTCAATTCCAGATTCTGTTTCATGCGTTCCGGATAGACGAACAGGCGTTCGATGAGGGATGCGGTTCGTGCCAGAAGATAGTCCATCAGAATCGTGGAATCCGGGAGGATGACACGCTCCACCGAAGAATGTGAGATGTCGCGCTCGTGCCAGAGAGCGACGTTCTCCAGGGCGGCCATCGCATTGGATCGCAGCAGCCGGGCAAGGCCGCAGATCTGTTCACCGGTGATTGGGTTTCGCTTGTGCGGCATCGCCGAGGAGCCCTTCTGACCCCTGGCAAAATACTCCTCGACTTCCCGAACCTCAGTCCGCTGCAGGTTGCGGATTTCGAGGGCGAATTTCTCAAGCGAGGAGGCAATCACGGCCAGCGTGCTCAGGAAGAAGGCGTACCGATCTCGCTGGATGATTTGAGAAGAGACGGGAGCGGTCTTCAACCCCAGTTTCCTGCATACCGCCTCCTCGATGGAAGGATGCAGGTGGGCCGAGGTTCCCACGGCGCCGGAGATCTTTCCCACTCGCATCTGCTCTCGCGCGAGCTCAAACCGCTCCACCTGACGCCGCATTTCATCGAACCAGACTGCCAGCTTCAGACCAAACGTGGTGGGCTCCGCATGAATTCCATGGGTGCGCCCCACCATCGGAGTGTGCTTGAACTCGAAGGCTCGCCGTTCCAAAACCACCATCAGCTGCTTCAGATCCTCGGCGATGATCCGGGATGCATCCCGGACCAGGAGGGCGTTCGCGGTATCCACAACATCCGAGGAGGTCAAACCATAGTGCAGATAGCGGGCGGGGCGGCCCACCTGTTCCGAGACCGCCGTGGTGAATGCGATGACATCGTGCTTGACCTCGGCCTCAATTTCATTGATGCGCGCGACCTTGAATCGCCCCCGGCGACGGATGGCCAGTGCCGCGGACTTCGGGATCAGCCCCCGCGCCGCCTGGACCTCGGCCACCGCAATTTCCACGTCCAACCACTTCTGAAACTTGTTTTCTTCGGTCCAGATGCGCCCCATTTCAGGGCGCGTATAGCGCGGGATCAATGTTCGCCTCCACGCGGAGCTCTCTCCGCTCTCCGGGATCCGGAGGATCTCCATCTCGGGCCAATGCTGACGCCTGCGAATCTCTCTTCAATCGCCGTTCGGCGGTCAAATACTAGCATTACAAAAACAATTAGGAAAAAGAAATTGTCGGGTCGCGGGGGCCGGCAGGAGTTCACAATCGAATCAGCGGAGAAGGCTCGGTCTGCGAGGTCAGTTGAATGGTCTGCGTAGCAAGGCCGCGTTTCTCGAAGGCCTGGACCATGGACATGCGAACAATCTCGGGGTGGTTGTTCTTTTGGCTGATGTGGGCCAGCAACACATGCTCAGCCCCCCCGTCGTAGTCCTCCTCAAAAAATCGGGCCGTCGCCTCGTTGGAGAGATGCCCATGCCGGCTCATCACCCGCTGTTTGACAAACCAGGGGTACGGGCCCACCTTCAACATGTCCAGATCGTGGTTGGCTTCAAAGATCAGGCAATGACTTCCGGCGACCCGTTGCTTGACCAGCTCGGGAATGTAGCCCAGATCGGTGACCACGCTCGTCCTGATGCCCGACGTGTCGAACCGAAAGGCCAGGGGCTCAATCGAATCATGAGGGATGGAAAAGGGATGGACTTCAATATCACCAATGGTGAACGAAGTGCCCGCCCGGATGAACTCGAAAGGGTATTTTGCCGCGTCGATCCGCATGGCATCGAGCGCCGCGGGAGCGATATAAACCGGGATGTTCAAATTCTTGGTCAGGGTCTCAACGCCGTGGATGTGGTCGGAGTGTTCGTGCGAGATGACCAGGGCCTGGATGGAATCGAGCGGGACGTTGATGGTCGCCAATCGTCTTGCCGTTTCCTTCATGCTGAATCCGGCATCGACCAGCAGCCGGGTCTTTGAGGTCCCCAGATAAGTACAATTGCCTCCACTGCCGCTCCCCAACACGCAGATCTCAACACTCATAGAGGCTCGCCCGATTCAGCTTCCCAGCTGGGAACGCCGGACCTGAATTCCATTCAGTTTTCCAACCAGGGAGAGTGCGATTTTTCGCGGGTTGAAGGAATCGCGGGCCACCTCCCGGACCTCATCCGCCGAGACCCGGTCGATGCTCCGCATCATCTGGCTGATTGAAGAATAGGTCCCGAAGTAGAGTTCCTGTCGCGCCAGATTGGCCATTCGACTGCCTGTCGACTCCAGCCCCAGGACCAAACCGCCCTTGAGGTGTTCTTTCGCCCGCACCAGCTCCTCTTTCGAAACCCTGGAGGCTGTCATCTTTTTCATCTCTTGAAGGATGAGCGCGATCGTCTGTTTTGTCGACTTGGGAGCGGTGGCGGCGTAAATCGAAAGGCAGCCGGTGTCGCTGTACGGATCGAGGTTCGAGAAGACGGTGTAGGCAAGCCCGCGCCGCTCGCGAATGTTCTGAAACAGCCGGGAGCTCATCCCCCCTCCCAGGATCGTGTTGAGGACATAGGTGGCGTGCCGGTTCGGGTGCGTCAGGGGATAAGAGGGCATTCCCAGACAGAGGTGGACCTGCTCCAGCGAACGCTTGTTCCGCGTAATGATCTCGGCAAAGCTCTGCGGGGCCGGACTCTTGGGGGGAGCGGGGGAGTGATTGAGCCGACCAAACTTTCTTTCGATCCATCCTACCAGCCGGAGATGGTCCAGACACCCGGCCGCGGCGACAATCATGTTCTTGGGAACGTAGCATTCGCGGAAATATTTCTCCAGCTGCCGACGCTCGATCCGGGCAATGGTCTTTTCGGTGCCAAGAATCGGCCATCCCAAGGGGTGGTTCTTCCAAAAGTTCTGGACCAACAGTTCATGGACCAGGTCATCGGGCGTATCCTCAACCATCTTGATTTCTTCAAGAACAACGCCTCGTTCCTTGTCGATCGCCTTGGGATCGAGCCGGGGATTCAACACCAGATCCGACACCAGATCGATGGCAAATTTCAGGTGCTCGTCCAACACCTTGATACTGAAGCTGGTGCACTCCTTGGCGGTGAAGGCGTCGAGGTTTCCCCCGATGGAGTCGACCGCCCGGGCGATCTCTTCCGCAGATCGATTCCGGGTTCCTTTGAAAAGCATGTGCTCAATGAAATGGGCAATGCCATTTTGCTCCCGGGTTTCGCGCCGCGATCCGCTGCGAAGCCACACCCCCAGGGAGACCGATCGCACGTGCGGGAGCTGCTCCGTCACTATCGTCAGCCCATTCTCCAAAGTGGTTTTCTTGATTTTTTCCATTGGGCAAAGGTCATTCAAACTGTAACATAGAGGACTGGGGATGACAATCGAAAGGCTCAGGCCGTCCCCTTTGATGACGCTGGACTGAGCTCTCTCACCCCTCCAATGGCTGATTAGGCCTTCCCCCGCTTGTGGGGCCTCGTTCCGCGTGTTAGACTTTTCGTGCATGTCTCCTCGAGAGAAGCTGGAATTAATCGGGATCGAACCGTCCCGCCTTGAAGAGCTGTTCATGGGCTCGGCGCTGGAGCCTTATCGCGCCCGCCAGGTGTTCCATAATCTCTATGGACGGTTGATCGGCGACTTTCACGCCATGACCGATCTCCGGATGGACCTGCGGCGTGCACTGTCGGGGCAATTCTCGATTACCCTGCCACGGGTCGTTCGCCGGACGCAGTCGGCGGATGCGACAGTCAAATACCTTTTCGAAGTCGATGGGGGCGAGACCGTGGAAGCGGTCTTTATTCCGGAGGAGCATCGAACGACCCTGTGCTTGTCGACCCAGGTGGGCTGCTCCTTTCATTGCAAGTTTTGCCTTACGGCCACCCTGGGCTTTAAACGCAACTTGAGCTCGGGGGAAATCGTTGGGCAAGTGATGGGAATTGTGAAGGATGCCCCGCGGAGTCTCGGGGCGAGTTCGCGCCTGAACCTCGTGTTCATGGGCATGGGCGAGCCTTTGCTGAATTATGACCATGTGATGGCGGCGATCCGTCTACTGGCCGATCCGAACGGTCTGGCCATTTCTCCTCGCCGCATGACCCTTTCCACAGCCGGCATGGTCCCCAGGATCTATGATCTGGGACAGGAGCCGGTGCGCCCGCATCTCGCTATTTCGTTGAGCGCAACTACCGAAGAGCAACGCACAGCGCTGATGCCCCACAATAAAAAGTATTCATTGGCCAGCTTAATGCAGGCGTGCCAGGATTATCCCCTGCACCCGCGCGAACGCTTGACCTTTGAATACGTCCTGCTCGACGGCATCAACGATAGCGACGCCGATGCACGCCGCCTCGTCAAGTTGCTGAATGGCATCCGGGCCAAGATCAACCTGCTGGCACTGAATGAAGCGGCTGAACTGCCTTTTCATTCGTCGCCCGCGCATCGCATTTTCAGGTTCCAGGAATACCTGGCCTCGAAAAACCTCTCGGTCTTTGTTCGAAAGCCCCGAGGACTGGATATCCTGGCCGCTTGCGGCCAGCTTAAACGGGAAGTTGACCCGGTGGGTGTAGTGCGATGAAATTCTGATACTGAAATCAGGGGTGCTCAGCGGTGCACCCCTACCACTTGAATCTTGAATCCTGAATGCGGGGATGCTCGGCTGTGCACCCACGATCATCGCCGGGCGTTTCTTACGCTCAATTTTACAAATGATTCCGGGAGGGTCTGATGAAACATTCTCCGGCTTTTCTTGCTTTGGTGAACGAGGCCAAGTCGCGGATAAAACAAATGACGGTTGAAGAGGTGGCGGAAAAGATCAAGCGCGGGGACAGGTTCTTCTTTGTTGACACCCGCGAGGACGGTGAATGGGAGGCCGGTCGTGCGAAAGGTGCCATCCACCTCGGGAAAGGTATCATTGAACGAGACATCGAGAATGCAATCCCCGACCCTGACGCGGAGATCATTCTGTATTGCGGAGGAGGATTTCGATCTGCGTTGGCCGCCGATACCCTTCAGAAAATGGGTTATAAGAATGTGATCTCAATGGACGGGGGCATGCGGCGTTGGCGCGAGCTGGGATTGCCGGAAGAAGCCTAGCGATGGCGCGAATCTCGAGAACAGAAGTCTGCGCGCCCGGCCGGAACACAGGGGGGATTCGTGAGGTTTCGATGAGACCCCAGCAGGGCTTACGGAAACGCTGTCGGTTCCAGAGGCCCGACTTTGCCGAACCAGGTCTCCCCGGGGTCAAGGACCCTCGGGCAAGACCTTCCAATACGTGGACTGATGAAATGATGCGAACGTTGCTCAAAGGCAAGAAGGCGCGCACCTGCCTATACAAGTCTCCCTCTCGTGAGATAAGATAGCACGCCTCAAGCGGTCCATTCTTGAAAGGGACAGACAGGATTGTCCAACTTCCACATCATCAATTTTGGGTGCCGGGCCACGCAGGCGGATGGCGGCGAGATCGAACGGGAGATGCTTGCTTGCTCTTTTGAGAAGGCGCCATCCATGGCGGAGGCCCACATTGTCATTTTGAATACTTGTACGGTGACGGCAGCGGCGGACCGGGATGCGCGGCAAACCGTCCGCAGGGTGCGGCGCGAAAACCCCCGGGCGAAAATTGTGGTCACAGGGTGTTACGCACAGCGCGCCTCGGAGGAGATCCGGCAAATTCCCGGCGTCTATTGTGTCGTCGGCAATTCACACAAACACCTGCTGGCCCAGATTATGATTGAGAAGTTGGCCTCGGGACTCCAAAACACGCCCGAGGTCGACCCTGCCGGCACGGACCAAAGACCGCTGGCGCCCTCCTGTACCGCCGAAGTTTACCTTGATCAGTTTACTCGCCTCGAAAGAACCCCTTTTGTCGGACAGGCGCTCTTTGCGTCGACGGAGCGGACGCGGCCCTCATTGAAGATCCAGGATGGCTGCGATGCCAATTGTTCATTCTGCATCATCCCGGCGGTTCGCGGTCGAAGCCGCAGTCTGGCTCCGAGTGAAGTGCTGGAACAGGTCGAAGCCCTGGCGGCCGGGGGATATAAAGAACTCGTCCTTTCCGGGATTCACCTCGGCAGCTATGGTCGGGATCTCGAGGAGCGCACGAGCCTTTTGAGCCTGCTGGAGGCGCTGGAGAACGTCCGGGACCTCTGCCGGATTCGACTCAGCTCCATTGAACCCTTGGAAGTGAGCGAGGGAGTCATCGACCATGTCGCCCGCTCCCGGAGGTTTGCGAAGCATTTGCACGTCCCGTTACAAAGCGGCGTCGATCGCATCCTGCGCTTGATGCGGCGCCCCTACACCGCCGATCAGTACGCTCAAGTGGTTCACTCCATCCGCCGGAAGGTCCCTGACGCGGCCATCGGCGCCGATGTGATTACAGGATTTCCTGGAGAAACCGAGGAAGAGCATCGAGCCACGATGGCGTTCATTGAGCGCTCGCCCCTCACTTACCTCCATGTCTTTTCTTTTTCCCCCAGGCCGGGGACCCCGGCGGCGGAAATGCGCGGTGAGGTCAGCCCTCTGGCGATCAAACGTCGCAGTGCGGAGTTGCGAGATCTTGGGAAAAGGAAGAAATTCAAGTTTCAGCAACAGATGCTGGGCAAGATTCTTTCAGTGGTAACGCTGGAGCCGCGGGGCGGCGAATTCACCGGGTCCATGAGTGACAACTTCCTTGAGGTCAATGTTGCCGGCGAGGCGATTGAGCCGAACCAGATCGTAGACGTGAAGATTGAAGGCATTGTCCAGGGAATGTTGATCGGTGAATTCGTCCGGCGAACGCAAGAGACTTTTGATTGAGCGCGTCCAGGGACGAGTTCTCGTCTGGCGCCGAGGGGTTTTTGCGCGAGATGGGCTGAACATAGTCCGACCCCATCCCATTCCTGCGGCCGAGGAATCAGTTCATGTTCACGGATGTGTGAGAGGGTCATCCCTCGATGATGACAAACGCCGCCGCGTAATGCTCGGAATGAGTGAGGGAGAGCAGGATTCGTTTGGATTTGAGCTTGAGGGCGGTTCGGGCAGTCGATCCTGCTAGCCGGATTTGGGGCTGACCCGTTTCGCTTCGGTAAACTTCGATCTCCTTCCAGGAGATTCCTTTTTGCCAACCCAGGCCGAGGGCTTTCATAACAGCTTCCTTGGCTGAAAAGCGGGCGGCATAATGTCGAAAGGCATTTGACCCTTTGGCCTCACAATACTCGATCTCACCTTCCGTAAAAAGCCGTTGCTTGAAGCGATTTCCATGTCGTTTCAATGACGATCGAACGCGATTCAGTTCAATGAGATCAATGCCGATTCCAATGGTCACGAGCGGGGCCTTTCTTTGATGAAAGAACCAATCCTCACTGCTCGAAATTCTAGCGAGAAATTTGTAGAACTCAAGGAAAAAGACCTCCACATCCTGAAGTCTCCAGCCCTGGCGGCCATTCCCTGGCTGCGGCATGGATTTTCGACCCGGGTGGGGGGACAGAGTGTCTTCCCATCCGGTTCGCTTAACCTGGGTTTCACCGAGTTTGACTCACGAAGGGCCGTCGAAGCTAATCGCGTGGCCTTCTTCGAGGCGATCGGAATGGAAGGTTTCTCCGTGGTCCGCTTGCGGCAGAGCCATTCTGATCGGGTTGCACTCATCGCATCCAGGGTGCTCTCGCATCCTATCATCGACGCGGACGCTGCGGTCACAGAGGTCTCGCAGGTAGTTCTAACAGTCGTCACTGCGGATTGTCTCCCGATCCTTATGGTGGATTCCAATTCTCATGCCGTGGGCGTCGTGCACGCAGGATGGCGAGGGACGACACAGGGAATTGCCGCAAAGACCGTCGAGACCCTCGTTCGGAAGGGAGCTGGCCCCGCCTCGAACCTAAAGGCCGCCATCGGGCCGTCCATCCGGGCGTGTTGTTACGAAGTGGGCGATGAGGTTCTTGCGGCGTTCCGGAAAACAGTCCCCGGACCGGACAAATATTTTTCCGTGCTACCGCCCGGCGGGGAGACGACACAGTCGGACAGGAACCCGGCGAGCGGCGCCGGGCGGAGGGAGAAGTTCTTTCTCGATCTCATCGCCGCCAATCGGGATCAGTTGATGGATGCCGGCGTGCGGGGCGAGAACATATCCGTGAGTCCGGCGTGTACGGGGTGCCATCCGGAGCTGTTCTTTTCACATCGAAAGGAGAACGGCCGAACCGGCCGAATGATGTCGGCCATCGCTTCAATCGGGTAAGATGATGGTCCAGACATATTCCGGGGGAAGTCCTGCGTTAAAGAAGATGAGCGGAATGATCTCAAAGTTTCAGGGTGTGATCCTTGGGGCAGCGGTAGGCGACGCGCTAACCGCACCGGTTCAATTCCTTTCCCGCGATGAAATCCGGGACCAATATGTTGAAATTCGGGAAATGCTCGGTGGAGGCTGGCTGCGTCTTCGGCCCGGGCAGTTTTCAGACGATACGCAGATGATGATCTGTGTGTTGGAGTCCATCCTCGAAGAGGGAACCTTTGACGTGGACCGGGCCGCGATGAAATTGTTGCAGTGGTACAAGACGAAACCGAAGGGAATCGGGAACACCACGGTGGCCTCCTTCAAGCGCTTGAGCAAAGGAGAGAACTGGAGGACCGCATCCCAGAAGGTTTACTCCAAGCGCCTTCATTCAAGCGCCGGAAACGGTGCTCTGGTTCGCTCCCTTCCCGTCGCCTTGCGGTACTGCTCCGACTCTGCGGCCCTGGTCACCCACTCTTCCAACTCCGCCATGATGACTCACGCGGACCCGATCGTCACCACGGGGGCGGTGCTGCTGAACCTGATGATTTCGCAACTTATCCAAAGTGACGAGAAAGACCCTCGCGCTCCCAGCATCGAATATCTGTTCGGGAAAAAGAACAATTTGTGGAAAAACATCTTGGATGAAATCGATTATCTGGGGGAAGAGGATCTCATCGCTTCAGGATTTGTCGTGGATACCGTCCAGTCCGCCTTGTGGTGTTTTATGAAGACTGGAAGTCTGGAAGAGGCGCTCATCACGGCGGTCAACCGCGGCGAGGATGTTTATGCCCTGGCGGCGGTTACCGGTGCACTTGCCGGGGCCCACTATGGCCTCGAGGGAATCCCCACCCGGTGGTTGGACGCCCTGGAGCACCATGAGGCGATGACCGCGTTTGCCCGGAGGATTTATCTGCTGATCCGTCAATAGGTCCCGGGTTTGTCGGCCTCACGGGGACCGGAGCCCGTCCCGCGTTCACGACCCCGGGGGCGTGCCGGATGCAGCGGCGTCTCGGCGCTGGCTAGCCAGGCGGAATACCACAGGTCCACAAGCTTTTGGGCCCCGGCAGCAAGCCGATTCACAACAAACTGCTTGCCGCGCTCATTGCCAGCCCCGTTGAATGCGCCCTCTTTCTCGAGTTTGTAAAGAGGCACCACCAGGGCATAAGAATTCTTCAGATACTCCAGATAATCTTTAAACACATCTCGAATGACCGAGGGATCGTGGACCTTCGCCTCAAAGTCGGCCGGTGTGAGACGATCGTGGACGAACTGGGATTCGAATTTGAAATGCGTGTTCTGCTCCACGGTGAAGCCATTCTCGTTTGGTTCTACCCAGCCGTTGTAATTGACGGTGGTGTGTAAGGGATTTGAGCCATCTCCGACGTAATGTCCCAACCAACCCATATAGAATAAGGCCGTTTTTTCCGCAGCCACGGTAGGCAGTTGCCTGGCGACCGCCAAGCGATACTGACGGAAAGCCACGACCAGCCTCTCATAGACTTCACAGGTCGCATAGGGCTGGAAACCCACTCGTTCCGGCAACAATTCATCGGCTTCCCTCGTCTTACCTTTCGCCAGAAGTTTCACCCGCTGCGCCTCCAGCGCATGGATGTATTCGAAACGGTTTCCGGGAAACTCCTTCAGAAAGTTTACGCTTTCAAGATCAATAAAGTGATCCGGAGATTGCGCGAGTCCCAGTGCCGGACCGCCCCAGCGATCCGGTTCACTGGCGAGATATTCAATCCACGCGGGATCTGACCTGGTGAATGGGGGCAAGGACGAAGGGAGATGTTTGAGGGCCACCCGATTGATGAACATATGGCCGTCAGGCCCCCAGGCCCATGTCATCGGCCTGAAGCCGCCGACCAACATCACAAGAATAATCCAGCAGACCTTCCGCGATGTGGCGGACATCCCAGCCTCCGGGCCTCTATTCAAGAAGATTCGCTCAGCACTGACTCTTCGAAAGGGAACCATCCATTTCCGATGTTCCCTTGACTTGTTACATGTAAAGGACGCCGTGGCGCAGATTCGGTTTCATTTTTGGGTCCGGGGCGCGCGATCCCTGCTAGCAGGAATCCTATCGAGGGACAAAGCCTCCCAGGCTGCTTAGGGGGAGAAATCCCCGGCGCGGAGAGCTTCTCCGGGAGCCACTCCAGTCGCCCAGCGGGCTCCCTCCGTTCTACCCCGGAGAAGCTGAGAACTAAAACCTAAACCAGGGGACATTTCTAAAGAGTTTTGACAGAGGTGTGAGAGTCCTTTGCAATTCAAGATGTAGTGTGGTACACTCCGCGGGATTCCATAGGTTGTATCTTTTAGCCTGTCCATGGACCGACCCGCGCCGCGAATCTCATTCCAACTAATATCCAGAGGGTGAACTTGTGCTGAAGTTAACGCGCATTGAAATGATCGGGTTTAAATCTTTTTGCGATAAGGCCGAGCTGATGTTTTCCGAGGCGAGTGGTGTCACTGCGATTGTCGGGCCGAATGGTTGCGGGAAGTCCAACATCGCGGATGCTATTGCCTGGGTGCTGGGAGAGCAGAGCGTTAAGAGTTTGCGGGGTTCATCGATGGAGGATGTGATCTTCAATGGGACCCGGGACCGGCAGCCCTTGGGACTGGCGCAGGTTTCTCTGACGCTGGTGGATCCTGAATTCGGTCGTGAGTCCGGAGAGATGACGCCGGAGGTGAGGCAAGAGGATCTATTTCAGGAAGAGCAGCCCGTCCAGGAAACGTCGTCCGACAAAGACTCCGGCCCCACCCCCGCTCGCAGGACCCGGGCCCGGAGGAGGATGGAACCGCGACCGGGAGAGATTGTTGTCACCCGCAAGCTTTATCGTTCCGGGGAAAGCGAATACTACCTCAATGGGAGACAGTGTCGTTTGCGGGATATTCAGGAATTGTTCATGGGAACGGGGCTGGGACCCAATTCGTATGCCATCATTGAACAGGGGCGCGTGGGACAAATCCTCAGCAGCAAACCGAGCGATCGGCGGATCCTGATTGAAGAGGCCGCCGGGACGACCAAATACAAGGCCAAGAGGAAGCTGGCGGAAGCGAAACTGGAGTCCGCGAAGCTGAACCTCTCGCGGATTAGCGATATTATCGAAGAAGTCACGCGCCAGTTGAACTCCCTTAAGCGGCAGGCCTCAAAGGCGCGGCGGTACAAGGAACTGCGCGAAGAGCTCCGTGAAAAAGAAACGACCATCCTCTTCAACCAGCTGGTGGGGTTTGAAGAAACCATCACCCGGACTCAATCCGAATTGAGTCAGGCGGCGGCGCAAGCGGAGTCCGCCCAGCAGGGAATGCGCGCCCTCGAACTCGAGCAGGAGACCTCGCAGCAACGCAGCTTTGAATTGGAAGACCTGCTTCGCCAGAGCCAAGGAGGTCTTTCGCAAGCCAACCTGGAGCAGGACCGGGCCCAGAATCGCATTGAGTACACACGCCAGCAACTGGAGGCGCTGGAGCAAAGACTCCAGGAACTGGAAAATGAATCCGCCACTGTGGCGGGTTTGATCGGGTCGCTCGGAGGTGAAGTCAGGACCAAACGGGCAGAGGATGATCGGCTGCAGCGGGAAGTCCAGGGCCTCGAGACGGAGGAGGCGGATCGAGTCGCACTCGCGAATGATTCCGGCGGCCAATTGCAGGCGCTCGAAGACGACTTGGAGCGGTTGCGAACCGACCTGATCGACGCTGTTCAGCAGGCGGCGACCTTGAATAATCAGATTTTGCAGATTGACGAAGCGGATGCGCGGCTGGGAGCGCAGCGGGAACGGCTGGAACGCGAACTGGATCAGGCGGGGAGGGAGGCACAAGCGTTTGGGGAGTCCCGCCGACAGTTGACGCAGACCGCCGGTGAAGAGCAGACGGAGCTGGAGCGAGTGTCCACGGAGCAGGCGGAACAGGCGGCGGAACTGGAGTCCTGTCGCACCCGTGATGCTGCCCTCGAGGCCGCCCTCGAGGAATTGAAGCGTCAGCAGGCCGATGCCCAGGCACGTCGGCACTCCATTGAGGAAGTGATCCTTCACCACGCTTATGTCGATGAGGGCGTGAAGAAACTCCTGACATCTGATTTGACGGCATTGTATCCGGGGTTCCAAACGATGGGTGTACTGGCCGACTTCATCGAGGTCGAGTCCGAATTCGAGCAAGCCATCGAAGAGTATCTCAAGGATGAATTGGAATTTCTGGTGGTCGAGTCCAGTGCAGTGGCACAACAGGGAATTGCCGTCCTGCGGACCCAAACAGGAGGGCGTTCGACCTTTGTGGTCGACCGGCCTGCCCGACCCTTTGGAGAAGAGAAGCTTCAGCCGGATGCGGCCATTCTGGCGCTGCCGGGGGTTTACGGAGCGGTTCGTTCGCTGGTCCGGCTTCAAGGACGGCTCGCCGAGGCCATCGACCAGGTTCTCCCGCTGCTGTCGCGTGCGTACGTGGTCGATTCCTTTGAGACCGCGGACCGGCTCGCGCAGCGGTTTCCGGAAGCCGCCTTTGTGACCCGCGATGGGGAAGTATTCCGGGGATGCTGGATCCGGGGTGGCCGCAAGAGTGGGGCGGGCCCTCTGGCGTTAAAGCGTGAGTTGCGCGCCCTCGCAACGAAGTTGTCCGGCTTCGAGAAGGAACTCACCGAGCGGATCTCCCGACAGGAAGAGTTGCGCCTGAGAAAGGCCCAGATCGAGGCGACAGTCCAGACCTTAAGCGGGCACAAAATCGACCTTGAGAAGAGGCAAGTGGGCTCCGATCATCGAATGCAGCAACTCGATGGGGAGATTTCGAGGGCTGAGCAGAAGATCACCGTCCTCCGCGGAGAACTGTCGAGGCTTGACCTGGAGCGGCAACTCGCCCGTGAGGCGCAGGCGGCGTCACGAAACGATTTGGAGGTTCTGGAGTCCGGGAAACAGGCGATTGAAGAAAAGATACTGAGACAGTTGGACCAGACGCGGGAGCTGAAGGCCTTGAAAGACGCCTTGAACCTCGAGATTTCCGAGATGAGGTCCCGGCTGGCGACCCTCACGGAGCGGAAGCAATCCAGCCGCGAGACGCTGGAGCGCCTGGTGCAGCAGCAGGAAGAGGTTCAACAACGCCAGGACCGGTTGAATCAGCAAAAGACAGCCGCCTTGGAAGAACAGGAAGCGATGCGGTCTTCCTGGGTTCAACTGGAGGCCGAGGTGAACCGCCTTTCCCGGGTCAAGGCAGAACTGGAAGAAGCGATCGCCGCTTCGACCCGCGAGGCGGAGGCTTTCCGGGCAAAACTCGTTGAAATCGATGAGCAGTTGAAAACTCAACGGGAAACGCTCTCGCAGTTGATGGAGGCCCGCTCCGTCATTGAAGTCACAGCGGCTAAACTGGAGTCGGAGTTGGCGCATGTGCGCGAGGATTGTGAGCGGGAGCTCGACCGGCCCTGGGAGGAAGTTCGTCTTTTACAAGTCGCCCGCCTCGAGGGGGAAGCTCTCGAAGAGGCGAGCAGCGCCCGGTCCCAGTTGCGGCAACGGATCGATAGCATGGGAGCCATCAATATGATGGCCCTCGAGGAATACGCCGAGTGCGAGCAGCGCCACACTTTCCTCGAGGCTCAGCGCAAAGATCTGCTGGACTCCATTGCGGACACCACTCAAACCATCCTGGAGATCGATGAGGTCTCGCGGCGACAGTTTGAAGAGGCTTTCAATTCCATCAACGAGAATTTTCAGGAAACCTTCAAGCAGCTGTTCGGAGGAGGTTTCGGTTCGATGAAACTGACGGACGAGAATGACCTGCAGCAGAGCGGCATTGACCTTCACGTCCAGCCGCCCGGAAAGAAACTGCAAAACGTTCTGCTCCTTTCGGGAGGCGAAAAGGCCCTCACCGCGATCGCGCTGTTGCTGGCGATTTTCCGTTACCAGCCCAGCCCATTCTGCGTGATGGATGAGGTCGATGCGCCGCTCGATGAAGCCAACATCGAACGGTTCACCCGCATGATTGGACAACTGAGCGGAGACACCCATTTCATTGTGATCACCCACAACAAGAAGACCATGGAGATTGCCCGTTCCATGTACGGGGTCACCATGCAGGAGGCCGGCGTCTCCAAGCTTGTCTCTGTGAAATTTGATTGAGCCCTCTCCGGCCGAAGATCTGGCCGACGGGCCCTCCATCGTCTCTCCCCCTCTCGACATTTCGGCCGCTCCATTTCTCCCCATTCTCTTTCTGCACATCTGTCAAATATTTTTTTCAATTGTGAAGAAAAAAAATTCAGACCCAGCGCTTGACAAAATGATTTGCTCGAAATAGATTGCTTAGGCTCCGCGCTTTGCCCTGTCACCTGTATGAACAATTCCATTTTACTGTCTACCGATCTTCCGGGCATTGAACTCTTCGTTCGCGGCAAGGTGCGTGACGTGTACGGGCTGGGGGACAAGTTGCTCATCGTTGCCACGGATCGCATCTCCGCATTCGATTATGTCCTGGGCTCGGGGGTTCCCGATAAAGGCCGGGTGCTGACCCAGCTGTCGCGATTCTGGTTCGAGCACCTCCGGCCCATCGTCGATCATCACCTCATCTCGACCGAGGTGGACGATTTTCCGGATCAGGTGAAACCGTTCCGGGACCAGCTGACCGGGCGCTCGATGTTGGTTCGCCGGACCGAAATGATCCCGGTCGAGTGCGTCGCGCGCGGGTATCTCTCCGGTTCCGGATGGAAGGAATATCAAGCCTCCGGCTCCGTCTGCGGAATCCGGCTGCCCGCGCAGTTGAAAGAATCATCCAAATTGCCGGCGCCTATTTTTACTCCGGCCGTTAAAGCGAAGAGCGGGCATGATGAGAACATCGCGTTTGACCGCTTCGCATCGATCGTGGGAGACCGTCCACGCGCCGGGTTGTTGCGCGATCTCACGTTGAAACTGTACGGGACAGCCGCCGCGTATGCCGAATCGCGCGGCATCCTCATTGCCGATACTAAATTTGAGTTTGGACTGCTTCATGACCAGGTCATTTTGATCGATGAATGCCTGACACCCGATTCGTCCCGGTTCTGGCCGAAACGTGACTATTGCGAGGGGGGACCGCAGGCGTCCTTCGACAAGCAGTACGTCCGGGACTACCTGGAGTCCATCCGATGGAACAAGCAGCCTCCCGCGCCGGCGCTCCCGGAAGAGGTAGCGCTCGCCACCCGTGAGAAGTACCTGGAGGCGTTTCGGCTCCTGACGGGCGGGGAACTGGCGAGAACCGCGACTCCTTGACGAAGGCCGGTCACACGATTCTTGTGACCGATAGAGCAGCGAATGAACAGAAGCACGACGGCGGGCCAATTATTAGATTGTTGAGGGGACTGTGGGGATTTCCTTGAATGCACTCGACGTGATCGTGTGGGCCATCCTGATCTATTCGGTCGTCCAGGGGATCCTCTATGGAATGACCCATCAATTCATTTCGATTGGCGCCCTGGTTCTCGGTTTGTTGATGGCGGCCTGGTACTATCCCCGATTGGCCCCGATGCTGATGCCTTATTTCCGGACTTACGAAATCGCTGCTTTTCTCGCCTTTATCATCATATTTATCTTGGTCAAATTGATCGGGGCCGGCGTGGGGTTTCTCTTGGGGAAGCTTTTGGCGGCGGTTGAATTGAGATGGTTTGATCGTGTCCTGGGCGGCTTCTTCGGATTTGCGAAAGGCTTTCTGCTGAGCGCGGTGTTATTCCTGGGACTTCTCGCTTTTCCGTTCGAACTCAAGTGGGTGAAGAACGCAAAGATGGCCCCCTATTTGATGGAGGGGGCCCGTTTCATCTCTACCCTGACTCCACCCGAAGTCAAGACCCGCTTTGACGACGGGCTCAATAAATTGCGCACGATATGGAAAGAATCGGGTAGCACCTAACCGGACGGGGCCGATCTTCACGGGGTCATTCAGTCCCTGGGCTCATCACAATATCCTTTGGATCATCGGGAGGCAGTGGCCGTGAAAGAACAGTTAGAGTACCTGGTTAACCAGATGGTGGATAGGGGGATTTTGTACGACGAGGCCCTGACGGAGTTTGAAAAGAAGTTCATTCGAAAGGTTCTCGAACGGAACCAATGGAATCAGTGCAAGGCGGCGCGGGTTTTGGGGATTCACCGCAACACGCTCAGCAAGAAAATCTCAGAGTATAAGATTCATGCCTAAGGCCCGGGTTGACCAGGAGCCCCCGATCACGACTCATAACTGGCTGCTTCAAGTTTATCCGTCCCGACCCTCCTGCTCCCCTTTGGGGACAGTGCTTTCCCCCGCAGTTCTCCGGTTCGCATCGTCGAAAAAACGGTTTCCCGGCTTTTAGAATATCTTGCCAGTGCGACCCCAACGGGTCCTGTCAAGGAAGTGTACCAATACGGAGGTATAGAACTCTACCCGGCTTGTGATCCCCGGGCTGAGCCAATCCTGCGTGGGGGCATCGTACGACCAGAAGACGATCAGAGGTTCGCCGACGACGTTATCAAACGGCACAAATCCCCAGAAGCGGCTGTCATAGCTTAGATCCCGGTTGTCCCCCATCGCAAAGAAACTTTGAGGAGGCACGGTTACCGGTGCCATATTGTCCCGCAGGCGGACGTCGCCCGGAAGGTACTCAAGGTCACCGTAAACCTGGGAGTCGGAGTGGACAGCGTAAGGCTCCTCGAGGGCCCGTCCGTTGAGGAAGACTTGTTTTCGCCGGATCTCAATAACATCTCCGGGCATTGCAATCACGCGCTTCACATAGGTGAGCGTGGGATCGAGCGGAAATCGGAATGCAACGATGTCCCCGTGCTTGATGTTTTTAATGGCTGGAAACCGGACGTTGGTGAAAGGGATGCGGGGTCCGTAGGGCAGTTTGCTCAGGAAGAGATGATCGCCAATCAGGATGGTGCGTTCCATCGATCCGGTGGGAACCACCGTCGCCTCCACCACAAAAGAGCGGATGAAAAAGACGGCGATCAGGACGAAAAGCAAAGATTTGATGTTTTCCCAGACAATCAGTTCCCACTTCCTGGATCTGGCCGGCTCCGTCGCCGCCGGTGGCGATGACTCCGGATCGGCAATGGTTTCCTTTGGTTCTTCCATCTTCCCTCCACCATTCTTTTCTAAGCTGACGTAAGCGGCAGATTATAGCAGGATTTCCCCATGAACAAAGCACAATTATCGGGTTGACCGTGTCGCAAGGTCGGATCCCCAAGTGCATCGTTCTCCGGTGGAAGGGCGTGTTGACGCCGATAATTTGCCTGAGCTAGAATTTCATCGTTTCTCCCGCCTTGAGCGCCGGTTTCGGAGGAAGCGATTCAGATTGAAACCGCTTCCAGGATGATGCAAGCGAAAGGGGCTCAAGTGTGCGATAATTCAACCTTGTCAGTGGCGACTGTTTTCAGAAAACGGGCATGAAACCCCACCCGTGGATTGGTCAAATGAAGTCCGAAGGTGCATCCGATCATGACGACACCGTTAGTTCAGGACCAGACCTCAGGATCGTTACATCTCCGCCCATCCTCTTCCCACTTGCTGGAACTGGAGGGAGTGGCCAAATCCTTCGCGAACGGGATTGTAATTCTGGATGCCATCTCGACGCGCATCGAGGAGAACACGTTCGTTTCTTTCATCGGGCCCTCCGGCTGTGGGAAATCAAGCTTGCTTCGAATTATCACCGGATTGATTCCTCCTTCGTCAGGTCGGGTTCTCTATCGGGGCCAGGAAGTTCACGGGGTGAACACGAAAACGGCGATGGTTTTTCAAAGCTTTGCGCTTTTCCCTTGGCTGACCGTCGCAGAAAACGTAGCCCTGGGCCTGGAAGCCCAGGGAGTCCCTCCCCGGCAGCGCTTGCGTCGGGCCAACAAGTATATCGACATGGTGGGCTTGGATGGTTACGAACGCGCCTATCCCAAGGAACTCTCGGGTGGGATGAAACAACGCGTCGGGCTGGCGCGATCCCTGACCCTCGAACCGGAACTCTTGTGTATGGACGAACCTTTTTCCGCCCTGGATGTGCTGACGGCGGCCAACTTGCGGGAGCAGGTGCTCGACATCTGGCAGTCGAAGAAGATCGTCACGAAAACGATCATTCTGGTTACGCACAGCGTGGAGGAGGCGGTCTTCATGTCGGACCGCATTCTGGTTTATGCGAACAAACCCGGTCGAATAGTGGCCGATGAACTCATCACCTTGCCCCGCCCGCGTAAGATGAAGTCGAAAGAGGTTGAAGAGGTCGTTGACCATTTTTACTCGCTCATCGTGTGAAGAGCTCATAAGGATTTTTGACATGGAATTTGACCCCGGCCGTCCGAGGTTGCTGGAGAGAAGGTTGGGAACCGTTGAGGGGTGCTGAATTTGGGAACACGCGCTCCCGAATTCATCGTGTAAAAGGAGAACCATGGCAATGACGAAAGTGAAAAATGCCGAAGGCCTCGAACCCTTGCCCCATGCACGGATTGGTCCGATCATGGGGCTGATCAAGGTGATCCAGGAGACCGAAGGGCCGGATGATGTTTACAAGCTCAGTCAGAAGCTGCATTTCGAACTCGACGACTTGCTCCCTATCACGGAGGCCGCAGAGATCCTCGGGTTTGTAAAGATTGAATCGGGGGATATCGAGCCAACGCCTCTCGGAATCCAGTTGAACGACGGCGATGAGAATCTGAGGAAAGCCATCTTTCGGAAGCAGATTGAACACCTGCCCATTATTCACCGGGTTGTGGAAAAGTTGAAATCCCAGGAGGACCACCGGGTGGGAAAAGAATTCCTGATTGAGATACTGAAGAAATATTTCTCTTCATCGGAGGCGAACCGGCAATTCGCCACCGCGCTGGATTGGGGTCGCTATGCCGAGTTGTTCGAATATGATCGGGATGCAGAGGAATTCTTTTTGCGACCCGAAAAATCGGAGGGGAACGCCGTGGAGGGGGAAGCATAAACGCTGAAGAAATTCGGGCGCGTCTCAACCCCGACTGGAAGGAACCGGCAATGAAGGCCGAAGTGATTGTCAGCTTGAAGAAAACCGTTCTGGACCCCCAGGGCAAGGCGATCCACCATGCCATCGAGAGTCTCGGCTTCAGGTCGGTGACCGAGGTCCGGCAGGGAAAACTTTTTGAAATTCAGCTGAATGGGATTCAGGACGAAGCCGCCGCGCGGGAAGAGGTCGAACGCATTGCGCGGGAGGTCCTGACCAACCCGGTGATTGAAGAATTCTCCTTTATCCTCAAGAACTAAAAATGGGATGCCTCGTTGCGAGATCCAAGAACGCGGGCAAGGACGGTTGATATGCATTGGGGTGTAGTGGTTTTTCCGGGAAGCAATTGTGACCACGATGCCTACCACGTGATTCATCGGGTCATTGGACAGCCTGTGGATTTCATCTGGCACGAAAGCGATAGACTGCAGGGCTATGACGCCATTGTCTTGCCCGGAGGCTTTGCCTATGGCGATTACCTGCGAACAGGCGCCATCGCCAAGTTCTCCCCGGTGATGAAGGCCGTCCGATTGTTTGCCGATGCCGGAGGGTTGGTGCTCGGCATTTGCAACGGATTTCAGATCCTGTGCGAAGCGGGATTGTTGCCGGGAGCGCTCATGCGGAACCGGGGACTGGAATTCATTTGTAAACATGTCCATGTTCGAACGGAAAACAACGGCCTTCCTTTCACCCAGAATCTTGCCCTCGGGCAGGTCCTGAGGGTCCCCATCGCCCACATGGAAGGAAACTACTATGCCGATTCCGGGACCCTGGACGATTTAGAAGCGAACCAGCAGGTGGTGTTCCGGTATTCGACGGCGGAGGGAGATCCCACCGAGGAGTGCAATCCCAACGGCGCGGCGAGAAATATTGCCGGCATCTGCAATCGGGCGGGAAATGTGATGGGCATGATGCCGCATCCGGAACGGGCCAGTGAGTTGCTGCTCGGGTCCGAGGATGGCCGGGGAATTTTTGAATCCATGGTCGGCAGTCTGTTGGCCCGGTAAGGTCCGAGTCATCGGGATCCCCGCGATCTTCTTGAATCGAGCCCCCTGGCCGGGGCCTGCCCAGCATTCCCGCCACGCACATAACTCTTATGGCTGACTCCAGTATTTCTTCAGAAGTAATCCGGCAGCACGGGATCACCCGGCAGGAGTACACCAGAATTCTCTCCATCCTGGGTCGAAAGCCCACACTCACTGAACTGGGGATATTTTCGGTCATGTGGAGCGAGCATTGCTCCTACAAAAGCTCGCGGGTGCATCTGAAGCGCCTGCCGACACGGGGCCCCTCTGTGCTGCAGGGTCCGGGCGAGAATGCCGGCGTTATCACGCTGGGGGATGGCATCGCCATTGCCTTCAAGATTGAATCGCATAACCACCCCAGTTTCGTCGAACCGTTTCAGGGTGCTGCAACCGGGGTGGGCGGAATCCTGCGCGACATCTTTACAATGGGGGCACGTCCCATTGCCGCGATGAACAGTCTCCGCTTTGGGTCCCTTCATCCTCGCAAGGGCGCCTCCCATCCTGAGGCCGAGAAAGCGCAAATTCATCCTCCCCCTCCAGCAAGTGACGGGCCCTCCGAAACCGCTGCCCGGAATCGCAGAATTCTGCGGGGTGTGGTAGGAGGGATTGCCTTTTATGGAAACTGCTTCGGGGTTCCCACCCTGGGCGGGGAGATCTATTTTGAAGATTGTTACGCACAGAATCCGCTGGTCAACGCTTTTGCCCTCGGAATCTTCAAGAAGGATCCACGGACCCAAAAGCCCAAGATCTTTCTGGGTCGAGCCGGCGGGATAGGAAATTCCGTTATTTACGTAGGCGCCAAGACCGGCCGCGATGGCATTCACGGCGCCTCTCTGTTGGCCTCCTCCGAGTTTGATGAGACGACCGCCTCCAAGCGCCCCAATGTTCAGGTGGGGGATCCCTTTCTTGAGAAGTGTCTGCTGGAGGCCTGTCTGGAAGCGATGGAGAGTGGCGGTATCCTGGGGATCCAGGACATGGGGGCTGCGGGGCTGACGTGTTCGACCTGTGAGATGGCGGCACGGGGTGGCACCGGAATTGAGATTGACCTGAAGTTTGTCCCCCAGCGCGAGACGGGCATGACCCCATACGAAATCATGCTCAGCGAATCCCAGGAGCGGATGTTGCTGGTGGCCAAGCGCGGGCGAGTGGAAGAACTGCAAACCATTTTTTCAAAGTGGGGGCTGGAAGCGGTCAAAATCGGTGTGGTGACGCGGGATGGCGTGTTGCGGGTTCGCGACCATGGCAAGGTGGTGGCCGAGATCCCGGCAAAGTCCCTGGCGAATGACGCCCCGGTGTATCGCCGGCCCAAGAAGGCGCCGAAGAAAATTTCGGGCAGGAATGGACGCACCCCCGGGATCGATGGGATGCGCTCGGAATCCCTTGCGGGATCCCCGTCGTGGAGTGACCCTTCCCGGGTTGAAACGGTTCTGCGCTGTCTCTTATCGAGCGAGAACCTGTGCAGCCGACGTTGGGTCTATCAACAGTATGATCACATGGTCCGGACCAATACCTGCGTCCTGCCGGGCAGCGACGCCGCAGTGATCCGAATCAAAAACACGACCCGTGGAATCGCGCTCTCACTCGACGGCAACGGAAGATATGCCCAGATCGATCCGCGGGAAGCGGCGAAACTGGCGGTCGCGGAGTCATGCCGGAACCTGGTGAGTGTAGGCGCCCGTCCCCTGGCCGCCACCAATTGCTTGAATTTCGGGAACCCCGAGAAACCCGAGGTGATGTGGGCGTTCAGCGAAGTCATTGACGGAATC
Organism: Terriglobia bacterium; assembly: GCA_020073085.1. Classification (NCBI taxonomy): domain Bacteria; kingdom Pseudomonadati; phylum Acidobacteriota; class Terriglobia; species Terriglobia bacterium. Next base: position 206,726 of record JAIQFV010000008.1, on the reverse strand, counting down.
AAGGAGGCTTGCGAGATCTTTGGGACCCCGATCACCGGCGGGAATGTCAGCTTCTATAATGAAACGTTTGGAAAAGGAATCTTTCCGACCCCGGTCATCGGGATGGTCGGAGTCATCGAAGACGTGGCTCAATTGGTTCCCATGGGTTTTCAACAAAGAGGGGACCTCATCGCTATGCTGGGAGACGTGGCCCCACTATCCCCGCTGAACTTTCTGGAATGTGCTTCAGAGTTTTTAAAAATCGAGACGGGTAAATTGGGATCGACGGTGTCGTGCGTGGACCTGAATTTTGAGCACCTGTTGCACCGGGCCTTGTTGGATCTCCACCAACACGGACTCCTGCGATCCTGTCATGATCTCTCCGAGGGGGGCCTGGCGATCGCGCTGGCCGAATCGTCGTTTGCAAGCCGCCAGAGGATCCTGGGGTGGGAGATCAAACTCCCGGCGGATGCGGATCGCGAGTTGTATGCGCTGCTGTTCAATGAGAAACCCTCCCGGGTGCTGGTGTCTTTTTCCAGGGAGAATCATTCTTCGGTGAGCGAGATCTGCGGACGACACAAAATTCCTTTCCAAGTCCTGGGGCGTGTGATACAAGAAGACTGGCTCCTGCGAACCGAAAAACAGATTCTCATTCAGACCCCCTTGAAGGCGTTTTTTGATCTCTGGGATCATGAACTGGAGCAATTGTTGTCGATGGTCCGGTGAGGCACGATCCGGGCCGCCGGAAAAGGAAGGATCGGCGAGGCGACGCGAATGGATGACAAGTTCCATGACGAGTGTGGCATTTTTGGTGTGTTTGGCCATCCCGACGCGGCCCGATTCACCTATTTGGGTTTGTACGCCTTGCAGCACCGGGGGCAAGAAAGCGCGGGGATTGCCTCCTACCGGAACGATCGGATGCTCTGTGAAAAAGGCATGGGCTATGTCGCGGACATTTTTTCGCGCGATAAGTTGGATCAACTGGCGGGCTCACAGGCCATCGGGCATACGCGCTATTCCACCGCCGGCGACAGCGATATATTGAACGCACAGCCGATCATGGTTGATTGTCATCGGGGACAGATTGCCCTCTGTCATAACGGGAACTTGACCAATGCCGTGGAACTTCGCGCTCAGCTGGAAAGAGAGGGCTCCATTTTTCAAACCACGAGCGATAGCGAGGTCCTCGTCCACCTGATGGCCAGGTCTTCGGCTCCCACCCTCGAAGAGGCCCTGGTGGATGCGCTGCGACAGATCGAGGGGGCCTATTCTGTTCTGATCCTGACGCAGGATCGACTCTATGCGGTTCGCGATCCCCATGGGTTCCGGCCGCTGTGTATGGGAAGGCAGGGAGACTCGACGGTCTTTGCCTCCGAAACCTGCGCCTTTGACCTGATTGAGGCTTCCTACGTTCGTGACGTTGCGCCGGGTGAAATTTTTGTTGTGGAATCCGGGGGGACAAGGACCCTTCCCTGGGTCAAGGATCACCCGCATTCCTTTTGCATCTTTGAGCATGTGTATTTCTCCCGCCCGGATAGCATCGTGTTTGGGCGGTCGGTCCAACGCAGCCGCGAACTGCTTGGCCGGCACCTCGCCCGGGAGGCGCCCGCGGACGCAGATATCATTGTCCCCGTTCCGGACTCGGGCGTGTCCGCCGCCATCGGCTTTTCTCTTGAATCCGGACTGCCTTTTCAGTTCGGCCTGATTCGAAACCATTATGTGGGACGCACGTTCATCGAGCCGAAGCAGACGATTCGCCACTTTGGTGTGAAGGTGAAACTGAACCCTGTGCGGGAGATCCTGGAGGGGAAGCGGGTGGTTCTAATCGACGATTCCATCGTCCGGGGGACAACCAGCCAGAAGATCGTGCGTATGGTGCGCTCGGCAGGCGCCCGTGAGGTGCACGTGCGCATCAGCTGCCCGCCCACCCTCTCCCCCTGTTTTTATGGGATTGACACTCCCACCAGGAAAGAGCTGATTGCGGCCAACCGGTCCATTGAAGAGATTCGGGAATTCATCGGCGCGGATTCTCTGGCGTACTTGTCCTTCGCCGGTTTGAAGAGCTCGGTGGAAGCTGATGCCCCCCACTATTGCACCGCCTGTTTTACCGGAAAGTACCCCACCCGGTTGCCCGAGAGTACTCTGCTTAAGCTGGCTTCCCCGGTCCCAGAATCAGTGCACTCCCCCTAAGATCGTGTTGCCCTCCCGGGTTTGCAGATTCTCTCGCAGCGGGGTATTTACACCCGCGCTCTGCCAATGGCATCACTTTCCTCGAACCGGATGGCACGCGAAATCTCAGCAAATGCTCGTGATTGGCGGAGGGACTCGTCTGGAGGGGGGAACGGAGAACCGTCAGGGTTGATTGGGAGGTTGGCCCAGAATTTCCTTTAAAATCTTGAGATTCGTCATCACCTGGGAAACTTCCTGGGCATTCGGGGTCTCTTTCAGAAAAACTTCCATCTGGTGATAGGCCGCTGCAAGTTGCGATTCCTTCATGTACACGTTGGCGAGTTGCAAACGGGAATAGCTGCTGAACTTATCATCGAGTTCCAGGGCCCTCTTCAAGCTCTTCTCGGCCTGATCGAGCCGATTCTGCTTGTAGAAAATATACCCCTGGAAATAATAGGCCCCCGCTCTCTGGGGCGCGAGCGTGATAACTTTGTCAAAGTGACCCAGGGCCGTGCCCAAGTCGTTCAGGTTGAGACAGTCCAGGCCGAGAAAGTATTGAACCTTGGCGGAGCCGGGGTTCAGCCTTGAAGCGGTTTGAAGGGCGGCCATCGACTCCGGGTACTTTCCGTCAGTAAACTCGAGGACCCCAAGATTTCGCTGTGCTGAATAAAAATCAGAAAAAATCGAAACCGCCAGCTTCAAATCCTCAATCGCTTCCGGATATTTCTTTTGTCGATCCAACTCCAGCGCCTTGCGATACAGTTTCAGCGCCTTGGGAGGGACCTTGCTGGAGAGGAGCGTCACCGAGACGGTGTCTCCCAAATCGTCATCGGCCTCGAGCCCCGGGGATTGGTTCTTGTCGTTTTTCCGAAGCGTCAATGCGACGTTTACATAGAAGGTTTGGGAACTCTGCCCGAAGACTTCCACTGGAACGTTGATATCCTCAAACCGGGTGTCTTTAATGACCACGTTGTAATTGCCCGCGGGGATACGTGAAAACTCAAACCCGTGGTCGGACCTGAGATAAGCCTGAGTGATGGGGGTGAAGTTCTTCTCAAGCCTCACCTCGAGAATTTCCGGGACGATGTTGGTATATTCGCTGTAGACTTTTCCGCGGATGGTATAGACGGGACTTTGACCGGAGCCTGAGCTTGACGACCCTCGATTTCCGACCGCCTGCGCTTCCGCGGTCAGGGGAACAAGCAACAAAAACAGAGCACCCATCGCCAGGCGAGCCTGAGCATGATTCAGTGTCATTCCAAGCACCCTTTCCCTTTAAGGACGCCGTCGAGAATAAGGGAAGATCGATAGGCTAATCCTTCGGGGGGTAAAAGTCCATACAAAAATCGAGCCCGACTCGAATGCAGAGGTTTCTTTTGAAAGGGGGAAGTTCATGGTGCGGCTGGAGAATGAAGTCAAGACTCGATGCGCGTGGGCCAATTCTGATGCCGTGTATATCGAGTATCATGACCGGGAGTGGGGCGTGCCGGAGCACGACGATGCAAAGCTGTTTGAGTTTCTGGTTCTGGAGGGCGCCCAGGCGGGATTGAGCTGGCTGACCATCCTCAAGAGACGCGCCAATTACTGCAGGGCGTTTGATCAATTTGATGCCGGGAAGATTGCAAGGTACGGCGCGAGGAAGGTGAAATCACTTCTCTCCGACAAGGGGATCATCCGGAACCGGCTCAAGATCCTGGCGTCGATCCAGAACGCGAAGGCGTTTTTGGCTGTTCAAAAGGAGTTTGAAAGCTTTGATGCTTACTTGTGGCAGTTCGTGGGGGATAAACCGATCCGGAACGCCTGGAAATCTTTGAGAGAAATTCCCGCGAAGACTGCAGAATCGGAGGCCATGAGCAAGGATCTTATCCGGAGGGGATTCAGGTTCGTGGGTCCAACCATCTGCTATGCTCACATGCAGGCCACGGGGATGGTGAATGATCATCTGATCGATTGCTTCCGTTACCGCGAGATCGGCGGAGTGAAGAAAGGCCCCACTGGCCGATAGATCGAGCACCCTCGGGATGGTCGCTGCTGTTCTTTCTAGCTTTCATTGATCCGAGGGGATCCGCCCCTCGGCTGCGGGTTCGCCGGCATTCTTTTCAGTTTCTGTTTCGGGTTAAGACCGCGAGGCCAAGGTTGGCCCCTGGTGCCGCACGATTCAGTTTTCTCTTGCCACACCGCCCCCGGTTTGATTGAATAGCCGTGCGAGGTTCACTTCGAGAATCTAGCCGGCCTCCGCCCCGCTATTCGAGAAAATGCCTTCATTGAGTTTCAAATTCCTCCTCAGGGTTGAGCAATTATGAAGACCTGCCTGTCATTTCTGGTTTGTTGTGCCCTCGGTTGCTTCGGTGTCAGTTCGCCATCCCATGCAGAGAATGCCCGTGTTCAGATCGAACTGGTGCGCTCCTACCCCGAGCTGCGCGTCGACAACAAGCCTTTCTTTGTCCACAGCGCCGCATTTTTTTACTCCCGATTACCGAGGGACCAGTGGGAGAAATCGCTTCGACGTCATGCCGAGCTGGGGATCAATACCATTGATCTCTATATTCAATGGAACTGGCACGAACCGGAAGAGGGACAACTTGACTTTGATGGGCATTCCAATCCTCGCAGGGATTTGAAGGGGCTGCTGCAATTGATCTCCAAGCTGGGGCTCAAGCTGATCGTTCGACCGGGGCCGGTGATTCTGAATGAATGGAAGAACGGGGGCTATCCTGACTGGCTGCTCCGGCGTCCCGAGTATAAAGAATCGCCGCAAGACATCCTGGAGGGACGTTATCCGAGCCTTTCCGGTCTTTCGACGACGCAGTCCGATGAGGCTTCACGGCAGTGGCTGGAAAATGAGACCCACCTTCGTTACACGCGGAAGTGGTTCTTTGACGTTATGAAAATTCTCACGCCGTACCTTTCTTCTCACCAGGGGAATATCCTGTTCTTCCAGTTGGACGATGATCAGGCGATCAATCGCACTAATTACAGCGGACCGAACTTCTGGCGGTACATGGACACGCTTCGGCAGGACCTCGCGGATGCCGCAGTCAACTCGGGGGGGCGCTCCGATGACATTATCCCGTTCATCAATCCCACGGATATGCGGGTGAGCGCGGCTGGATTTGGCGCCGGGCTCCCCCAACCGATTGCGGCTTTGGGGCAATGGTATATGTATCCGGGAGCCAATGCACTGTCGTTCGATGATTCGACGAATTTGCAGTTCTTCGTCGAGGAGTTGAAAACCCAGCCACGTTTCCCCCCCATGATCATCGAATTTCAGGCTGGCTGGTACGCTCCCGGTGATGATACTTCCGCCCGGCCCTCTGATCCCGAAAACACTCTGCTGGCTTCTCGCACTTTGTTTGCCAACGGGCTGCGAGGGTTGAATTATTTTCCTCTTCAGGACACGCTCTATCCGGCGGGCTACGAGGTTCCATGGACCAACCACTACTACGCCTGGGAGGCGGCCCTGGACATCAATTCCAATGCCCAGCCGCGGGGGATTCCGGTCAGACGGAATGGGCTCCTCATTCAGGGCATGGGTGATCTACTGGCGCAGACCCACAAACATGCCGATGTCGGGATTGTATATTCGCTTGGCGCCGTCCAGCCCCAGGAGAAACTGACTAAGGAGGAGATTCTCCGCATCTCGTCCGGGACGATGGCATTGCAACGGTACTGCATGCTGAATCAGGTCAGTAGCGAATATCTGGATCCCGAATACCAATCCACTGAACAACTGCGCCGCCACAAGCTGCTGCTGATGCCGGTGTTCACGTTCGATCCGGAGCGGGGTCTGGCGCTCAGCCCAACCGCTGAAAAGAGGCTGATCGAATTTGTGGAAGGGGGCGGAACCCTGGTCTTCTTTCCAAGGGCGCCTCAAAGTGGAAAGCTGGGGGACTGGTTCGCGGGCTTGAAGAGGACCCGGGTTCAAAATGACGAGAGCCGGCAGGTCTCCTTCCTGTCGAAGAGCGCGTCCCAGGTGGTCCCCCGGGGCGAGATTGAGCTGTACCAGGGTATGGGCCCCGTGGAGGAGTTCGAGCGGGAATTTCAAATTTTTGCACGCTACCCTGGCAATGATGGCGCCACCGCCGTGGGATTGGAGCGCAAGGTCGGATCGGGCCGGGTCATGGTTCTGGGGATGGATTTTTACAGTTGGACGGGGGAGAAAGCGAAAAAGAAGTCCCCCGGGGAGATGACGATGATAGGCCCCCAACCCAATCGTGAGCAGCCTTCAAAGAATGGTGGGCCTCCGATCGATCTCAATGCCGTTATGAATGAATTGATCGCCCGGGGTTCTGTGACCAGGGCCCTGGAGTGGTCCCTCCAGTCGGCTCCCGGTGAAGACCGGGATGTGACGGTTGAACTCGCCACCACACACGCATGCACCGGATCCGGGTTTATCAGCTTGGTAAACTTCTCCACCGTATCACCCCGTGACCTGAAGGTGTCCCTTCCTGCCTCTAATCCCTGCCTCAAACCCGTCGAGGTGCCGGAGGTCCACTTGTTGCCGAGAGATGCCCTGGTTCTTCCCCTCCATCTTCCGTTGAGACATTTTATAGCGGGTGAGACTCAGGATGAAATTGTCGCCGCCAACACCGAGCTGCTTTCCGTGGAAGGCGAGCCGCAGCATTTTCTACTGGGCCTCTATGCTCCGTCGAATGCGGTGATCATACTGAGGCTTTCGGATGCTGAAGAATGGAAGTTTGAGGTGCAGGGACAACCCCTCGCGACGAGTGTGGACGCCAGTCGCGGTTGGGTTCGTGTGCCAGTTCCGGCCAGCGGAGGCCCGATCCCTCTCCAGTTTATTGATGTCGAGAAGACCGGCAGAACAGGACCGTTTCCTGTTGCGGAACACAACAAAGACAATCGCGGGGCCACGAGCTCTCGCATGACTCACCCGCTCCAGGTCCCCGTGGACGACGAACTTCATGTCAACCTGCGCTCGGCATATCACCTCCCGGTCCGGGAAGGCCTTGATCTCCCGTTGGATCCCCCGATCCTCGTTCTGAATAGCTCAGCCCCTGCCAAATTATTGCTGGAAGTACAGAATCTGACGTCCCGCCCCGCAAGACTCACCGTCGAGATCCATGTCAACGGGTATCAGTTAAGGGCGTCTTTGAAGAAGATCAGCGTTGACCCGCGTTCCGTGGAAGAATATGAGTTCAACCTCTATCTCTTTCTTAAGGGCGTGATCAATCCCTCCACAAAATTTGCTGAGGGGAAGTTTGTGCTCAAGGGAGGCCAGAAGACAATTGAGAAGCCCTTCTACATGGTGACGATCGATCCGGGGACGGCCGTCGCTTATGCCACGGATCTGGATCGCGACGGATACCCGGAAGTGGTCCTTGAGAATTCCGAATTGAGATTGATTGAAACACCGGGCGCAGGGGCGCGCGCTTTCGTATTGTTTGATAAACGCACGCGGAAGAATATTTTTTCAAGTGTCGGGGCTCTGCGCGACAAGGTTTCATGCCGGAATGAGTTACCCTCGTCAAAGGCACCTCGCCAGATCCGAGGCTACTTCGGCCTTCACAATCGTTCGTACCGCTTTGAGATCCTGGCCTCCGGCGGGACGACGGCAATTGCCCGGTTTTACTACGACGCCCCGGATGTGACACCGGGGGGAGCGCTGATTCAGAAAACCATCACGCTTCACGGAAGCGACGGATATTTCGAGGTCGAATTTCAAGTGACGCCTCATGCTTCATCACTCAATCCACCCCAGTGCTTTGCTTCGGCAAATTCCGTGGACAAAGCGAACCTGGGCGGACCCGCAGCCCTGGTTTTGGACCTCGTCGGAGAGACCGCCCAATTGATTGACCGCACCGAGCGGATTCCGAAGGAATTTTCTGGAGAAATTGTCAATTATTTCAAGCCGTTCGACTCGGCGACCTCAACTTTCAGTTACAGAATCCGTTACCGTCTCCCTCAGTAACCCCGGATGGAAGGCGTCCTCTCAAAAATTATTTTTTTCACCCCCGGGGATCTTCGCACTGCATTGATAATAAATAGCTTATGGTGACATCTTATCGCTATATTCCGGCCATATCTGGGGTTTTTCACTCCAATTTTTTGACAAATCATGAAAACTGTAAATAATAGTCCCGAAAGTCTCGGGCTATTTGTGGTCCTAGAGGCGAATGATTAGGTCTCCAATTCGATCGTAGATTTGTGTCTGCGGAGTCATCGATCCCAACCCGTTTTCTTGCGCCACAAGATTGAAAGTTCTTAGAACACAGTCTGGTGCGGTCTGTTTCCTAAATCACTGCGATGAGCATTTTTGAAAAACTGCAGAGAGAGAACTGTGAACGGCTAATTTCCTTTCAGCACGAACCGAGCGGGATGCGCGGTTTTGTGGCGATCCATACCCTCAGGAAAGGCCGGGCGCTGGGTGGCATTCGTCTCTGGAACTATCCCAACGAAGATGCTGCCATGGACGACGCCCTGCGTCTGGCGGCAGCGATGACCCGAAAGGTGGTCATGGCAGATCTCCCGTGTGGAGGGGCCAAGTGCGTCGTGTGGAACCACGAGGGACTTAAGCGAAAGCTGGCTCTCGTTCATCTGGCCGAAATCATTGAATCCATGCACGGCACTTTTCTCGCGGCCAGAGACCTCGGCATTACGCCGATCGATCTCGCCGCCATGGCCAAGGAATCGGAGTTCGTCTTCAATGAGAAGAAGGCAGGTGACTTGAGTTATCTGACCGCCCTGGGACTGCTCGAAGCGATGCGCGCCACACTCAAGTTCACCACGGGCCGAGACTCGCTCGAAGGGCGGTCGGTGAGTATCCAGGGGGTAGGGGAAGTAGGCTCCGCCCTCACCCGGCTGCTGGCGAAAGAAAAGGCCAAGTTGATTATAACGGATTTGGATCGACGCCTGGCCCATTCGCTGGCGAAGAAGTATAAGGCCACGGTGGTCGAACCTGAGGAGATCTTCACGATTCGCAGTGATATCTTTGCGCCCTGCGCCCTCGGGGGAGTTCTAGACGAGGTCCATGTGAAACGACTCCGTGCCAAGGCGGTCGTCGGATCCGCCAACAACCAACTCGCCTCACCGGAGATGGGTCAGGAACTCGTCAATCGCGGAATTGTGTATGCCCCGGACTACATTGTCAATGCCGGGGCTATCATCCACGGCGCCCGATTTACATTGGAAGGGAAAAAAGATAACACCAAAGAGATTCGAAAAATTTACGACCGCACGCTTACCATCCTGGCCATGGCCAAGAGAAAGAACGTCCCGTCCAACGTCATTGCTGACGAGATTGTCGCCAAGAAATCGGGTTAAAGACCCGCCCAGCGAGCCCCCTGATCTGAATCATTCGAGCAGGAGCCTCGCCATCTTCCTTGGCGCCGGAATCAATTTCAGATTGCGGAATTCGGATTGACGAGGAGAAGTGTGGATTCAGGCATTCCTTCGAACAGTTGGATTAGGCGCCCTATTCAAGGTTCCCTGATCTCCACTGTTCCTGGATGTTCTGCTTTTCTTTTTTGCGAGAGGCTCTGGTTTTGCGGGGCAGGACCTGTGTCTGTGGCTTCCGGGGCCAGCTCCGGCGAGGTTTCTTGAGATCGGTCTTGTTAATCCGGATGATCTCTTTGACCGTCATGCCTTCACCACTCAGTTTTTGCTTGCGACTGAGCCCTGCAGCAGTTTCGTCGCGTTAAGCGCGAAATACCACCCCCGGACTGGGATTTGAGGTCTGGCCTGCAGTCATTGTTACCTATCACCTATTCCCTATAACCTACCACCTGGCACCCGGCACCTGACACCTGTTCCCTGTTCTCAATGCACCGCCACCACATCGATACGAACATCCTTCCGTCGAGATTTGATTTTGAATCGATTCAGATCCGCCGATGAAACCTTGGCATCACTGTTGAGGGTTGCCAGATAAGTATTGGTTTCGCGATCGTATATTTCCCGGGCGACCCGTCCAACATCTTCCAATCCATTCAGGCGGAATGCCCGCCCTCCGGTCTCCTCTGTCAGGCGAATCAGTTCCTTGTCCAGATACTTAAAATCAAATATGGTTTTCAGCGCCTTGATATGATTGATTGCATAGAATGCATAACCACGACTGACCAGAGTTCTCTGGACCTCGCCCCACAGGTTGGAGGGCGAGTCGTCCGTTCCATCGGAAAAAGCGACGAGCACCTTCCGGATTTCTTTCGACGTTCCAGACGTTTTTGAATCGAACTGTGAGAGGGAGGCCAGGATATCTTGTGACAGGGGGGCGATGCCTCCAAACTTGATTTGTTGAAGGGTACTGACGAGTTCGTCGGGAGATCTCTGGTAAGAACTCAGGAACTGCTGGCTCACGTTGATGGTGGCGATGGCCATTTCGAGTTGGGGCGGCTTGATATCGATGAAGGCCGTCACCAGATCCTTCATCAGGGTTCGGTTATTCATGGCGGTGTAGCTGGTATCGACCAGAAGAATCATCCGCGGAGGCCGTTTGGTTTCCCACTTGAGGGAATCCAAGGTGACCATACGCCCATCGACCCTCAATTCAATATCACTGGTGCTGAGGTCTTTGACAGTCTGATTCTCTTTATTGTAGGCGACAAGTTCGATGGTCGCGGGCGTCTGCGCCGGAGTAGTGTGAAACGAGCAAACGAGCAGCGCCAGGAATACGCCCCATCGCAAGGTTCTGATCATTGCTAGATCTTACACTTAAAATCCAAAAGTTTGAATCCGGCAAAATTTGTACCCTGAATTCGGAAACTTGGAAAAGGACGAGGAAGGAAATCAACGCCCTGCTTGCGGGCGTCCGGCTGGAGCTGGGATAACCGGTTCCTGATGTCGAATCCCACGGGACCCTATTCACTGACGACCCCGGGTCCGTCTGCTTCCGACGGACCCGTCCATCCAGCGCGCCTACTTTTTCTTTTGTTCGGCGAACATGATCACGTAACCGGCCGGATCGCGAAGAAGGATTTCCCGCGCGCCATAGAAGGTTTCGCGGGGTCCCATGAGCAGCTTCATCCCCTCGAGACACTTGAGCACCTCGTCCAGCGAGTCGACGTCGATGTATTGCACGACGGTGTGTTCGGCCGCATGCTCCAGGGTTGCCGGCGAGTCATCAGCGATGCTCTTCCGGGTCTGCATCATCACCTGGTTGCCGTCTTTTTCAAGCAGGATGAAACCCAACTCGTTGCCGTGCGGCACTTCGGCGGTTTTCTGATAGCCAAGCCGTTTCATCCAGAAATCGAGGCTGGGTTCAATGTGGTCGACAATCATAATCGGCGTTGAACGAACAATTTTCACGTGTATTCCCTCCTGGCAGTTTGCGTTGATGGGTTGGGCCGAGGCATTCCATGTGAGCAGGGCCATGAGAACGGCGAACAGGGCAAGACGAATTCCCAGTCGATTCACTTCTGTCCTCCTCCAGTTGATTTGACGGAGGGCAGTCTAAACGAGGGGGCAGCGATTGTATTGGAAAAATGGAACCTGGATTAAGAATCCGGATGAAAGGCGGCGGGGGTAAGGCCGGTGAATTCCCGGAAGTCGGCAATCATGTGGGGCTGGTCATAATAGCCCAGCTCCAAAGCGGCCGTGGCCCACTCCAACGACTTCGGCTGACGGGCGCGTTCGATGAGGTTCTTAAATCGAATCACGCGGGCAAAGAGTTTGGGGCGGATGCCCACATGCTCTTCAAACCTGCGAGCGAGGTGTTGGCGGCTGATGCCGACCGAGGCGCTGACCTCCTCAACAGGAATCGAACCCTGTGAACGGAGAATGAGATCGACGGCCGAATGAACCCGGAAGTCTTCGACGGCCCGGGGTCGCAAACGGCGCTGCAGCTCCCCCTCAAGCAAGGCAAGCCGGTCCTGAATGGAGGGGAGTTCGGCCAATCTTTCTTCGAGCCGCCGGGCCTCATTTCCCCACATATTCTCGAGCCCGGTATTCCGGTCGGTGACCTCGGCGGCGATCAAATCCAGAAAGGCGCGCGCTTTGCCGGGCTGGAACCGGACGCCGAGAAACTGAGTGCGATTGACGCGCTCGACGAGCAGGGAGCGTGTCATCGTCCCCACCACGTAGCTGCGTCCAGGATGCGCGCGGGGGCCAGAACCACTCCCCTCGATCCAGGGTTCTCCGAAATTGAACACGATGTCGATACACCCATCCGGAAGGACGCGATGGACGTCGGGTGCAGAGAAATGCGGACCGCCAGAGACCCGTGTCCAAAAGCATTGGACGTAAGGCCGCAGGGCCGCGCAGGGTCGATATTCGTGATAAAGGGGGACGACATTCGTCATGGGTCGAGCTATTATGCCCCAGGATAATGTTTTTCGCCAAGTCCCAAGCCCGGAGGGCCCGCTTAACCAGGGAGTCCGCGTTCTTTGCGGGCGGGCAGGGCGGCGGGGGTCACAGAAACCAGGGCCTCGCTTGACGGATTATTATCAATGGTATCTTCGAAACGGAATTCTGGGATAATAGGTCTTCCTCTATTCTTGGGGGCGAATGCTTCCTCCGTTTATGGCGCTCGAAGAAGACAAATGGCCCAGCCGCTCGGAAGGTGAAGCGGCATTCTCAGGGACTTGAGCAGAATTAGCAAGCGCGTGGCGTCGGGCGATACGCCAGACATTGGTCAGCCGCGAAAGTGCACTGCCGACCCTCCGCAAGAAGCCGCTTACGGGTGATTATTTGGAGGCGCACAAAATGAGATCTGGCGTCCTGCTTTTGTTGCTTCTCGGAAACACGCTCCCGTCATTTGTCGTTGCGCAAACTACCCCGACTGCAAAGCCACCAAACGTCCATACGCGACTCGCAACGCCGGGGAAGGGTGCGCATATCGTTAGGTTTTATGCCACCAGTGAGGATGAGAGTTCCAAATCCGACGCACCATCCGGTCCGGGACCGCTTCATATCATATACAGCGATGGAAGCCAAGTTGAGATCCCGAAGGAAAGAGGACGTTTCGGGGACCCCGAACACCCTCTGACGCAAGACAACTTTTCGAACATTCAGTTGGCCGATGATCGACAACACCTCGGCTGGCTTGCGGAATACATGATGTGTTCGCAGTCCTACCCCTGCCCTATGGAGCTCGTCGTATATCAGGCGGGACACAAGCTGACGTACCTCTTCTCCTCGTATGGCGTCATATGGAGCTGGACGTTTTTGAAGGGTGGTAAATGCCTTGCCATGCAGTACGGATTTCCTCATGGGGACGAGACGGGAGCATTCGCGCTGTACGATACCGACACGGGACGCGTCATCGCCCAATTCTCTTCGAAAACGAAGAAAGAGGCCCCACACTGGGTGCAGCAATTGCTAATGTCCAACAAGTGAGAAAGCTTGGGATCGCGCCTGGCCGTGGAAGTGATGGAAACGAGAATGCGGAGAGGCGGAGCGTGGGACATCTTTGATTGCTCGGAGGTGATCCATGAACGAGTGGATCAACGGACACCAGAGCTGGGTTCTGGCATTGCGATGGACCGCAAGGGCGTGGAGTGTTGTCAGCGTTGCCCTGGTATTGGCCTTCATTATCGGAGAAGGCTTCAACCCCTCCGGGTATAGCGAGTGGCTCGGGGTTCTGTTGTTCCCGATCGGGATCTCGGTGGGGATGATCCTGGCGTGGTGGAGGGAGGGCCTCGGGGGGGGCATAACGGTCGGAAGCCTGCTGGCGTTCTACATGGTTCACTGGACAACCGCGGGCGCGTTCCCAAAGGGCTGGGCATGGTTGGCGTTCGCAGCACCCGGATTCCTGTTTCTTCTGTTGTGGTATTGGTCTCGCAGGGCGAGGATCGGAGCTGTCTGACGGCCGGCTGGATCCGGCGGCAGCCACGCTGGGCCTGAACTGCTTTGGAACCCGTGCGGGGGGGCCCCGCGGGGGAGCCTCAGGCCCCGGGCGGATCCTCCTGAGGTTTGATGATGTGGAAACTAATGATCATTGTTGGCGCTGTACTGCTCGCGGGTTATCGCGTGTGGTCTCTGCGCAGACGCGGCGTTTCGATCGGGACGGCGCTGGGGTTTGGCCTGGATCGTCGTCCGTTCATCAATCTTGCCGTTGGCACCCTCATCAGCGCCGTGGCCATGTCGGCGATCTTCCTGCTCGAATGGAAGAGGGGGTTGCTGTCGGTGACGCGCGTCAGCCCGGTGACTGCGTTGGTCCACGATCTCTGGACCTTGAAGATCGATGCACTAGCCACCGAAAGGTGATTTGCTGGGGTTTGGGAGCGCACTACCCGAGCGTGCATCTCATTCGGAGAGAAGCAGATTCACCCGTACCATGCCAGCCGTTGGAAGACTGAACGAGGATCGGCACGATTCAGGGACGGTTCTCGGTTCGGCCAGCTTGGCAGGGATGACGACTTCTTCTGAATTGGTTTCTCCTCAAAGACCGGGACTTTTGGACATTGACAGGAATCCGATGGACGCGGCCGATGGCATCGTCCGCCACAAGTAAAGAAGTTCAGTTGCACGGTGCTCCTCTTTGTCGAGTGCGGGCGTAGGGCGGTAGCTAGACCGGTGTGCAGCCGACGGTGGCTGAGGCCTGACCGTTCATCTCGTCATTCAGGGCGGTATGGGATGTGGGTTCCGAGGCTCGACCGCGGGAAGCGCATCGGCGAAGAAGGTCGACTTCTGATGGCCGTGACAACGGCACGCTGACGAGAGTAAGAAGAGATGACTCCATCTGCGCGAGCGCCAGATTCCGCGAGGCGGAACATGTGGCGCGCCGCTGCTGAAACGTGATCATTGTCGGGAAAAGGTGAAGCACACATGAGTCAGGACGTTCGAGCAGGTGACATAGCGAAGAAGAAGGTGATTTACCGGATACCCGGCATGGACGCCGTGACCATTCGACGGGACGTGGTATATCGAGCCGCTGAGGCGGGCGTACTCACAATGGATATCTATTCTCCACCGGATGGGACAAATGCGGCCCGGACGCCGGCTGTCGTCTTTGTGTCCGGATATTCTGATCTGGGATTTCAGAAGATGCTGGGCTGCAAACTCAAAGAGATGGGATCGTACATCTCCTGGGCACAACTGGCGGCTGCCTCGGGGTTGGTGGCCATCACCTACACGACTAGAGAGCCCGTAGCAGATGCCCAGTCGTTGCTTCAATATATTCAGCAGAATGCCGCATCGTTGAGAATCAACGAAGACAGGATCGGCTTGTGGGCATGTTCTGGTAATGTTCCGATGGCACTGTCGCTTCTAATGCAGGATGCCGGGCACTCCCTGAAATGCGCCGTGTTGTGCTATGGGCTCACCCTCGACCTCGAAGGGTTTGCCGGCGTATCGGAGGCGGCCAGAAGATTTGGATTCGTCAACCCGTGCATGGGGAAATCAGTTGATGACCTTCCACACGATACGCCTCTGTTCCTGGTGAGAGCAGGCCAGGACGAATCTCCTCACCTGAACGAAACGATGGACCTTTTTTTGGCAAGGGCGTTGGTTCGCAATCTGCCCCTCACCTTCGTGAATCATCCCCAAGCTCCCCATGCCTTCGACTTGGTGGATGACAGCGAAACATCGCGCGAGATCATCAGACAAATACTGGCGTTTATGCGGTTCCATCTCCTGGCATGAATGGGATGCAGGGGCTCCAAGGAGCTTCCCGACCTCACGTTTCGGCTAACCCCCATCCGGCCTTGACCCACTCACACAGTTCAACGCGACTGCCAGTTTTTCGACCGCTTGAACGTAACAGTGACTTGAAGAGTGGGAATAACGAGGTTGCGGACGCACGAGCCAGGACCTCGGTATCCAGGAAGAGCGAAAACGGGGCCAGGATCTCTATATAAAAACCTCCATGGGGAGACAGTCATGGTGAATCTAAGTACGCTTATTGATCTCTACCAACACATGGAATGGGCAGATGCCGCGGTGTGGACATCGGTGTTCAAATCCGGAGGCGGGCCAGCGGACACAAAACTCAAAGAGTACTTTTATCACCTGCACATGGTTCAGAGGGCGTTCCTGCGCACATGGCGAGGTGAGCCCCGCGAGACTCCCTATCCAACGTTCGATGAGGTACAATCACTCATGTTCTGGGGACAGGGCTATTACAGCGAGGCTTTCGCCCATCTTGGAACTTTGAGCGACGATAAGATTTCAGAGCCGATGCCGGTCCCTTGGGCGACGATGGTCGAGCGGGTCCTTGGCCGCCCGGCGGAAACGACGACGATCGCGGAGACGATGCTGCAGGTCGCCCTGCACAGCCTTTATCACCGGGGACAAATCAACGCGCGCCTCCGGCAGATTGGAGGCGAACCACCCTTGGTGGACTACATCGCGTGGGTGTGGCTCGGTCGGCCGGCGGCGAATTGGCCCGACGTCCCTGCCGCAGAAGCACCGCAGTAGTGCATGCACTTGCGCCGGTTACCGGGCCGACGCTACCCATCGTGGGCCGGGATGCCCGTCGGCTGAGTCTTTGTGTCCGTAAGGCTTCGCTTCATGAGAAGGACATTCGAAATGGCGACCTTTTCTCAATCTTGGGTGCGCCCGTGGCGAACTTTGCTAGCTCTAATCGTTGCCTTCCTGCCTTTTTCAACCTGGTTCTACCAAGCGAAGGGGGGCGGCGTAACAGGCTGCCGGGCGAGTCGGTCGTTCTGACGGGTGACGCGTTCGTCAAACTGCAGCTTTCCCCCCCAAGAGGATCACCACCATGCCGCGATATATTGCATTCCTTGGAGCGGTTAATGTCGGCGGTCACACCGTCCAGATGGACCAACTGGGCCGACTCTTCGAGCGGGTCCAATCTTCGGAGGCACAGTGACCGTCGAAGACAACAAGCGGGTCGTCCGCCGGTTCATTGAGGAAGTCATCAACACCGGAAAGGTCGACGCCCTTGAAGATTTTGTCTCGTCCGCTTGCCGCGAATCGAACGACCCGACAGGCAAAGCGGTGGGGTTGGATTCGATGCGCGCTCACGTGCTCGGCGTGCGGCAGACCTACCCCGACCTGATTCTCACCGTGGAGCAACAAATTGCCGAGGGGGATTGGGTTGCGACGCGGATCACCGCCCGGGGAACGCATCGGGGAGTCTGGCTGGGGATAGCTCCGACCGGCAAGGCGGTGACGATCACCGGGGTCAACCTCGATCGGGTCATGAATGGACGCATCGTGGAGCATGGCGGTGCTGCCAATATGTTGGAGGCGTTACTCGCCATCGGGGCGGTCAAGATCGTGGGCAGCACTGCAGATGAGATCGCCTGACCGGCATGCAATCCTGACGACTCCGGCAACTCGCTTTACTTTCTGCTGAATTCTATCTCGGCTGACGGCACTGAATCATGACGTTCCATTTCATGCTCAAAGGAATGGCCATCGGGTTCTCTATCGCGGCGCCCGTGGGTCCGATTGGTGTGCTCTGCATCCGGCGCTCTTTGGCCGAAGGTCGTTTGATTGGGTTGGCCACGGGTTTGGGCGCAGCGACTGCCGACGCGGCCTACGGCGCAATTGCAGGTTTCGGTCTCACTGCAATTTCGAGCTTTCTTGTCGGCCAAAGGGTGTGGCTGGGGCTTTTGGGCGGCTTCTTCCTCTGCTACCTCGGCGTTCGTACTTTCACCAGTAAGCCGGAGGGACAGGCTGTGGAGGCTCGCGGGAGCGGGATAGTTTCAGCATACGGTTCCACGCTGTTCCTCACGCTCACCAACCCGATGACCATTCTGTCGTTCGTGGCCGTGTTTGCCGGTTTCGGGTTGGGAGCATCCCCCGATTACTTCGCTGCGGGGGCGTTGGTTGCCGGGGTGTTCATCGGGTCGGCTTTTTGGTGGCTGATGTTGAGCAGCGGTGTCGCCCTGTTTCAGACACGAGTCAGTTCCGGCTGGATGCAGATCGTGAATCGAGTATCAGGGGGTGTCATCTTCATTTTCGGGCTTTACTCACTTTCGACTGCGTTCTTCAAGTGAGACATGCGATGCTCCGGCATGGGTCGGAGCTGACCACAAACGCTGCCTCTCTGGAATTCGACCGGTTTGATTTCGGATATGCACCTTGTTGTGGTCGTCAATTGGGCGCGAACCCAGGTCGGGGTCGGAGCCCGTCGCTCCTGCCAGTTGATGTGCTGCTCGTGGTGGGGTGGCTTGCGGAGGCATGGCGAATGACTCGAGGGAGTTATTACATCCTGGCTGTGATGACGCGGGTGTTGACTGACGTACCTTTGCTGTTGATGTTCTGTTTCATCCATTTTGGAATGCGCGGTCATGGCGATGCAGGGGATGCCTTGTCGAACGCCGTTCTCTTTGCCGCCTTCGCCGGCATACATAGCCTTCTCGCCAGGGAGGGCCCCAAGAAGATCCTCTCACGGGTCGTGGGAGAGGCATTCATCCGGATCGCCTACGTTATTCTTAGTGGGGTAACGCTCGCCCTGCTGCTCCTCTTCTGGCGTCCTGTGACGGGAGAACTTTGGCATGCCAGGGGCCCGGTCTCCTGGTTTTTGACGGGGGTCTACTTCGCCTCAATCCTTGGACTGTTCTACGTCGCTTCATGCTTTGATTACCTTGAATTCCTGGGGTTACGGCAGATTGAGAGATCGATCGCCGGAAGACCCAAGAGCCCTCCAGCGTTGTCGGTGAAAGGGCCTTATGGTTACTGTCGACACCCGATGTACTTCGCCTTGCTCGCCGTTTTTTGGATCGGACCCGTGATGACCTTCGGACACCTGGAATTTGCATTTCTCGGAACTCTGTATCTCCTCATTGGGGTCAGGTTCGAAGAAGGAAACCTCCGCCGGGAGCTCGGAGCGGATTATGGCCTTTATTGCGCTCATGTGCCCATGCTGATACCCCGCTTGACAGCTTGGCAGGGGCCGCCAGCGGTCCCATGAAGAGGGGAAATGGTCCGCGACGGGCGACCGGAGGCTTGCCGTAACCATGGACGGCAAAACAGCATACCCTTACCCGACCCATCGAAGCTTCCAATATTCTTGATGAGTATTAGTCGCTGCATCTTCCATTGGGTCTCCATCAAACCCCGTTCCGAAAGTTACCACCACAAATATGGGGAAAAAACTCAAGGAGGTAGAAAATGGCATTGAGCGCATTTGACGACAAGTCCAAACTGCCCCAAGAGGATCAACTCAGGACAACACTCGGAAAGGCGTTTGTCCATTGGAATGAATTGAAGAAACGCATCGGAGCTCGATTTTCCCCGCTCTCAGTTGACTGGGGATTCTCGAGCAAGAAATCGGGATGGGGGCTCCGGCTCCGGCAAGAGATGAGAACTGTGCTCTACATGACACCCTGCAAGGGGTACTTCCTGGCCTCCTTCGCCCTGGGTGAAAGGGCCGTGGAGGCCTCGCATCACAATGATTTGCCTGTCTCTGTTCTGAAGGTCATTGACAGCGCAACGAAGTATGCGGAGGGCAGGGGAGTGCGGCTTAAAGTGAGAAGTGCGGAGGATGTTCGTAACATTGAAAAGCTTTCCGTCATCAAAATGGCGAATTGATGAGAAGTTCGACTGATAGCAGATCCCGGGCCGGGGGAATTCTAACCGTGCTTGAATCCGGTCCGTTTTGGGGGAGGGTAGAGAGCGCGCGGCGGTGTGCCGTGCCGGCCGTTGGGTAGTCGGGATGAATAAAGCGGGTCGAGCGAATCTTGTTCGGAACCCCGTCCAGGGCTATACTCTGGACGCGGCTTTCGTGAAAGGCTACGGCAACGCGGAGGGGCTGACGGGGAGTTGGGGGTAGGATGGGTTTGACAGCACTTCTTTGGATCATCGCTATACTTTTTCCGGTTTCAGAGATCAGCCTGGGATTCTGGAAGCGGGCCGACCGGGGCTCGACGCGGTCAGAAGACCGGGGCTCGCTGCGCCTTCTCTGGTTTGTCATCGGGGTATCGGTCGGCCTGGCCATCGTTTTCCAGTCGATCGGGATCGGGCGCCTTCATGGATCGCTGACGATTTACCGTGTATTGGCCCTGGTCCTTCTCCTCAGCGGACTGGCGATACGCTGGTCATCGATTGTCACTCTAGGCCGATTATTTACCGTCGATGTCGCCATACACCGTGATCATGCCCTGGTGGATCGTGGTCTCTACAAGTACATCCGGCACCCCTCATACGCGGGATTGCTCATGGCTTTCCTTGGTTTAGGAGTTTCCTTTGCAAACTGGCTTAGCCTAGGTACAATCGTTGTGCCCATCACACTCGCTGTTCTGAATCGCATCTCAAAGGAGGAAGACGCCCTTTGTCAGGCGCTGGGCGATTCATATGCAGCCTATTGCGCCAGGACAAAGCGTCTTCTTCCGGGTGTATTATAACGAGGACAACAGATTCTACCTTCGGCCAGGATATCCTCCCGGACTATTCAAAAGAGGGGCAGCATTTAAGTTGGTCGGCGGCTGGATGTTCGAAGGAAAGTAACAAATTGGACGTCCCTTGACCGTGGTAATCTGATTGGAAGGTTCAATGAAGTTGTATTGATTCCTGTTGCAGTAGATGGAAATAAGAGTCGCGCGCTCGAAATCCGCGAATGATTGAAAGGCGTCGTCATGATACAGAAGGCTGATATTGGAGCCATTGTTAAGGACGTCACGATTCAAGAGCTGGACACCGGCCGGAATCTGAAATTCGGCAAGGACAATAGTTTTCAGATGGAGATTCGAGATCGCGTCGAGGAATACTTCAGGAGCACGGGCCGGCGGCAACGCGATTGCCCACAGATGTACTTGAAGACGGCCATTCTGCTGGCAGGTTTCGCTGGCCTTTATATCCTGCTGGTGGTTGTGGCTCGGACGTGGTGGCAGGCTCTGCCGCTGGCATTCCTTCTCGGGTTATCCACGGCCGCCATCGGATTTAACGTTCAACACGATGGAGGGCATCAGGCCTATTCGAACTTTCCATGGGTCAACAAGGTCATGGCGATGACGTTAGACCTGGTTGGGGCCAGTTCCTATTTGTGGCACTGGAAACACGGGGTGTTCCATCATACCTATGTCAATATTACGGGAGAGGACCCCGACATCGACCTCGGCATCGTGGGTCGACAGACGCCTTATCAAAGGAGCTTCGGGTTTCATCGGTGGCAACACATTTATCTTTGGCCGCTCTACGGGTTCATGGCAATCAAATGGCATCTTTATGACGATTTCCGGGATGTCATTACCGGTCGAATCGGCGATCATCGGATTCCGCGGCCCCGGGGAAGGGATCTGGTGATCTTCCTCCTCGGGAAGATTACGTTTTTCACGTTGGTATTCGTCATTCCCGTTTTGTTCCACCCGATGTGGGTCGTACTGTTGTATTACGGAGCGACCTCGGTGCTTTTGGGGATAGTCCTGAGTGTAGTGTTCCAATTGGCGCATACCGTAGAGCAGGCTGAATTCCCTCTGCCCGGGGGAGGCACCGGGAGCATTGAGAATGCTTGGGCCGTCCATCAGGTTGAGACCACCGTCGATTTCAGCCGTCACAGCCGCATGGCGGCTTGGCTGCTTGGGGGGCTGAATTTTCAAATTGAACACCATTTGTTTCCCCGGATCTGCCATGTCAATTATCCCGCCATCTCCAGGCTGGTCGAGGAAACGTGTCACAAATTTGGGTTGAAATACAACGAAAACAAATCTTTTTGGGCGGGCGTGGCATCGCATTTTCGGTGGTTGCGTCAGGTGGGGATTGCACAGGATGGGACGACGAGATAAGAAATGGGCAGGATGACAATCATTTATCTTGTGAGCTGTTTTCTCCAATCCCCGGTACCTGAGCTTCCGGTATTCGGATTAGGTCGATGGGTGGAGTTCCTCAAACACCTGAAAGGATTTGGCGATGACAATTCCACAAGACACCAGCAAGTTTGCTGTGGGATGGTTCACGCTCTCCTTGATTAACGCGGGCCTGGCTGAGGGTAAAGGGAGAAGTCGTCTGGCATGGTGGATCGCCTCGTTGTTCTTTGGCCCGTTGGCAACTCTATTGATAGTTGTCCTGGACCCTGTTCCTCTCAGGCATCCCCCCGCCGCATAATGATTCAATCAGGTTGTTCCCGCGAGGTTTCGTTCACGGCGGGTGATCGCCCGGTGGGAGGGCTGTCCTCGGAATCGAGGCTAAACCCGGATCAGGACGTCGTGCGCTTCGGCGAGGTCTCGGGCGGCGGGGGTGACGATGGTTTTGCCGTGGATGGCGATCTTTTCGTTGGATTCAACTGCCCGCCTCACATCGGCCTCACTGACGAAATCGACGGGATGATGGTCAGTGGACGCTATCCGATGTGGCGGATCAAAAGTTTTTTTTTCTGGTGATGAGGTCTCCGCTGAGGGATTCGGGGTGGACGAAGGAGCAACGCCCCCCGAGGATGCCATCACCATAGCCCCCTTGCTGGCAAGAAATCGGTCGATGACGGAGGCGATAAGTTCCCGATCCGGATTTCCGACTACGGCCGTCGTCGGGGATGCCACGCTTCGGTGGGCGGCCGAGGCTTGATATTCCCTCAGCTCAAAGGCGACGCGCCGGATGTTGATCAAATGCATCGGAGAGATGTTGTCGGAGGTGATATTGCCGCCCGGCGCCCCGCAGCCGAGGGTCATGGAAGGGAACAATCCTGTCGTAGAACCGACGGCCCCGATGGAGGCCAGAGTATTCACCACCAACCGGAACACAGGTTTGCGCAAGGCGAATTCGCGGACGATGGATTCGTCATTGCAATGCAAAGCCAGCGTATGCCCCAAACCACCGAAATTCAGGACCTCGACGCAGCGCTCGCAGCCCTCACGCCAGTCTTTAACCACATAAAACGACAGCACGGGAGACAGCTTTTCAATTGAAAGCGGATACTTCTTCCCCACACCCGCAAGAGAAGCGATCAGCACGCGTGTCGTTGGGGGGACGTGGAAACCCGCCTGCTCAGCGATGTAAGGGGCGGGCTTACCGACAATCATCGGATTGGCTGTGAATTTCTCGGTGACGACAACGCGGGATACCTTCGCGATTTCATCGTCACTCAAGAAATAGGCGCCATTCCTTTTACACTCCTCGATGACCGCGTCCTTGATGGCTTCGTCGCAAATCAGTGACTGTTCCGAGGAGCAGAGTGTCCCGTAGTCAAAGGTCTTGCCATTAATGACATCCCGGACGGCCTTGGCGACATTGGCGGTTTGTTCGATGTAGGCCGGAACGTTGCCGGGCCCGACCCCGAAAGCAGGGCGGCCCGAACTGTAGGCCGCTTTAACCAAACCGTGACCTCCCGTGGCGAGGATGACGGCAGTGCGGCGATGGGACATCAACTCCTGGGTGGCTTCGAGGGTAGGGTTGGTCAGGCATCCTAAAATCCCATCGGGGGCGCCCGCCCCCCGGGCCGCCTCGCTGAGGATCCGCGTCGTTTCGAGGATACAGCGTTTCGCAGACGGATGAGGGCTGATGACGGCCGCATTCCGTGCCTTTACTGAGATCAGCGCCTTGAAAATCGTTGTCGACGTGGGGTTGGTGGAGGGGATAATGGCGGCGACGACCCCCAACGGAGAGGCCACCTCCCAGATCTTCTTTTCGCGATCTTGACGAAGGATCCCCACCGTTTTCATGTCTTTGATCGCTTCGTAGAGATTGATGCAGCAGAATTGGTTCTTGATCGTCTTATCGGGCACATTTCCAAATCCCGTTTCGTCGTGGGCCGCCTGGGCCAGAGATACCGAGGCCTCCTGGGCGGCACGGGCCATCGCCGCGACGATGGCATCCACCTTCTCCTGGGTGAATTCAGCAAGGATCTTCTGCGCCTCTACGGCACGTGCCATGAGGTCACGAACCTCCTGGATCGCCAACAAGTCTGCATCGCGAAGCAAAGTGGTCATGGGGTCAACTCGGGAATAACGTGGTCAGAGGAAATCGATCTGGATTACTTGGCCTTCTTCGGATTTGTCTCTTTGCCGCCAGACGGGATCAGTTTTTCCGCCTCCTCGTGAAGTCGAGGGATCACATGCACGCTGATCAGTTCGCCGATCCGCCGCGCGGCCGCTGCTCCGGCGTCCGTGGCCGCTTTCACCGCGCCCACATCGCCCCGCACGAAAACAGTCACGTATCCGGCCCCGATATATTGTTTGCCAACGAGGATGACGTTGGCACATTTGACCATGGCATCGGAGGCTTCAATCGCTCCGACCAGGCCTTTGGTTTCGATCATGCCGAGTGCATCCATAGGGGTGGCCATTCTTTCTGAGTGCGCGAGTGGATTCCGGACTGGCAGCAATTCTCAATGAATCAGCGATACGTTATCATCGCAGGAAATCGAACGTCAAGGAGAATGGAGACTGCAAGGTCGAGGGAGCGACATTCCCCGGGGAACCGGCGCGGGGTTTGCTTTGTTGACAGTCTTGAGCCTTTCTCCTAAGATTGGCGTAAATTCAGCGAGAGTGGGCTCATGGCATCTTTTGGCGAGCATCTTAAACAAATCCGTGAACTAAAGGGACTTTCGGTCGAGGATGTGTCCCACCTATCCAAGATTAACCCTCATTTCATCGAGGCCTTGGAGGCTGATAATTTCGAGACCCTCCCGGGAGGTGTGTTTAACCGGGGATTTATCAAGGCCTATGCCAGGTGTTGCGGCGCGGACGAGCGGGGATTGTTGTCTGAGTACGAAAACCTTTTGAAGCAGAAGCGGGGGCCTGATTTGCAGCTTCTCCCGGTCGATAAGCCTGCTCCCGCAGAAGGTTCGAGGTCGACCGGAAGATATGTCCCCGCGGCGATTGCTCTCGTGGTGATCGTGGTCGCGGCTACCCTTTTCTATCTTCGTTCCAACCGGGTGAAACCTCCTGAGAGGGCAGGGGCCGAGAATGCCAGTGTCCAACCCTCCCCGGCTGTTGTCCAGAATCCACCATCCTCTCAGGCATCCCCGTCGGAGAAATCGGCCGTGCCGGCAGTGCTTCCGCCCAATCCTGGCAGTGAACAAACCCCGGGTTCCGGGACATCTCCCGAAACCTCTTCGTCGTCCGCCTCTCCCACTGCTTCAAAGCCAGAGCCAGCAGCGTCGCAAGCCTCCCGGGGGCAGCCCGTCCCGGCGGTTGAGGAAAAGAAACAGCCATCGGCGTCCTCTCAACCGGCATCCACCGGTTCACCCGACAATAAGCCGGCAGAGGATATGGTCGTGAGCCGGGGGAAGGGTCCGATAACCATCCAAATCGTGGCGAAGGAGAATACCTGGCTGTCGGTTCGCCGGGATGGAACAGAAATCTACCGCAAAATCATGCTCTCCAAGGAAACGTTGCATTTCACTGCAAAAGAGAAGCTCGAAATTGTCTGCGGAAACGCCGGGGGCGTGACCCTTACGATGGACGGCAAGACCCTGCCACCGCTGGGACGTTCGGGCGAGGTGAAATCAGTTACATACGCGCGGCCTGCTCGTCCCTAGACAATCATCCCATGAGGGATCACAACACTCGATCCTGGATCTCGGAGAACAGCCATCGGCTATGCATTTTTGGAACAAATCAAGCTAGGTGAGATCGCCCCCTCCGTAAAAAAGGCGGCGGCCCGAGGGGTATTGCCGGTTTCGCGGGAAGAGCTGATCGAAATCCTGGTGTTTCTCGCCGACGATCCCGACGAGACTCTTGCCCAGGAGGCTCGAAAGTCTCTGGATGCCTTTCCCGAGGACATCCTGAAGCACATCCTGGAAAGTTCTTTCACTTCCGAATCCATCTTTGATTTCTTTGGCCGTCCCCCGTTTCGCTCCCCGCAGTTGATCGAAGGGATCATTCTGAACACCGCCGCTCCAGACCGGGTCATCGCACGGCTGGCGGCCGAGGTGGAAGCCCATCTGATTGATGCCATTTTGATCAACCTGATGCGGATCCTTCGTTATCCTGAAATCCTCGAGGCCCTGGAAAAGAATCCAAACAACACGCCGGACACCCGTCGGCGCCTGGGAGAAGTTCGGGTGGAGTTTTTTGAGAAGCAGAACACCTTTGTACCGGTAGCTCCCTTCTCTCCTGCCGAAGAGTACGGCGAAGCGACTCCTGCCTCTTCGGAAGCATCCATTGAATTCGTCGAGCCGCATCCGCTGTCCACCGACCAGTCTCCGGAGGCAGTGGTGGAGGCCACTGCCCACCTGCTGGAGCAGGATGGGGAAGAGGTCAGTGGAGAGCGGGTCACGCTCTTGCAGAAGATCGCGCGCATGCCCATTGCCGAGCGAGTCCAGGCGGCCATCAAAGGGTCACGCGATGAGCGATTGATCCTTATTCGGGATTCCAATAAGGTGGTTTCGCGGGCCGTGCTGCTGTCACCCAAGATCTCCGAAAACGAAATCGAGGCGATCTCCCAGATGAGGAATGTGAACGAGGAGGTCCTGCGGTTGGTCGGTCAATCGCGTTCCTGGGCCAAGAATTACAGTATCCTTCATAACCTCGTCCGGAATTCGCGCTCGCCCGTCGGGGTGACGCTGACACTCCTGAATCGCTTGATGGCGAGGGATCTCAAGGCGCTTGGGAAAAACAAGAACATCCCGGAAGTCATACGAAAGAGCGCCCACCGCCTGGTCCAGATTCGTGAGGGGGGTCAGAGGTAAGCCACAGAAGGCTCATCGAGCCGCCCCGCCAGCCCGGTTCTACGAACCTGCACGATTCACGGTATGGACCGCTCCTGCGAAGGCCATCAGAGTGAACAGCAGAAAAGCGATGGCCTCCCACATCAACACCCCCGCCTTCCCATAACCGATCAACGAAAAGCGGAACAGATCCACCTGCCAGGTGACCGGGTTCAAATAAGCCGCGGTTCTGAACCAGTACGGCAAGGGATCCAGGGGGTAGAACATGCTGCTCAGGAACAGAAGCACGATGTAACAGATGCTGGTGAACGAGTTGAACGCATCATTGCGCCGTATCCGAAGGGCAAAGATGGCAAAGAAGAAGAACCAGCCGGCCGTGCCCACGATAACATTCAGCAAGGTGATCGGCATCCACCTCAGGCGAATGTGGGTCGACATGAGCCCCGCCCCCAATAGGATCACCAGCCCGGCCCCCACCAGGCTCAAGAGGAGGTTGAAGAGGATCTTGCCCAGCACGTATTCACGGCGGCTGATGGGATACGTGAGCCACTCGTAAAAGATCCCTGAATCGCGCTCCAGGAAAAAGCTGTAGGAGGTGTTCATAGCAATCCCAAACGTCGTCATGGCGAGAACACCCGCCAGAAAAAATGACGTATAGTCGGTGACCTCCCCCGCCAGGCGAAACTCTCCTCCCAGCGCCCTCTGAAATCCCAGGCCAAAAATGAGGAGGTAGGCGATGGGCACGAAAAGATCCCAAAACAACCATGCCAGGTTGGTAAACCGGATCCGGGAATCGCGATACAAGACGGAGAGAATTCCTCTCAAGAAAACCACCTCCAGGTCTGTGTTCACCCTCCCCAGCTTCGCGGTCGCCGAGCCTTGCGATCCGCCCGGGCTGGGGGCCTGAGAACTTACTTTCCTTCCAGCAGCTCCACGAAGATGTCTTCGAGGTCAGCGCCATGGATTTCGAAACGCACGATCGGGCAACGGGACGCGAGGTCGGCCATTTTGGCCAGCAAATGGGACTCTTCGCCTTTGAAAGTCATCTCGACACTGTTGCCGTCAGACTCGAGGGATACTGGATCCCAGGCGCGGAGGGATTCGTAGACAGCCGGTGTCGGGTGAGCAAGGGTTAAGGTCACGCGGAACATCTTCGAAGCCAGGGAGCGAAGTGCGTCCATATTCCCGCTTGCGACGACTCTTCCGCGATTGATGATGACGATCCGGTGGCAGAGTTCCTCGGCCTCATCCAGCAGTTGCGTCGTGAGAAAGATGGTTCGCCCCCGACGGGCCTCGTCGCGAATCAAGCTCAGGGTCTCCCGCTTGATGAGCGGATCCATGCCCGTGGTGGCTTCATCCAGAAAGACGATAGGGGAGTCCACCATAAACACCTTCGCTACTTGAAGGCGGCGTCTCATGCCCACGCTCAGGTCGTTCACCTTTTCGTGCTGTTTCTCGCGAAGCCCAAATCGATCAAGCACGGAATCCATACGCTGCCTTATGAGGGCGGAGGGCTGTTGATGGAGGTGCCCATAAATGAGAAGATTGTCGCGAACCGTCAAGAGCATCTCCACGGCCGTCTCTTGAAGGACGACAGCCAGCTGCCGCCGGGCTTCCAGGGGTGAGCGGACCACATCATGACCCATGACGCGGGCGGTTCCGGAGGTGGGCCGCGTGATCGTCGTCAAAATCCGCACCAACGTGGACTTGCCCGCACCGTTGGGCCCCAGCAATCCGAAAATCTCGCCCCGGTTCACTTCAAAGGAGATTCCATCCAAAGCGCGCGTGCTCAGGCCCCGCTTGGGATGAAACAGTTTCATGAGATTCTGAACTTCAATGACAGAGTTCAAGGAGAATCCTTCCAAACCGGGGGCGCCGCTTGATCAGGAGAGGGCCCGGACTGAACCGAAGCCCCCGCGCTATTTGGACTTTACGACGCAGAGTACTGATTCGTTTTCGTTTAAAGTAATCTTGGAGGGCCGGGATTTTGACCCGGTCAGGCGGATGCGGAACGGAGTTTCCTCGCCGGACACATTTGCCACCCCGACCTGAACAGACCGGTTTCCGTAGTGAGCGAAGATCGGAACGGGCATTTCAAACGAGGGGGGGACTGCAGACTGCAAGATTTTCCCGGAAATCATGTATCCCTTTTCCGAAGACCCTGAGAGGGAATAAGTCAGCTGGTATTCCGGGATGCCGACGTCCTTGACCCACTCATCGAAGAACCAGTCCAATTTTCGATTTCCATCCAGGTCCATAGCCGGTATCATGTGCTGCTCAATGGTTCTTTTAAAATCGTCGGTCGAAGCGGCCTGATTCTTGAACTGGGTCAGGAAGGCCTTCATCGTCCGGATGAAACGATCATCAGATTGGGATTGCGGATCGCGCATCATCATTCGCAACATGTGCAAGACCCAGGCGCCCTTTCCGTAGACAACCTCCTGGTACCCGGTAGGGCTCTTGGAGGAATACAGTCTCCAACCCAGCCAGATGGGCCCCGCGCTCTCGATGGACTGACCCTCCTTATCCTTCTCGAGCAGGTGAAATTTCAGGTGGCGCATGGCCTCGGTCAAACCCCCTTCCTTCGTATCCTTGCTCGCGGCATAGATGCGGGCCGCATAATTCGCCATCCCCTCCATCAGCCAGGTGTCGTGGTAGCTCTGTGTTCCCACCATATTGCCCCACCACTGATGAGCGATTTCATGAGCACGCATCAACTGGGAAAACGTGAATTGGGAGTCCTGGTTCAATCCCAAGGCGAGCTGCTGTTCCCGGGGCAAGAAAGTGAGGGTGGAGACATAACACAAGGAGGGCCACCCCTGGCCGAAACGGCCCGGGATTTGTGAAATCGCCAGCTTCTTGTAAGGATAAGGCCCGAACCATGATTCAAGGATCTGGAGCGCCGAGGCGGTGTCATTGATCACATTGGTCAGGATCGTCTGCGTGTTGATCGAAGGGAAGATGACAGGGTCGGAGAACAGAGGAGGGGGTGAGTTACGGGATCGCGACTGTTGCAAGGCGGCGATGCGCGCAGCGCGGAGCTGATCGAGACGCAACTGCAGATTATGTACAACGGCTTCAAGTCCCCGGTTCGCAAAAACCTCCACATCGACATCATCGACTTTCTGGCCTTTAGTCAGATAATCACCCAGGTTGAATCCAGCCACTCCAATGGTACATCCGGAGTCCCATTCCGAAGTCTTTTGGCCACCCTCGGTAGTCTCGCTGATCAGATTTCCCGTAGCGACCAGGGTCATGGTGGCGGGATAATGAAACTTCAAGCGATACAGGGCAGCGTCCGAAAGGCCATGATTGGGATACCACGTGCCGCGCGCTCCGACAAAATAGATTCCATCTCCGAGATTGGTGATGACATCACCCGAATATTTGAAAACCAGGGTGAGAGGCTCATCCTTCCGGGTCGGCCGGTCCAAGAGGACATAAATGACGTCGTTACCTCGCTGGGCGATTTCATGGCCTTCCAGCAGACTGTTTTGGAAGAAATCAAGGGGATGATGGTCTCCGTCTTCGACGGAAGCCACTTTGAGCCCCCGTGAGAGTTCAAAAGGCAGCAAACGTTCTCCCTCAACCGTCGGTTTCAAATCCAGGCGGGCGGTCGCCGTCACCAGGGCATCCTCATTAATAGTGGTCTCTACGGACACCGTAGTCATGTGGTATTCCGAAAGCTCATCCAGACTTGCCGGCGGCCGGCCCGATTTTGAGGGCCGTGCGGAGAACGAAGACCATATGTCGGCGTAATTGATCTCTCGTTCATGAGTGACATTTCCGAGGAGCACCGGTTCGTAGGACCGTTCGTCGAAGAGGGCTTCAAACCATCCCTGGGTTCGGCCATTCAGAGACGCCTGGAAGAAAGGATGGGGGTTGGTGGCGAGGAGATCCTGGAGGATTCGGTAATTCAGATTTGTGGAAAGCGACCGAATCGCATCCCCCCAGGCACTCTTCAAACTCAGTTCGCCGGGTTCCGGCGAAACGGTCTCCTCGGCCCCCCTGATGATTTCGTCGAATGTGTTGTCGGTGAACCTCAGGACGGCAGAGGAAAATCTCTCCGTCAAAACAGGGGAGTTTGTAAACTTGTTGAGCTGAAACTTCTCGATCCGGTTGGGCGGGATGACCAGGATTTCCCCATCTCCGATAAAAACTGCTCCCGTGATGCGTCCGAGGACAGGCGTGAGGAAGGCGACAATACCCCGATGCAAGGTCAGATGAAGGGCATCGCGATCGATGTTGACTTCCCTGATCTTAAGAGTATTTCGAGGATCAATGGAGACTTGAGCCAGATCGAGAAGGACCGCCCTTCCATCCACGATGGCTGCCGGTGGGCGGTCCTCCGCACCGGGGGATGCTGGCATGCCTGAGAGGATCAGGGCTGTAGCCAGGCTCAAAGCCCCCGTCAGTCCTGCTCTCTTGGTCCAGTTTGGGCGGCCCATAGAATCAACCGGACGGCCTGGAGCTGAACGGGGACCCGCGCCCCTCTCCGGGCTGCCTTCGCAAAAGATGGTGTTCCTAAGAGACAATACGGCCAAGGAAGTTCGGAAGTTTCTGAAGATCCCTGCACTGTCCCCTGGGTTCCGACAACACTCCCGTATCGCCCGCTGATCCGCACGTCCGCTCTCATCGAGGAGGGACAATTCTCCCTGCCAGGGACACACCTCTGATTAGACGCTTCAAGTTCTCAAGAAGTGCCGTTTTTTGTTTGGGGACAAGAAGGCGCAGGCGAAGGACCGATGAGGTTCCCCTCAAGGCAAACTAAGCGCAATCCCAGGGGGACAGATCTATCCCTGGCTCATCGAGGCGAGGAATTCACCGTTTGTTTTCTTTTTCGACAGTCGTTCGATCAACAACTCCATCGATTCCGTCACCGAAAGGGGGCTCAACACTTTTCGCAGCACCCAAATGCGGTTGAGTTCATCTTTCGGGAGGAGAAGCTCTTCCTTGCGCGTGGCGCTCCGGTTAATGTCGATAGCGGGGAAGACACGCTTGTCGACCAGCTTGCGGTCGAGGTTGATCTCCATGTTTCCGGTGCCTTTGAACTCCTCGAAGATAACGTCATCCATGCGGCTGCCGGTATCAATGAGCGCGGTGGCGATTATGGTCAGCGATCCCCCTTCCTCGATGTTGCGGGCGGCGCCGAAAAACCGTTTGGGGCGCTGCAAAGCGTTGGAATCGACACCGCCGGAGAGCACCTTGCCGGAGGGCGGGACGATGGTGTTGTAGGCGCGGGCCAGTCGTGTGATGGAATCGAGCAGGATGACCACGTCCCGCTTGTGTTCGACGAGCCGCTTGGCCTTTTCAATCACCATCTCCGCGACCTGCACGTGGCGAGTGGCGGGTTCATCAAAGGTCGAACTGACGACCTCGCCTTGAACCGTGCGCTGCATATCGGTCACTTCTTCAGGACGCTCATCGATCAGCAGGACGATCAGGGTGATCTCGGGATGATTGGTCGTCACCGAGTTGGCGATGGTCTGCAGCAGCATCGTCTTGCCCGTCCGTGGGGGCGCCACAATCAGGCCTCTCTGCCCTTTGCCGATAGGTGTCAGCAGGTCAAGCACGCGGGCGGAGATGTTTTCGGACAGGGTCTCGAGCTTGATGCGTTCATTGGGATAAAGGGGTGTCAGGTTGTCAAAGAAGATCTTCTGCCGGGCTTCATCGGGAGGTTCAAAGTTGACTGCTTCGACCTTGATCAGGGCGAAGTAGCGTTCCCCATCCTTGGGAGGGCGAATCTGGCCGGAGATCGTGTCGCCGGTGCGCAAATCGAACTTGCGGATCTGGGAGGGGGAGACATAGATGTCATCCGGCCCGGGCAGATAGTTGTAATCGGGAGCGCGGAGGAATCCAAATCCATCCGGCAAGGTCTCCAGGACCCCCTCTGAAAAGATGAGGCCGTTTTTCTCGGTTTGCGCCTGCAGGATCTTAAAGATCAGCTCCTGCTTACGCATGGTTGAAGCGCCGACCACCCCGAGGTCCTTGGCGATTTGCATCAGGTTGGTGATGTTCATTTCTTTCAGTTCTGAGATGTCCATAACTTCTCCAGTTTTATTGGGATCAAGATCGGTTGTTAAACGGCCAGGGAGCGGTGTCGGGCTCATCTGCGGTCTTCTTTCCGGCCGACGTCCGGGGTGCACGATTTCTCTTGGCGGGCGATGCTGTCCGCATTGACGACGAACCCTTTTTGAATTGGATGATTGTTCAATACCAGACCACAGGAGTTCGCCATTAAGTGGGCAGGGCGTTCAAGATCTCCCGCCACAACTCGCGACGTCCAATGTGTTTGATTGCGGAATAGTCAATTAACGATGAGTCCTGAGTCCACCTTTGCAGCCGCTTGTGCGTCTCACGCAATTCATTGCCAGAGAGTTTGTCAGTCTTGGTCAGCACCAGGGCGAGCGGTTTCTGGTAGGCCATGAGCCACTCGAGCATTTGCTCATCGAGGGGCGTGGGAGCCACACGACTGTCGAGCAACAACACGTTCAACTTCAAAGGCTCTCGTGATTCTAAGTATTCCTCCATCAGACGATGCCAGTGCTGTCGGACCTCCTCGGGAACCTTCGCAAAACCGTAGCCGGGGCAATCGACAAAGTAGAACTTCTGGTTCACCAGGTAAAAGTTGATCAGCTGGGTGCGGCCGGGTGTCGAACTTGTCCGGGCCAGTCTGACCCCCAGGAGGCTGTTAATCAGGCTGGATTTCCCTACATTGGACCGCCCCAGGAAGGCAATCTCGGGCAATTTGTCGCGTGGCGATTCGCTCAGTCGTGCGACACTTTTCAAAAATCGGCCGGTGACTTTAATCAATGTGAAGGATTATCTCAGTGAGTCATCGAGTCATGCGGAGAGCCGGGGCTCACCTCATCCTTGAGGGCCGGCTTGAACTCTTCGGTCATCTCAAGCGGTTCGTCGGCCGGACGCCCGGTGGTTAACAAGGGCTCCACCAGGGCGATTTTCAGGACCTCGTCCATGTTTTCGACGAAGTGCAACTCAAAGGCCTTCTGGATCTCGGGCGGAATTTCGGCAAGATCCTTCTCATTGTCTTTCGGCAAGATGACCGTGTTGATGCCCGCCCGGTGCGCGGCGAGCAGCTTCTCTTTGACACCCCCGATGGGCAACACCTTGCCTCGCAAGGTGATCTCCCCGGTCATGGCGACATCCCGGCGCACTGGGATGCGGGTGAGCACGGAGACCAGGGTGGTTGCCATCGTGATCCCCGCGGAAGGACCGTCCTTGGGGATGGACCCTTCCGGGACATGGATATGAATATCGTAGTGCCGGTAGAAGTCCTTGGGGATCCCGAACAGATCCGTCCGGGAACGGACATAACTCATGGCGGCTTGCGCGGACTCCTGCATCACATCGCCCAGTTTTCCGGTCAGAGTAAGTTTCCCCTTTCCCTGCATCAAAGTGGCTTCCGTGCCCAGGATTTCGCCTCCGACCTCCGTCCACGCCAAACCCGTGGTCAACCCAACCTCGTTTTTCTCTTCCGACTTCAAGTTTCGGAACTTCCGGACACCCAGGAAATCGCTGAGGTTCCCGGAGGCGACCTCCAGGCGCTCCAGCGCTTCCTTCTTTACGACCTTCCGGGCCAACTTGCGGCACACCGATCCGATTTCCCGCTCGAGATTGCGGACCCCGGCTTCCCGGGTAAAGTACTGGATGATGTCCCGGATCGACTCGTCCTTGAATTCGAGCTGGTCCGGCTTGAGGCCTGCCTGTTGCATCTGCTTGCGGACGAGGAACCGCTTTGCTATTTCCATCTTTTCATATTCCGTATACCCGGACAGCCGGATGACCTCCATGCGGTCCTGAAGAGGCTGGGGAATCGTGTGCGTCACATTGGCCGTGCAGATGAAGAAGACCTGGGAGAGGTCGTACTCCACGTCGAGATAGTGATCGACGAAGGAGTGATTCAATTCGGGATCCAGCACTTCCATCAGAGCGGCTGAGGGGTCGCCGCGGAAGTCCATCGACATCTTGTCGACTTCATCCAGCAGGAAAACGGGATTCTTGGTTCCCGCCTTCTTCATCATTTGAATGATCTGGCCCGGCAGCGCTCCAATATAAGTGCGCCGGTGGCCGCGGATTTCAGCCTCATCGCGCACACCGCCGAGAGACAGCCGCACAAACTTGCGCCCGGTGGCGCGGGCGACGGATTTGCCCAGCGAGGTCTTTCCCGTCCCGGGAGGACCCACAAAGCAGAGAATCGAGCCCTTCGGATTCTTCACCAACTGCCGGACCGCAAGGAATTCCACGATCCGCTCCTTGATCTTCTCCAGGCCGCAATGGTCCTCGGCAAGAACTTTCTCAGCCACCTCGAGGTTCCGGATCTCCTTGGTGCGGCGCTTCCACGGAACCGCCAGGAGCCAGTCGAGATAATTCCGGGAGACCGTGGATTCGGCGGACATGGCCGGCATCATCTCGAGCTTTTTCAGCTCATCGAGAGCCTTCTTCTCCACCTCCTTGGGCATGCCCGCGGTTTCGATCTGCCTTTTCAGGTCCTCCAGCTCGCTCTTCTCATCCTTGCGGCCCAGTTCTTTCTGGATGGCCTTGATTTTTTCGCTCAGATAGTATTCTTTCTGGGCTTTCTCCATTTGTTTCTTGACGCGGTTCTGGATGGTCCGATCCATGTGAAGTTTCTCGATTTCGATGTCGAGGACTTCGATGATGCGGTTCAGGCAATCGATGGGATTCGGGATTTCCAGCAGCTGCTGTTTTTCTTCAATCGGAATGGAGAGATTGGCCGCAATGGTGTCCGTCAGTTTTTGCGGATCGTCCACCTTGACGGCAGCAATCATCGTCTCGTAATTCAAATTCTGGCTGAGCTTGACATACTGTTCGAACAACGAGGTGGCCTGGTTCATCACACTTTCGTAGGCGGAAGGGTTGGCGATCTTCACGGCCATCAGCTTCACCGTGGCCTGATAGTACCCTTCCTCGTTATCCAGCTGGATGATCTTGGCCCGTTCCAGTCCTTCCACCAACACCTTCACGTTCCCATCGGGGAGGCGCAGCGATTGAACGATATTGACGATTGTCCCCACCCGGAAAATCTCATCGGCCTTGGGTTCATCCACGGTCGGATCATGCTGGGTGGACAGAATGATGCGCTTGTCCCGGCGAAGCGCTTCCTCGAGCGCCCGGACGGACGACTCCCGGCCCACGACAAAGGGGATCAGCATGTGGGGAAAGATCACCACGTCGCGGATCGGCATCATCGGGATCTTAAAAGTCTCTTCTTTTTCCTTGGTATTGAACATGACCACTGTTGGGATGGGTTCCTTTCTCCTGAATCTCTTCTCTTGTGAAGGGAAGCAACGACTTCCCCGTCTATCCGGCCTTCTCCAAAAGGTTCGCTGAGATCTCCTGCGCTTCAACCATCTGTTTGGTGACCACGAATTCCCTCAGCTTGCGCTGGGACGGAATGTGGTACATCAGATCGAGCATCAAATCTTCGAGGATCACGCGCAAGCCTCGGGCCCCGACCTTGCGCTCGAAGGCCTGAACAGCCACCGTTTCGATGGCCTCCGGCTCGAAGAGCAACTTGACGTTTTCATATTCAAAGAGCTTCTGATATTGGCGGATCAGGGCATTTTTGGGTTCCGTCAAAATCTCGATCAAGGCCTTAACGTCCAACCCATGGAGCGTCCCCACCACCGGGAGACGTCCCACAAATTCGGGGATGAATCCGAATTTGATCAAATCCTCGGGTTGGGCCTTTTCCAGGATCGCCGTGTTCCGAAGGTCGGTCGGAGGGGGTTGCTGCGCGTGAAAGCCCAGGGCCTTTCGTCCGAGGCGTCGCTCAATCACCTTCTCCAGTCCCACAAAAGCCCCGCCGCAGATGAACAGGATGTTCGTGGTATCCACCTGGGTAAACTCCTGGTGCGGATGCTTTCGTCCTCCCTGCGGAGGCACATTGGCGATCGTCCCCTCCAGAATCTTCAGCAGGGCCTGCTGCACCCCCTCACCGGAAACATCCCGCGTGATGGAGGGGTTTTCGTCCTTTCGGCAGATCTTGTCAATTTCGTCGATGTAGATAATTCCTTGTTGCGCCCGTGCAACATCGTAGTTCGCCGCCTGAAGCAACTTCAAGATGATGTTTTCGACGTCTTCCCCGACGTATCCCGCTTCGGTCAGCGTGGTGGCATCGACGATGGCGAACGGCACATCCAGCATTCGCGCCAGGGTTTGTGCCAGCAAGGTCTTGCCGGTGCCAGTCGGTCCAATCAGTAAAATGTTCGACTTCGTCAGCTCCACGTCCGACCGATACTTGGCTAATTCGATGCGCTTGAAGTGGTTGTACACCGCGACGGCGAGCTTCTTCTTCGTCTTCTCCTGGCCGATCACGTAGAGGTTGAGAAACTCATGGACCTCACTCGGCTTGGGGAGCTTCTTCTGCGCAGACTGTGCCAGCTCTGTCTTGTCATCCTCGAGGATACTATTGCAGACGGCGATACACTCGTCACAAATGAAGGCACGAGGGAACTCGTTGGGGGATGAAATGAGCTTGCGCGCCTTGTCCTGGGTCTTGAAACAAAACGAGCATCTCAATACTTCCTCATTATCGGTCCGCCTCACGCTGACGCTCCCTTTCTCTTCAGGGGACTACCTTTGAGTGATCACTTGATCAATTATACCATATTCCTTGCCTTGGGCCGCGGTCATTATAAAATCACGGTCCACATCGCGTTGAATTCTTTCCAGGGGCTGTCCCGTGTGCTTCGCGATGATGTCGTTCGTAATTTCGCGCATGCGGAGGATTTCTCGTGCCTGAATGTCGATGTCCGACGCCATCCCGGAAATTCCACCGGCCGAGGGCTGGTGAATCAGAATACGGGAATTGGGGAGTGCGAAGCGCTTGCCGGGAGAGCCGGCACAGAGCAACAGCGCGCCCATGGAAGCGGCCTGACCCATGCAATAGGTGGTGATGTCCGGTTTCACAAACTGCATCGTATCGTAGATGGCCAGACCGGCCGTGATCACGCCGCCGGGACTGTTGATGTAAATCGAAATATCCTTCTCCGGATCCTCCGATTCCAGGAACAGCAACTGGGCAATCACCAGATTGGCCACGTTGTCATCAATGGGGGACCCGATCATGATGATGCTATCCCTGAGGAGTCGGGAATAGATATCATAAGCTCGTTCGCCACGGCTCGTCTGCTCGACCACCATCGGTACTAATGTCATTTTGGCCTTATCCCGTGATGCTGATTTCGTCCAGTGTCAGATATTAAGATGTGGTGTCTTGTTTGTCCAGTTGCGTGGGGCCACGAACTATATCGGCATTTTCGTAAAGGAAGTTTAGAACTTTTCGGTTTGTTAACTGAGAACGAAGTTTATCCAGTGCGCTATCCTTTGTCAAGTGCTGCTTGACGGCGGAAAAGGGTTCCTGAGTGCGTTCAGCCATCTTGGTGACTTCCGCATCTACTTCATCATCAGTGACGGAAATATTCTCCTTTTTAGCGATGTGTTCAAGGATGAAAGTGACCTTCACATCGCGAACCGACGGATCCCGATTCTCTTCGCGGATCTTCTCCCAATCGATAGATATCTGTCTCGGATCAATGCCTTGCTGATACATGGAACGGATCATCCCCTGCAATCGGGAGTCGATCTGCGACTCCACCAGGGCTTGGGGAACCGGGAAGGGATTCTTCTCGATGATCTGATTCACCAGGGTCTCAAGGGTATGGTTGCGGGCGAGCTGCCGCTTTCCTTCGTCAATGTCGTTCCTGATCTTGTCCTTGAGTTCCGTGAGCGTGTCGAATTCTCCGAGCGTCTTTGCCAAATCGTCATCGAGTTGCGGCAGTGATTTGGTTTTGATGGCCTCGATTTTGAGCTGATAAGAAACACGCCGTCCAGCCAGGCGACGATCGGAAAAATCGTCCGGATATTCGACCTTGAAATTGACATCCTCGCCGGCGGACTTTCCAAGGAGGTTCTCGGAGAACTCCTTCAAGGTCTGCTTGTCGCCCACCTCGACCAAGAGGTCCTTTGCATCGAATGCTTTCTCTGGCTTTTCGTCCGACTTTCGCGTGGGATAGGCGGTGAAGCTGACCACTGCAAAATCGCCCTCCTGGATGGACCGGTCGCCAACCACGATGAATTCAGCGGCCTGTTCCCGCAACCCGCCAAGCCTTTTTTCCACCTCATCTTCCCCCACTGATATCGTTTCCTCGTCCGCTTTAAGCTCTTTGTAATCAATGTTATCTATAGCAGGAAGGACCTCGAATTCGACCTTGAAAGTGAGAGGTTTTTCGTCTTCCAAGACTAGGCCATTC
Organism: Terriglobia bacterium; assembly: GCA_020073085.1. Taxonomy (NCBI): domain Bacteria; kingdom Pseudomonadati; phylum Acidobacteriota; class Terriglobia; species Terriglobia bacterium. The sequence goes on along the minus strand of JAIQFV010000008.1, from coordinate 167,879 downwards.
ACTTGGGGTGGCGTAATCATGGTGACCTTTTGCTCTGAAGCGGCTTGTTCAATGACATCAGGCAAAAGCTTCTTTAACAATTCCGAACGAATCTCCTGTCGAAACCGCTGCTTCACGACTGCCACAGGAACGTGGCCGGGGCGGAATCCGGGCACCTGCGCCACTTTTGCAAACTCATTCGCCACTTCTTCGGATTGCTTCTTCCAGTCCTCGGGAGGGACCTCAATTTCCAGTTCCCGCTTGCAGCCTTCTTTTTCAGTAAGTACCGATTTCACCAGGGTCCTTTCGCGTGGCCCAAGGTCTTAGCAGCCGACCATTCTCAGCGGACATTATCCGGCAGGGAAGGTCATGGATTCATGATCTGGGCCATTGAATGATGTAAATGAAGTGTCAATAGGATTCCAAGGGATAGAGGGTGACCCGAATCTCCCGCTTTTCGTCGGTCCTGAGCTTCAGCACACTGCTCGGACACCTGTTCAAAAGATTTGGTGGGCAAGGAGGGAGTTGAACCCTCACTCCGTAAGGAACGGGATCCTAAGTCCCGCGCGTCTGCCAATTCCGCCACTTGCCCCTGTCCTGACGGTCAATCGGCGTCCGGAATCGCCGTCGTGTCCCACCTTGAGGTCGCATTTACTCAAGTCATCGTGCAAGTGAACATTTTTTGAGCAAGTCACAACTGTTGCCTGTAGTTTTCTTGAGAGACCCAGCAATTACATCGATCATTGCTGACTTTATTCATGAGGCAAGAAAGAAAGCAGGAATCCAGCGGGATCCAGCAGACGGGGATTAAACACCAGAACCTCGATAAATTCAAGTGGAAAAGTAACAGGATCTTGCCGCTGGATCAAGCTGGTTTCATGTTGGGGGAGCCGATGGAGGAAAATTTCGCCATGACCTGGGGCGAGCCTTCAATCCTTCCCCCCGACCAATCGTTTCTAAGCAAAACTGGCGTTTGGCAGCGTCCAAGACTTCTTGATCAAAACTACCTCGGACGACGGATGACGCCGTTTTAAGGCACTGAGTTTCTGAAGAGCGGAGAGACGCTTCGAATATCGATAGATCTCAGAGAGATAGACCTCTCCCTTTGAGTTATAGCACTCCAGTTGAACTTCATAGTAATGATTGATCATATTTGGTTTTTTTCACTGAATTGAAAGGCATCAAAAAGTTAAGATTCTAAGGTCCCGCGGGGGGACAAGTATTCGATTCTTCCATATTGCGAGTGCAAGCTGTGCCGACCCGGGTCCCGAACCCCTTGATTGGTAGCCGAGCTGGCAATCCTGATCATTCCGGCCCCACCCTGGACGCTGGCAAGTGAATCGGGATCTTCGGGTTGAGTGCCAACCACGCTCCTTGCCAGTCATCGGACTCGCTGGCCTCCCTGCCCAGCTCCCCTGTCTTTGTTACGATCCCTAACTCCCTCGGCGTTGAGACTTGTTAGGCACATCCGGGGTGCAAGGGTCGAAAGAACATCAAGATGAGGGACAAACCCTTCGGATAGAGTTGGTCCGGTTTGCGAAACATCGTCCCCCATCTATAATTTTCCACCTTCATTGGGTCCTTCTTTCTATAGGGGGCCTTTGTACTTCGAAGGAGGTTTGATCTGGATGGATCCTTACACTCCCAGATCCTCAATATCATCCTATCCAATTGCCTCCTTACACAAGAAATTGTATATACCGTCTTCGTCTCATAGGGTGATTTGAATCACAATAGGTGAAATTCCGGCGGTGAGGCCCACAAAATGATGAATTGTAAATGATGTGATTGAGGTCAATATTCTGCAATATTTTCAGCATCCATGTTCAGTCGGATATGGCGACCTGTTGGATCAGGCCCCGCAATGAAGTAATTGCAGAATTGTTGCGAAAAAACAAGAAAGCGATGCCCCTACTCCTGAAATCACCAATGCCTTGGGGGGGGGTATCCTGTTATCCCCTCGGAGTGGGACTAAGACTCTCTCGCCACGCGGACCCCCGGCCTCAAATTTGAAATTTCAGATATTGCGGGCCAATTGAGATCCGCTAAAGGATTGAACTTAAGTGTCACCAAGTCAGTTCGGGTGGCCAGCTCATGGTGACAGGAAGACGGAGAGCAACAGCCCCTGGGAATGGACGGGGAAGGAACGGAACCGCTTAAGGAGAGATCAGGTTCGGGGTCATTAAGTCTTGTGAGGTTTCCATCGAAGCACTGGGTTTCGAGCGGCCGCCACTTCATCAAGCTTGTGGACACGGGTGTTATGTGGAGCTTTCTTGACGAGGTCCGGGTTAGTGGCACATTCCTCGGCGATGGCTTTCATGGCCTGCACAAACAGGTCCAATTCTTCGAGGGACTCAGATTCGGTCGGCTCGATCATCAGGGCCCCATGGACAATCAGGGGGAAATAGACCGTGGGAGGATGAAAGCCATAATCCATGAGCCTCTTGGCGATCTCCATGGTAGTCACTCCAAATTTATTTTGCAGGTGGTCTGAGAAGACCACTTCATGGAGTGAGGGCTGGTCGAAAGGCAGATCGTAGATGCCCTTCAACTGGGACCGGATATAGTTGGCATTGAGCACGGCGTCTTCTGAGGTTTGCTTGAGCCCAGTGGGGCCATTGGTCAGGATGTAGGCGAGGGCCCGGACCAGCATTCCAAAGTTTCCGTAAAATGATCGCACTCTTCCGATCGATTGCGGGCGTTTGAAGTTGTACGAATATGTCCCATCCGCATCCCTTTCGACGGTCGGGTGGGGGAGAAACGGTTCAAGGTGGGATTTCACTGCTACCGGTCCTGCACCCGGACCGCCTCCACCGTGGGGGGTTGAGAAGGTCTTGTGCAAATTCAGGTGCATGACATCAACCCCGTTATCGCCGGGGCGAGCCACCCCGAGGAGCGCGTTCATATTGGCGCCATCCATGTATACCAGACCCCCCTTGGAATGCAGGATGTCCACAATGGCCAGGAGGTCCCTCTCATAAACTCCCAAGGTGTTGGGATTAGTGAGCATGAGCGCGGCCACGTCTTCCGTCACAGCATCGCGGAGCGCTGAGACATTGACGCACCCTTGTTCCCCCGACTTTATGTTTTCAATCTGATAGCCCGCAATTGCAGCGCTGGAGGGGTTGGTGCCGTGGGCGGAATCCGGGATCAGGATCTTCTTGCGCGGATTCCCCCGGGACTGGAGGTAGGCCCGGATTATCAGGATCCCCGTGAGCTCTCCTTGTGCCCCTGCGGCTGGCTGCAGACTCACCGCATCCATCCCGGTGATCTCTTTAAGGCATTCGCCCAGCATGTGCTGGATTTTCAGGTTTCCCTGGCAGAGCGCTTCAGGGAGATAAGGATGGGATTGTGCAAAGCCCTCGTAACGCGCGACCACCTCGTTAATCTTGGGATTGTACTTCATCGTGCACGAGCCCAGTGGGTACATGCCGAGATCGATGGCATAGTTCCAAGTGGAGAGGCGGGTGAAATGGCGCACAACATCCACTTCGCTGACCTCGGGAAAGTCTTCGATGGCTGTCCGCAGGGTCTTGGGATCGAAAACCGACTCCGGAGCCACTTCGGGGACATCACATGGGGACAACGCAACTCCGCGCTTTCCCGGCATGCTCTTTTCGAAAATCAGCTGTTCATTCTGGCTGATGTGGGTTCCTGCTTTGCAAACCTTTTCGTCGCTCATGAGGGGAGGCGTCATCCGTTCTGATAGAGGTCCACGAGAGTGTCGATCGAGGCCTTGGGGGTTTGTTCCGTGACACACAGGAGTTCGGCGTTCTTCAGTCTAGGATAGAACCGTTTCAGGGAGAGCCCGCCGACCAGGTTCTGCTTCCACAGTTTCCGGTCTGAGAATTTCCGCCGGTCCCTGGTCCGAATCACGAATTCATTAAAGCGAGGACCATTGAATAGAACCTCGACGGAGTCGATGGTCTTGAACCGGCCAAGGGCATACTGTGTTTTTGACATATTTTGAATCGCCACCTCACGCAATCCCTGCTTGCCCAGGAGAGAGAGGTAGATGGTGCTCATCAAGGCACACAGGGCCTGGTTGGTGCAGATATTGGAAGTCGCTTTCTCTCGGCGGATATGCTGTTCTCGGGTGGCCAGGGTCAGGACGAAGCCGCGTCGTCCGGTAGTGTCCACCGTCTGGCCGACCAGGCGTCCTGGCATCTGGCGGACATGCTTGTCCCGCGTGGCAATAAACCCGAGAACGGGGCCCCCGTAACTGATCGGGATACCGAGCGATTGACCTTCACCGGCCACGATGTCGGCGACCGGTTGGCCGTCTCCGGTCGGTTGGCCAGGCGGGCGCAGCAAGCCGAGCGAGATCGATTCCGCCACCGCGACCACCAGGAGCGATCCTCTCTCGTGGGCGAGTCGGGCAATCTCTTCAAGCTGTTCCACGTTTCCGAAGAAATTGGGAGATTGGATGATGACGGCTGCAATCTTATCGGAGAGGCGCTTCTTCAGTTCGTCCAAATCCACCTGTCCGCTTTCGGTAAATGCCACACTGCGCACGCGAGTGTTGAGGTGCCGCGTATAGGTGAGGAGGACTTCACGGTATTCAGGATGCACAGTCTCTGCCACCAGCAGGTCACTGCGGCCGGTTATACGTTGCGCCATGAGGGCGCTTTCGGTCATGGCCGTGGCTCCGTCGTACATGGAAGCGTTGGCCACCTCCATGCCGGTCAGCTGGCACATCAAGGACTGAAATTCAAAAATGGCTTGAAGGGTTCCCTGGCTGACTTCCGGCTGGTAAGGCGTATAAGCGGAGTAAAACTCCGTCCGTGAGATGAGATGATCCACCACGACCGGAATGAAATGTCGGTACATGCCTGCCCCAAGAAAAGAGACCGTCCCCGGGGCATTTTCGGCGGCGCAGGCCTTAAAGAATTCGAGGAGGGAAGGCTCGGAATAGGGGGGCGGCAGCTGGAGCGAGCGTTTCAGCCGGATGGCGGGGGGGATGTGGGCGAACAATTGGTCGACAGACTCCACCCCCACGGTCTGGAGCATGCGCTTTCGCTCGGCGTCAGATTTGGGGAGATAACGCATTATTCGGCGGCCTCGTCGTGGATGTATTCATCGTACTCCTCCGCCGACATGAGATCCTCCAGATCCGGGGGGTTCTTAATTTTTATCTCAATCAACCAGGCGTCCCCATGGGGATCGCTGTTCAGCGTCTCCGGAGAATTCACCACCGCCTCGTTGATCTCCGTTACTTCACCGGCCACGGGACAATAGATTTCCGAGACGGCTTTGACGGACTCGACTGTGCCGAACGACTCGTTGGTGTCGAAGTGATCGCCGACCTTCGGCAGTTCAACGAACACGATGTCCCCCAGTTGTTTTTGTGCGTAGTGGGTGATCCCGACAACTCCCGTCTTCCCGTTCACACGAATCCATTCGTGTTCCTTCGTATATAAGCAGTCTTCTGGATACTTGCTCATAGGTCCTCGGCCATCTTAATGTTTTCTCTTTTTGAGATCACCCAACGTTGCCGCTGGCGTGTGCTGTGCTTGGCTGTCTTGAGGTTTTTCGACTTAGGTTGTGAATGAATGCGAATGAATCGGTTAGAATGGCATCCACACCGGCTGGCAATCTACTTGGGTCGTTTATAAAACGGCGTGGCGACGATTCGGGCCGCGGCTGGGCGGGTCCGGATTTGAATCTGGATTTCAGTTCCGACCGCGGAATGGTCAACCGGCACGTAAGCCAGGCCGATGTTCCTTTTCAGGAAAGGCGCGGGCGATCCACTGGTCACCTGGCCCACCGTTTGACCTTTGAACAATACCGGGTAATGCTCCCGGGCAATTCCCGGCTCCGTCATTTCAAATCCAACCAGGATCCGCTTGACTCCCTCCTGCTTTTGTTTCAGGAGGAGGTCGCGGCCATTAAAGTCGCCTTTCTGGAGTTTGCAGATCCAGCCCAGATCCGCCTCGAGCACGGTCGTGGTGTCATCAATCTCGTGACCATAGAGGGCCATCTTCGCTTCGAGCCGCAAGGTGTTCCGTGCACCGAGACCCGCAGGTGCGATGCCTTCACTCGCCCCCGCCTCCATGATCCGATTCCAGAGGCGCTCGGACTCGGCCGGTGGAAAATAGATTTCAAACCCGTCCTCGCCCGTGTAGCCCGTTCGCGCGATCATGGCGTCCACCCCTTCGACCTTCCCGTAGGTGAACCAGTAATATCGGATGGCACTGAGATCCGTGGAGGTCAGCCGTTGCAACACGGACAAGGCACGCGGCCCCTGGACGGCCAATTGCGTGTATTCAGGGCTCAAGTTTCTCACTTCGGCGTCGAACCGGTTGTTCTTCACGATCCACGCGAAGTCCTTGTCGGAGTTCGAAGCATTCACGCACAAAAAATAATGATCGGGCCGGATGCGATGGACGAGCACATCATCGACAAAAGTTCCCTCGTACGTGGTCAGCCCGGAATAATGAACTTGTCCATCGGCAAGCTTGGAGGCATCGTTGGAAGTGACCTGCTGGACCAGGGCGAGCGCCTCCTTCCCCCGGATGTCGATCTCTCCCATGTGAGAAACATCAAATAATCCGACGGCGGTGCGAACCTTCAAATGCTCGCTCATAATGCCGGAGTACTCGACCGGCATCTCCCATCCCCCGAAGTCGACCATCTTGGCTTTGAGAGCGTGGTGAATCTTATTGAGGGCAGTTTTTTTCAGGGTTTGCGACTCAGCGGTGGTGGACACAGTGTTGTTCCTGGTGAAATCTAGCAACGAAAACCTAGCATAGCGAACGGGGGGTGTCAAGCCGGAAGCAGGTCCAGGATCGAAGCCGCGTGCTTCGGGTTCGAGAGACTCGAAGACCGCTCCTTCAACCCTTCTCTTCCAGGGCAGCCAGGACCTTCCTTAAGATTTCGATGATCTCCGCTCGTTCCACCTGCCCGCGTTTGAATCGGAGATCCAGTTGAAACTCCTGGTTGGGAGGAACGAAGTGAAAGGTAAAGGTCTTCGGACGTTTCGCAGATTCCGGTTGGCGTTCCTGGCGCGAGGCGGCGCGCGTCAACTCGTGACGCATGATACGCCGGGCCGTCGAAACCATTTTCTCATGCGATGGCTGACGGACGATTTCCAGCAGCATGGTCTTGGCCTGGATGCCCGCCTCCCGGCACAGCTTCTTCACATCCTCGGGCAGGGAGTTGATCGAAAGCGTTTCCGTGACCGAAGAGCGCGACTTCCCGATCTTCTTAGCGATGTCGTTGTGCGTGTATCCAAACCGGTCCGAGAGGGCCTTGAACCCGTCGGCTTCTTCAAAAGCCGTCAGGTCCTTCCTCTGCAGATTTTCGATGAGTGCGATTTCAGCCACCTCCGAATCGGTGGCCTCCTTTTCGATGCAAGGAATTTCTTTCAGTCCGGCCCGCACGCTGGCGGCGAACCTCCGCTCTCCTGAAATGATCATGAATTTCTGGGATTGAGGATCGAAGCGGACCAGGATGGGTTCCAGCACACCTTTTTCCTTGATCGAAGCGATCAGTTCCTCCAGTTCACCGAAATGTTGGCGCGGCTGGTTCGGGTTCGGCTCAATCCGGTCGACGGCGATCATGCGGCCCAGCGGCGCCCCCGTCTTGGCGGTCAAAGCGTCGACGTAATGGGCATCATGACGCATGTGAATCACAGTGGGCAGTCCGACGCGTTTAGGCACGGTGCAGCACCTCCTCGGAGAGCTTAAAATACTCAGCGGCCCCCGAAGAATCCGGGGCAAATGTAAAAATGGATTCCCGATACGCCGGGCTTTCTTCAAGGCGAACGCTCTTTGAAATCGTGGTTCTGAAGACGTTGTTGGAAAAGACCTTCCGGATTTGCGAGGTGATGTCCTTGGAGAGTCTGGTCCGCTTGTCTACCAGCGTGATGAGCACCCCGAGGATCTTCAGGTCCGGATTGGCGCGCGCCTTGACCTTCTCGAACGTTTCCAGAAGGTCGTCGGTTCCTTCGAGGGCGAAATAAGAGGCCTGAATGGGGACCAGCAAATGGGTGGATGCGACCAGGGCGTTCACTGTCGAGATGCCGAGTGCCGGCGGAGTGTCGATGATGACGACATCATAATCCGCGCGCACCGGCGCCAACGCGTCCTTGAGACGGAATGGAGCATCGAGTTCCCCGATCAGCTGACTCTCCAGCTTGGCCAACGAAATGCGGGCGGGCGCGAGATCAAGATGCCGTACCGAGGTGTGCTGGAGGATGTCTTTCATTTTGACCTGCGAGTCGGCGAGCACATCATAGGTCGAGTAAAGGAGCTGGTGAATATCGCAGAAGACAATCGAGGAGTTGGCCTGGGGGTCAATATCAACGAGAAGGGTACGCTTCCCCTTGCGGGCAAGGGCAGAGGCAAGATTGATCGCAGTCGTGGTCTTACCGACGCCCCCCTTTTGGTTCGCAATGGTGATAATCACGGGAAGCTCCGAGAGAAAGGGAATGGGAATGACGGCAAGAAAGCTTGAGTCACGTGAGCCATACTCGCCCCTTCGGGCTGGCAGGGATCGACAGTCCACCCTCATTGTAATCTGGATTTTGCTGGGAGCAACACTTTTTTTAGGGGAGGGGCGGCCGACCACCACTACATCTTGTATTTTCCCAGGTCTTCCTCGGTCAGGTTTTCAAGCCAGCGGCGCAGGTTTTCGTCCTTGAATTTGTCCGAAGTGAGCATCGCCGCTTTGGAGGTCTTCAGGACATCTTCCTCCACGAAGATCGGGGAGTCCATGCGCAAGGCCAGGGCCAGGGCGTCACTGGGGCGGGAGTCAATCGAGACGAGGCGACCGTCAATGTTCAACCACACGAGGGCATAAAAAGTGTCATCCTTCAACTCACTCACCACCACCCTTTGCAGAGTCGCACGAAGGCCAACAAGGATGTTCTTGATGAGATCATGAGTCATGGGACGGGGGGTCTGGACTTTTTCAATCTCGATCGCGATTGCGTTGGCTTCAAAATTACCCACCCAGATGGGAAGTATGGAAGCGCCCTCGGCTTCCTTCAAGACAACAATGGGCATATTAGTGACCGGATCCAACATCAGCCCGCGAATTTTCATTTCAATTTCCATGGGGTCCTCCCAGTTCGGCGCCCTCCGGGTGTGTTTGGATCATCGGACTTGAGAAAGAGTTGCCTTGCCAGGTGGGATCAGCACTCTCACCCACCAGGCTATTGACACCTGATTTCGTAATCCGGACCTTCACATAGCGACCCCGCAACGCCCTAGGGCCGCTGAAATTCACCACGTAGTTGGTGCTGGTCCGGCCCGCGAGGGTGTTTGGGTCCTTCACACTAAACCCGTCCACCAGAACCTCAACCTCCGTTCCAACCATGGACTTAGCTCGTTCAGTCTGGATCTCCCGCTGGCGATTCTGAAGGAACGCGAGCCGGCGCGATTTTTCTCCCGGCGATACATCATCAATCATCGCCCGGGCTTCAGTGTTTGGTCGCGGGGAGTAAATGAAGGAGTATAACTGCTGGTAACCCACGGTTTCGAGCAAAGAGAGGGATTCTTCAAACTCCGAGTCCGTTTCACCCGGGAAGCCGACAATGACATCGGAGGAGAGGGCAATCCCGCGGGGAGACTGTTTGATGAAATCCACTTTGCGCAGGTACTCTTCACGCGTGTATTCCCGCTGCATCCGCTTCAATACGGAGGTAGCGCCGGACTGCACCGGGAGATGCACGGCATTGCAAAGCGCGGGGTGGGCATTGATGGCGTCGACCACCTCGCGAACAAAGTTCTGGGGGTTGGAGGTGGCGAACCGCACGCGCCGGATGCCTTCCACCTCCGCCACCGCACCCAGAAGTTCGGCGAAGCTTCGTCTGCCCAGCGGGTCACGGTATGAGTTGACATTCTGCCCCAGTAATTGGACCTCGGTGTAACCTTCGTCCACCAGCCGTCGGACTTCTGCAATGACCTGATCGCTCGGACGGCTCCGCTCCGGTCCACGCGTATGCGGGACCACGCAAAAGGAGCACACGTTGTTACAGCCTTCGATGATTGTGAGATAGGCGCGGTAGGGACCAATCCGCTGCGTCACTTCGGTTTCAAAGCAGTGCTCGTCATCCTGGTGAATGTCGATGATGCGGTCTTTGCCGGATTCGAGTTCACGAATCAGGCGGGGGATGTTGTTATAGCTGGCCGACCCGACCACCAGGTGGACATTGGGCGCGCGCTGGAAGAACCGGGCGCCCTCCTGTTGCGCAACACAGCCCAGCACGCCCACCTTCTTCTGTGGAAAGGCCTTTTTCAGGGCCCCCAGTCTCGAAAAAACCTTCTCCGAAGCCTTTTCGCGAATGCTGCACGTATTGACCAGCACTAGCCCGGCCTCTTCGAGAGACTGCGTGACCTCGTACCCCATGCCAATCAACGTCCCCGCCACCTTCTCGGAGTCGTGGACATTCATGGCGCACCCGAAAGTCTCAATGTAAAACTTCTTGTTTTCCATTCCGTTGAAGCCTGTTCCGCATCCCTGAATACCAGTCACCCTGTCCCCTGGTTCGAACGCGCGCTGAGTCCCCTGCAGGCCCAAGTTCCGCAGATCCGGTTAAAGCAATACTCTGCAGCCGTTTCCGTGATGGCCCCTGGTCATGCGCTGAGCCCCCCGACGCCTGAGCACTCAGTTTCTACTTTGCTTCAGCAATTCTCTGGCATGCTTTTTTACAGCGTCCGTGATTCTAGCACCGCTCAGCATTCTTGCCAATTCGTTAATGCGGTCATCCTCGCCCAGGTGCTCGACGCGGGTGACGGTTCGGCCGCCCAACTCCACCTTTTCGATGAAGTAGTGGTGATCGGCAAACGAAGCGATCTGCGGCAGATGCGTCACGCACAGAATCTGGTTTTTTTGGGCAAGCGATTTCAGCTTTCGCCCTAAAACTTCCGCCGTTCGACCTCCGATCCCGGCATCCACTTCGTCAAACACCAAGGTTTTGATCCGGGAACCTGCGTGCGTGATGGTCTTGAGCGCTAACATCAGCCGCGAAATCTCCCCGCCGGAGGCGATCCGCGCCAGGGGCTTCAACGCTTCACCCACATTGGGAGAGACCAGATATTCGACGGCATCGAACCCGAACGGAGAGAACTCCACAGGGGAGCGGTCGAACTGGACTTTGAACCGGGTGCGCTCCATGGCCAGCTGCTTCAACTCATGCTCGAGCGCCTTCTCCATTTCCCGGGCGGTGCGCTGGCGCCGGTCCGACAACGTCGTCGCTTTGCTGAAGTAGCCTTCACTCAGCTGGCTCATCTGATGCTTGAGTGATTCCAGTTCCTCATCGCGATGCTCGAGGGCTTGGAGCCGCTGGGCGACGTCCTGGTAGAAGTCCAGGATCTCGTTGACGGTCGTTCCGTACTTGCGGCGCAGCTTCTCAATTTCCGCCATCCGGGATTCAACCTGCTGCAACCGGCCGGGACTGATATCGATCTTCCTCAAGTAATCCCGCATGCTGAGGGCCACATCCTCCAGCTGGATTCGAGCGGAACGCAGTTGCTCCAGGTTCGCAGCCAGGGTTTCATCAATTCGCGCAATGGACTCCAGCGAGCGTTCCGCCAGGGAAACGGTGCGTGCCGCCGCCGCCTCGGATTCATACAAGGAAGCATAGACCTCATTGGCCACCTCGAACAGCTTGGTGGCATTGGCGAGCAACCTGTGTTCGGCGTTGAGGATCTCGTCTTCCCCCGGTTTCAATTGAGCTGTCTCGATTTCCTTTTTTTGAAAAGAGAACAAATCGGCCAGTCGGTTCTGCTCTTTCTCATTGTGTTCGAGGGCCTCGCGTTGGGACCGGAGGGCAGTCAACTGTTGAGCCAGTTCCGCCAGTTCCTCCAGCAAACCCTGGTTTCCGGCAAATTCGTCCACGAGCGCGAGCTGAGCATCGGCCTCGGCCAGGGCTTGCTGTTCATTTTGTCCGTGGATGTCCACCAGCCAGCGGCCTAACGACTTGAGAGTGCTCACCGTGATCGGTTGATGATTGATAAACGCCCGGCTCTTCCCCTCGCGCGAGATCTCCCGTTTGAGAATGAGTTCCTCATCATTCGACTCCACTCCCTGGGCGTCGAGGAACCGCGTGATTGATGGGTTTTTGGCAATTTGAAAAACGCCGGAGACCGAGGCGTGGTCAGAACCCGTCCGGACCATCTCCGGCGAGGCCTTGCTCCCCAACAACAGCCCCAGCGCGTCCACGATGATGGATTTGCCCGAACCGGTCTCCCCCGAAAGGAGGTTGAGGCCACTATGGAACTCCATTTCCATTTGGTCGATGAGCGCGTAATTGGAAATGAAGAGATGCCTCAACATGGTGTCAAAGTCTATCATAATCACAAATCTTTAAGGTATGAGTTCACCTCGCCGGCAACGGCCTTTGCGACCTTGAAACCAGACCCGGTCGAATTCCAGGATTGCGTTCACTCCCTGACCTCGTTATACTAACTTTTCAGTTTGTTATTGATTTTAAACTATTGATGTGGCGTCACCGCACGTCGCTGAGGAGGACCGTTGAGCCATTTTGCCCTGTTGACACCGTTCGCCATCGTTTTTCCTTCCGACAAACTCGTCAATCTGGTAGTTCAGTCCGGGATAGTCGCCAAGGTCGTCCTGGGGATTCTGGTCTTTTTCTCATTGCTCTCGTGGGCCATCATCCTGAAGAAATTTGTGGTCTTCAAGCATGCCCGGTTCAGGAGCTCTCAATTCTTGCGGTTATTCCGGCGGAGCCAGAAGCTCTCGGAAATCAGCGCCGGCTGTGAGCCCTTGCGGGGGGCGCCGCTGACGGAAGTGTTCCTGTCCGGCTATCAGGAGTTGCAGAGTCAGATGGCGCTGACGGCGAGCAACCCGGGCACGGGACAGACGACCGTCCGAATGCCGATGCTCAAGAGCATTGAGTCCGTGCGGCGCGCGTTGCTGCGCGGTTCCTCGGCTGAGCTGTCGAAATTGGAGAAGAAACTCAATTGGCTGGCAACGACGGGGACGGTCACCCCGTTTATCGGTCTTTTCGGCACGGTCTGGGGGATCATTGATGCTTTTGAGGGGCTGGGGAGTTCGGGAAGCGCCAGCCTGAAAGCGGTGGCCCCCGGCATCTCCGAGGCCCTGATCACGACCGCGGCGGGCCTGTTTGCCGCTATCCCCGCGGTCATTTTCTACAATCATTTTCTTCACCAGCTCAAGGATTTTGCGGCCTCGATGGATGATTTCTCCTTGGAGTTTTTGAATCTCACGGAACGGAACTTCTTCTAATGGCGGACGGTCGGCGTCGTCCAACGTGATTCCAGGGTTTCTTCAATGGAGTAAAAGCCCATGGCCATCAGCACCCCGCGAGGAACAGTCGAGACATCGTTGTCGGAGATCAACATCACGCCCTTGGTGGATGTGGTTTTGGTCTTGCTCATCATTTTCATGATCACCGCGCCCGTCCTACAGTCGTCGATCGAAGTTAATTTACCGAAGACCAAGGCCGCCAAGGAATCCACCGAGCAGTTGGTGGTGGTGACCATTGCCAAGAAGCAAGTCTTGTACGTGGGGAACGATCCGGTGAAGTTCGACCAATTGGGGAACGAGGTCAAACGGCGCACTTTCGGACTGACTTCGCAGCCCATTTATCTCCGTATCGATGAGTCGGTTACGTATGGGACGCTGGCCACCGTACTTGACGCTTTGAAGCAAGCCGGTTTCGACGATGCCCAATTGGTCACGCAACCGTATGATAAAACTCCAGGTAAGTGACACCGCAGTGAACGCGGAGTTCGCGGAGGAAGGGAATTGCGTTCTCGGCGTCCTCGTCGGTGAACTCAATCTTGAATCCCTACATCTAAGTTGACGATGTACGAAGACTTCGAGCTTTACGATTATTTCTCAGCGGTCGCGGAAGACAGTATCAAGAGGACTTTTGTCTTTTCCCTGATCCTGCATGTCTTCTTTTTCTCTCTGGCCATCATAGGCGGACCCCTTCTTTCCAGATTCCTTCCCAATAAGTACATCTTGTTTGGGGGAGCGGGCGGGATTGGAGACTCCATCAACGTTCGGGCCATCCGGGAGTTACCCGGTCTGAAACTGCCAGCGCCGGAGCAGCCCACGGAAAGCAAGGTGGCAAGCGAGAACGAAGGGCTGTACCAACCCCCCCCGGAAGCGATCAAGGACTTCAAGAAACCGAAGCCTGCGCCCGTGGATGATACCAAGGCCTTGGCCCTCGAAGAACTGAAGAACCTGGAACGGCGCCGTCGCGAGGCTCAGCGCCGGCAAAACCTGCAGCAGCCGGACAATGCGGTCCCCTATGGGCGTGGCGGCCAGCCGAATTTTTCGTATGGGGAGTTCCGGGCCGGTGGACGAGCGGGCGGCGGGGTGGGGTTTGAAGGCGGCTTCGGAGAGCGCTATGCGTGGTATGCGCGGGCGATCGTTCAAAAGATCAGTTCCAATTTTCAGGAGCAGATGGTGGGTGCGCAGCTGCGGGAAGCGCCTCGCGTGTTTGTCTCCTTCACGATCGAAAAGGACGGGTCGGTGAGCAGCATTGTCCTGCGGTCATCCAGCGGGATTTCGTCTTTTGACGGGATGGCCGTCCGTTCCATTCAGGCCTCCAGCCCGATGCCGCCGCTGCCCGGTGATTTTCCGGGAAGCCGCGTGAACGTGGAGTGTTTTTTTGATTTTCGAAGATGACCATGGGGACTTAACCAATGAAACGATCCTTGATGTTTTGGCTGGCCGGTTTTTTCACGGTGCTTTTCCTGGGCGTGCCCTTCGGGCTGCGGGTTCTTCGGCCACAGGAAGGAGCCCTGTCCATCGATATCACGAAGGGTGTTCCCAAGTTCCGCGTGGCGATCGCGGATTTTCAGACCAAAGGCGTCGACGAGCAGACCCAGAAGCTGGCGTCGGTTTTTAACACGGTGTTGTTTAATGACGTTGACAGTGCCGGCCTTTTCGATCTTGTCAGCAAGAGTTTCATTCCATCCCGCCAGCCGGGGACAGTCGCCGAACTGAACCTCCCGGATTGGACGAATCCCCCCGTCAGCGCCGATATCCTGGCGTTTGGGAATATTCAAATGGAAGCAGGACAGCTGACGGTGGAAGCCCGTCTCTATGACCTGAAAAATGCCAACGCCCCGTCCATCATCGGCCGGCGCTATCGCGGGGAGCCCAATGAACTGAATGCCCGCTCCATGGCGCATCAGTTTGCGGATGAAATCGTGCTCCGGCTCAGCGGCGGGACCCGGGGCATCGCTTCGACCCGCATCGCCTTTGCGCATCGCGCGGGCCGGGGGAGAGGCAACAAGGAGATTTACATCTGCGACTATGACGGGTACAACCCTCATCCCATGCGCGTGTTCAACTCGATCAGTTTGACTCCGCGCTGGTCCCCCGACAACACCCGGATTGCCTTCACCACGTATCGTCAGGGCAATCCCGATATCGACGTCTTTTCTCTGGACACGAATGCTCTGCTGAGTTTCGCTCATTACCGCGGGCTCACGACGACTCCCGCCTGGTCGCCGGATGGCGAGAAGATCGCCTTCTGCTCCAGCATGAGCGGGTATCCCGAAATTTACGTGGGCGACTCGCACGGCATGAACCTCAAGCGGTTGACCTATTCAGCCCACTTCGGGAACAATTCGCCGACCTGGAATCCCAAAACCGGCGGCCAGATCGCCTTTATCTCTGACCGGAGCGGCATCGCCCAATTGTATGTGATGGATGCCGACGGCTCCAATGTCACCCGCCTGATCGATGAAGGCGGTTGGGTGGATGCTCCGTCCTGGTCCCCCGATGGACAATTCATTGCCTTCATGTGGAAACGGAAAGGCGAGGGCGGAACCTTCGATATCTACATCATCGAGGTCGCGACCCGCCGCTGGATCCAGTTGACGCAGGACCAGGGGCAAAACGAGAACCCCTCCTGGGCGCCCGACAGCAAGCATATCGTCTTTTCCTCCAACCGCACAGGGACTTACCAGTTGTACAGCATGCTGGCCAATGGAAAGAACGTAAAACAGATCACTACGCAGGGGGAAAGCACCAATCCCAACTGGTCGAATTGAACGGCGGGTGCAACCCCGCATTCCGACCTTTCATCTACCTGATTGACGCAGCCGGACGAGCGATGTATATTGTGATGTATAGGAACCGGCTGGACACACGGTAGACTCCTCGATGGCACGGATGATTCGAAAACAGATTTACATTGCCCCGGAACAAGATCATCGATTAAAAAAAATTGCCCGTGAATTAAGAACTACTGAGGCGAGCATCATCCGCCAGGGGTTGGACCGTTTGTTTACCGTCGGGGTCCACTCGGTTCAAAACCTTGATATTTGGAAACACGAACTGTCCTTCATCAAGAGGCGGGCCCGGTTGAAATCTGCTCCGCACAGACGTGCCTGGCGCCGGGACGAGATCCATGAACGTGGAAGCCTTTGTTGACACCGATATTCTGGTCAGCCTGTACGATGCCGCGTCACCGGAAAAACAGCGGAAGGCGTTGGCGTTGGCCGACGAGCTGGTTCGGGCCCGCACGGGAGTGATTAGTTCTCAGGTCCTCGACGAGTTTTTTGTCGCGGTCACGCGTAAGATCTCTCGACCGCTCTCTCCCCGGGAAGCCTTGCGGCGCATTCAATCGTTACTCAATTCATGGCGGGTCGTGGGAGTCACCCCCCCCATGGTGCGAGAGGCCGCCCGGGGCGTGGTGGAACATAAAATGAAGCTCTGGGACGCACAGATCTGGGCCACGGCCAAGCTGAGCGAGATCCCGGTGGTCTTCAGCGAGAACTTCCCATCAGGACGATCGTTGGAAGGGGTTCAGTTTCTTAACCCGTTTCTCAAGGATTTTCATTGGAGTTAGCGTCAAGGCTGTCACGCCATCATCAAGTGGTTTGCTAAGAGTCTGAGGACTTCATTCAAAGGGAGGAAAGTCATGCGACTGGATCGAAAATTGAAATGGTTGATTGTGATCGCATTTGTGTTGAGCCTGATGATCGCTGCCGGTGGCTGCAAGAAGAAACCGAAGGTTGCGCCGCCGCCGCCCCCGCCCCCGCCTGCCCCGGCCGCCCCCACGGCGAAGATAAGTGTCGATCCGTCGACGATTACGGAAGGGCAGTCGTCTACGCTGAGCTGGAACACAACCAACGCCACTGATGTTTCTATCGAACCCGGCGTCGGCAAAGTCAATCTTGAGGGATCTCAAACGGTCTCCCCCAGTTCCTCGACGACTTATACCATCACCGCGAAAGGCCCCGGCGGGACAGCCACTGACACGGCACGGCTCGGCGTCGGCACAAAGCCAGCGCCGGCACCGACCCCGCCGCCCGCCGGCCCGACGGCGGAAGAATTGTGGGACCGGAACGTGAAGAAGATTCTATTCGACTATGACAAGGCGGACATTCGCGCTGACCAGCAGTCCGCCGTGTCAAATAATGCTGAATTCTTAAAGGCGCATCCCACCTGGAGATTTTCGGTTGAAGGGAATTGCGATGAGCGCGGCTCCATTGAATACAACCTGGCCCTGGGCGATCGCCGCGCCAATGCGGTCAAGACGGCGCTCGTGGCGGCCGGTGTTGCGGCCGACCGTATCCGGACCATCAGTTATGGGAAGGAAAAAGCCCATAGCTGTGCCGATGAAGGGTGCTGGCAACAGGACCGCAATGCTTCGTTTGTGTTGAATCAGCATTAGAACAGTGACGGATGGTCGCCGGGGCGCGGGTGACACTGCGCGTTGAGCGCCGCCTTTGAATCGACTGACCCGATCAAAGGATCCTCTGAAACATCGCTTGGTGGGACCGCTCCGACCAGGTGAGACGTTCTTTGAAGCTGAATTGGAACGATGGGCCAAGACACCGTCGCCCCGAATGAAGGCCTCACAATCCGGGGTGGACGGAGTCCAAGGCATGGTATGATCACCGGCGGCCCCGCTGGGCAGGGCCGCCGGTGTATCCATTTCCGCGTGTCGTTTTCGCAGGCAAGCAGCTTGAATTGGGGTTCTCAATCGCATCTCCGACTTCCGACTTCTGGCCTCTGACTTCAGGATCCTGAAAAACAGTCCTTCGATTGAGCCGGAAACTCCATGTTAATTCCGAGAATCTCTGGCGAGCCACCAAGGGAGGTTTAATTGAAACGCAAGAATATATTCTTTCCCGTTTTAATCTTGTTGACAGGGTTTTTCTGGGCCCCGCCGCAGTATGCTGTCAACAAGGAAACTGTGCAATTGCTGCAACAGGTTTCTGCGATGCAGCAGCAACTCCGGGACCTGCAGGATGGACAGACCAAGAGCAATGCCATCCTTCAGAAGCTGACCGAGCAAATCCTCGACCAGGTGACCCGCCTGAGCGCTTCGATCGATGATATCAAGAAATCGAATGCGCAAACGCAGGCCGCCGTCAGTGCCAACGTGGATTCTCTCAAGGGAAATCTCCAGATCACCCAGGAAAGTCTTGATGAGTTAAAGGCTCGCCTGACCAAGCTGGCGACGGATCTGGCCGCGCTGAAGACGACCGTCCAATCGATCGATTCGAAGATCGCTTCACCTTCGCCAACCGGGGCGCCTACGCCCGGGGATTCGGGACAGGTCGCCGCTCCCCCCACGGGGCCAGCCACTGGCACCCCTCCGGATTCTCCCGACGCCATCTATGCCTCGGCGCTCAGTGATTACACCAGCGGACGCTACAAGATGGCCCTCGGAGAGTTTCAGCAGTATCTGAAATACTATGGGACGACGCCCCTCGCCGGGAATGCCCAGTTCTATATCGGGCAGATTCACTTTATGCAGGAGAACTATGACGACGCCATTTCGGCCTTTAATGTGGTCATCGAGCGGTATGCAGAGGGGACCAAGGTGACCCAGGCGATATACAAGAAAGGCCTGGCGATGGAGAAACTGGGTCAAAAAACCTCCGCTATCAAGGAATTCCGGACGCTGGTGAACCGGTATCCAAACAGCCCGGAGGCCAAACTGGCCGCTCAGGAGCTTTCAAAACTGGGCGCGCGAACGAGCGGTGCGGCGACAGGCCGCACCCCACCCAAGCGGCGATGAATGACCCTTTAGGAAATTAGGTGTTGAATCTTTCGATGAGCCCAGATAAAATTTGCGTTGATCGAAGCATTCAGCAAACCCCCAACCCCCAGTTTAATGCTCATCGGCTCCTGATTTGTGTGTTGTAATCGTGTGGATCCGCAGGTTTCTTATGAAACTCGTTGACCGCAAGTGGCGCGAAGGATGCAAAACCCCTAGCTCTTATTGCCCCTGGCCTTCTTTGCGAACTCCGCGCCTCTGCGGTTTGGTCTGCACACATGTAAATTAAATTTTAACTTGCAGACGGATGGGCATTGCGGCATAGTTTGCCCGCACCCATCCATCACGGAGGCAACCATGGCGAATTCAGTCAACAAAGTAATTCTGGTGGGGCGTTTGGGAAAAGATCCCGAAACGAAGTTCACGCAGGGAGGGGTCCAGGTGACGCGTTTTTCGCTGGCCACGGATGAGCAATGGACCGATAAGAGCGGCGAGAAGCAGCGCCGTACCGAATGGCATAACATCGTCGCTTGGAGCAAGCTGGGGGAGATCTGCCAGAAGTACCTGGTAAAGGGGAAGCTGGTTTATATCGAAGGTCGCCTCCAAACTCAATCGTGGGACGACCAGGAAGGGAAGAAGCATACCCGCACCGAAATCCGGGCCGACAACATGGTGATGCTCAGCCCTGCCACGCCGGGCGCGGGTGCAGGAGCAGAGACGGGCGGTGGAGCTCCCGCCGTGCGGGAGCCGGAACCCGCTCCCGAGCCAGCCCCGGCCTCAGACATCGGTGATGACGATGTGCCGTTTTGAAAGAATTGGAAAAAATGGGGTGCCGCAGGTATGTCCGCCATGCCGGACATGCCTGCGTAGTTGGATCCAAGATGTTCTCATCCTCGGAACGGGCTCCTTCGAGAATACTTTCTCCTCGTCGCGGGAGTCCTGCTTCTTAGTTCAGCGTTTTTCGGGATAAGATCCCCTCGCCTGCATGTAGATACTACATACGGTCAGTTCAGGCGCCGACATTCGACGCAGGCATGCAAAGAACGCATGCCTGCGGCACCCGTGCGGCACCCGCGGAGGGATGATCCGCACTTATTCTGCCTTTTGGCGGTGTTCAATATCCTTGATCTTGAAATAGAGCGTGACAATCACCGCCAGAATAATGATCAAGGAAACCGCAAGACCCTTGCGGCGGAATTGATATTCCGAGAGAACCTGTTTCCCTTTCTCTTCAGTCCGGACCGCGATTTTCAAGCCCTCCTTCACATCACTCTCCACATTGGCCGCATTAAAGGAATGAACCTGGGTCCGTGCCTTGGTCAGATCCTGGCGTCCCTCGATTAAATCGTATTTGGGCTGGCTGACCTCCATCCCTTTTTGCTCCGCCTGAGTGATCAGAGATTCGGAGCCGGCCAGGGCCACCTTCAATTGATCGATTCCTTTCCTCATGGAGGCCGCCTGCTGGTAACCTGCTTCGCCGGCGACATGGCACTGCACGCACAACGCTCCATCGGCGACCCCCAGCATGTCATCGGTCGGTTTCTTGATCTCGTGATTTCCGTGACAATGGACGCACGAAGGAAGATCCATCTTCGCGAAGGCCGCCTTGTGAGGACTTTTGTCAAACAGATCGGCAAACACCGCGTGGCACTGGCCGCACACGTTCGCGACCGATCCAATGCCCGGGGGAGTCGCGCCGTGATTCCCGTGACACTTGTTACAGGTCGGGGCGGAGAGGTCCCCCTTCTTCACCAGCGCCTCGTAGTGAACGCTCTTCTGGAATTCCTCTTTCTGGTTGGTCTTGATGTGATAGGGGGCCATGAGCTGAGCGTTGCTGTGGCACACGCCACAAGTGTCCGCCACATTCAACGGGTACACCCGGGCGCGAGGATCGCTCACCAGGCGAATCTCGTGAACTCCATGGCAGCTGACGCAGGTGGCCACGTTGATGTCCCCACCCTGTAATCTCTTTCCATGAACACTGGTGAAGTACTCGCTCACCTGGTCCACACGCTCCGCCGGGTTGTATTTCTTCATGAATGCCGCATCGCTGTGACATTTTCCGCACATCTGAACGATGGCCAGGCCTTTCGGTGCTCCTACGAAGCCCTTCGCCCGATTCATCGCCAGCTTGTCATCCATCTGCGCAGGGTCTCCTCCATGGCAGTCGGCACACGTGAACCCCTTGACCATGTGAATATCAGTGGCCCACTTCTCGGCAGTGACCTGCAGATTCCCTTCGAGCGCGGAATGGCAATCCAAGCAGGTATTCTGCTTGGCCTGTGCAAATGTGAGGTGGGGGATCAGTAAGCTGAGGCAAAGGGTTCCCCAGAATCCCGCCCGTGCAATCCATTTTGATTTTGAGGTCATGTCACACCCGGTAGCCAACAATGGTCAAGACGATGATGTAAATGACGATGAAAACGCCGATGCCCGAGAACAAGCGTGTCCTGCGGTGATGCGCGGGGTCGCGATCAAGAAAGGGGACAAGCAGAAGGAACAGTCCGCCAACTCCGAAGGCCATGATCCCGAGCACTTCGCCGTCCAGGCCCAGGATCTTTGCGGGAATGAACTTGAGCGTTTGGAACATATAAACGAAGTACCACTCGGGCCGGATGCCGGCGGGGGCCGGAGCAAAGGGGTCCGCCTTCTTTCCCAACTCCCAGGGCATGAGCGCCGCCAGGGCGGCCAGCACGGCAATAACCACGTACCATCCGAGGAGGTCATGCAGGAAGAAATTGGGGAAAAAGGGCACGTCGCGGACGGGTTTCTGCCCCGTCTCTGCCGCTTTCTCGACCCCGATGGGGACACTCATGCCGAGGCGTTGCACCAGCACCACATGGATGGTCAGAATCAGGGTGACAAGGCCGGGAAGGATGGCGATGTGGAAACCGTAAAACCGGGAGAGAGTCGCCCCGGTGACATCATCCCCTCCACGCAGGAGGCGGACCATGAACTTACCCACGAAGGGAACGATCCCGGCAATCTCTGTTCCCACCTTTGTTGCGAAAAAGGAGAGTTCATTCCAGGGCAGGAGATACCCGGAAAAGCCGAATGCCAACACCAGGGCGAAAAGCCCGAATCCCGTGACCCAGGTCAATTCCCGGGGTTTGCGGTAAGATTTCAGGAAGTAAACGCTGAACAGGTGAATGAACATGGTGGCGATCATCAGATTGGCGGACCAGCTGTGGATGGACCGGATCAACCATCCAAACCGGACCTCCGTCATGATGAACTGGACACTCTCATAGGCCTCTTCGGCGCTGGGACGATAATACATGGTCAGAAGAATACCTGTCCCCACCTGGACAAAAAAGAGAAAGAGGGTCATGCCTCCGAAGTAATACCAGACGGAATGGCGATGTTGAGGGACCGCTTTCTTGGACATGAAATGGATCAGGCTTTCCAATTGAACCCGTTCGTCGATCCATTCATAGAGCGCTGTTGAAAGTCCTTTTCCTCTGGCCATGATCATCCTTTCGAGACAACCACGTCTTCACCGCGCAAGTTGACTTTGAATGTTTCCAACGGTCTGGGAGGAGGGCCGCTCACGTTTCTGCCGGAGAGATCATACATTCCGTTATGGCAAGCGCACCAGATCTGAGAGGTCTCCTTCTTGTACTGAACCGTGCATTCCAGGTGAGTGCAGATCGCGGAGAAGGCCCGAAACTCGCCGTCCGGGGTCCGTACCAGGATGCCCGGCTTGCTGCCAAATTTGAAAATCTGACCGGAGTTGTTCTTGAGTTCGCCCCCCTTCGCAATCACCACGCTGGCGGTCGCGGGTTCACCCGTCTTGGGGGGAGTGAGATACTTCATCACGGGATAGAAAATCGCGACGATGGACGCGCCGATAGAGGTCGAGAGCAGAAAGTTGAGAAAAGAGCGGCGAGGTGTTGCGGTGGAAGATGTTCCCTGCGTCGGTTGAGTGTTCAAGAAACGCCTCCGTGGTTCGGAATAGGGAATAGGTGTTAGGTGATAGGTATCAGTTCCTATCGAGCGGCGATCGGTCACTTTGCTTGGATGCGAAGAGGAAACTCAGCAATTCTCAACCGAACTTCGCAATTGAAATTGTGGGCCGTCGATTTGGCATCATTTTTGAGAGTGTCCTCAGCTCGGTCATGGCCAACAACTGAAATCTAGCACCTAGCACCTATCACCTATTACCTAACACCTAGTTCAAAATCCAGTCAACAGATCGGGCAGAACCTTTGGATTGGCCTCGTCGGTGGCCAGCAGATCGTGACAGGTGGAACAATCCTGCGGGATCTTCCGCCCATCGGCGCTGATGTGATTGTCATCATGGCATCGCCAGCAACCCGGAAAGTCCTGGTGCCCAATGTTGTTGGGATAGGTCCCCCAGACTATCCTCATTTCGGGAAACACGTTGGTCGAATAGACTTGTTGGAGCGCGGCGATGGATTTTCCGATCGCCTCCTGCTGGGTGGAAAAGATCTGAGGATAATTGGTGCGGTAAAAATTTTCAAGACCTGATTTGATCGCTTCCCGCGCCGCCTGCTGGGTCGGATACTCCTGGGTCAGGAGCTGGAGCGCCTGCTTCTTGATGAAAGGAAGGGAGGGGTCCACTTTTTTTACCAGCATGACTTCGTCAATGGCGGGTCCCGGCATCTTGTAAATGTGGGTCGGCCGGTTATGACAATCGATGCAATCCATCGTTCGCAAAGGGATCTTTGACAATTCGTCGGCGGTCATTTTGGAGTCGGCTGCCACGAAGGTCGTGACCTTGCCCTGGGGGTCGGTCAGTTGAACCCAGGGGATTTGCTGCCTTTGCTTGTCTGCGGGAATATAAGTGATCTTGTTCTGGCTGTACATGTGCCACCAGTGAATGCCTCCCGCGTTGCCGCTCTGAAGATGTCCCCCCCCCACCTTGATCACGAGAATGGTCTTTAAGGGCGTGTTGGCCTCGTCCTCAGAAAACTTGGTTTTCACAACAATACGGTTCCCGATAAATTTTTCAGGCCAGTGACACTGCTCGCAGGTTTCACGTGACGGCCGCAAATTCTCGATGGGAGTCGGAATGGGGCGGGGAAACCGATTAAAGGTGACGGCATACACCTGATAGGATCCGGAGAGTTTCGACTTCACAAACCAGGAGGCACCCGGCCCGATATGACAGTTGACGCACTCGACGCGCGAGTGCGGGGACCGCTCATAGGCAGTGAATTCGGGGGTCATCACGGTATGGCAGGTTTGACCACAAAACTCCGAAGAGTCCATGTGCTGCACGCCCTTGTAACTGACGACGGCCAGGATGAGAATGTTGGCGAGAGTGATAAAACCGAAGACGGAAATTACATGGCGGACGCGGGCGTCGTTGAAATCGAGGCGAGGAAAGCGCTCCGCCTCCACCTCTCCATTCGCCCGTTGCTGTCTCCTCTTCCGGTTCGACTGATGGATGCCAAGGGGGATGACTACGAGTCCTGCCACAAAGATACTCGGAAGGACCACGAAGGCGATAATACCAGCGTATGGGTTGTGAAAGTACCCGATGGCGTCCAGCAGGAACATCATGATAATGAACACTGCTGTCACCGTACAGGTGACCGCCCCCCACAGGCTCAACCAGTGACTCCCGATGGTGAGGAGGAAATGCAGAATGCCAAACCAGACCTTGTGCAGAATAGAGGAATCAGGATCCGGGGGATTTATACTGACCATGGATTTATGAAAGCCCTTCTTCGAGAAAGAAATACTCCTTACACCCGCAAGGCGATCCGTTCTCTGGCAATATCCACTTGTCTCAAGCGGGTGAAGGAAGTCGATGTAAACTCTGCAGCTCCGCAATCTTATTTCACAGTCGCCGCGCTTAGCTCTTGTGAGAAGCCGCAGGTGAGGACGACAGCAACTGGTACGCCAAAACTTCCAACCCGATTCCAAACTCTTAAGTGCTTGATCTTAGGTCGAATGATACAAACAAACACGGTTCAGGCAAAGCCAAAAGTGTTGAATTGCTATGGTACCGTTGCATTGGAGTGTTGCACTTCCGGATGAGCTTAGCCTTGAGCGAAAAACAGGTGGGTGAGGAAAGTGCCCGAAAGGACCGCGAATAAAGCTGAATTCTTGATCTTTTGGGGAGGGAGCGATGGGGAAGGGGGATTTTTTATTGGCCAGGCTCTCCTCCATGCAGAGGGCTAATTGGAGGTGAGCGTCCATCACCCAACGAGGAAAGAGTGACGGAACTCGGTGTGGAGCCTGGCCAAACTTGTGTCCTTCGGCAGCCCCGGGGTTTCCGCCACGTTCAGCGGCGGGACCGGGCATAGCTGGGACGATCCGCAAACGACTGGCTTCGATCCGCCTCGAGGACAGGAGGGGCGAAAGCGTTTCCTGCTTCTTCCTTTGAATCGGCGAAGATCGGGAAGAATCGGGAAGCTTGGGAGAAGATGACGAATCCGAGCGATACGATCATCACCGTCACCATGATTTCCAGAAAACTGGGAAAGTAGGTGGTCATCGATCCACGGGTCATTCCAGTAATCGAGACATTCAGCCGGTTCATGACAAACCCGAGGAGCACCAACACGGCCGAAGCAAACAGTCCGAAGTTGTGATAACGAACCCGGCGGAACATCAACAGCACCATCGGCGCGATGATCCCCATGGTGACTTCGGTCCAGTACAGAATGGCCTCCTGGGTGGGTTGGAACAGGTAACCCCAGACATGACGGTATTGGAGATCCTGCACCTTCAGGACGAACAGGACGGCGAGGACGACGACCGCAATCTTTCCGAGGTCCGCAAGCAGATCCATTTCGAGTTTCTTTTTGAAGGCGCGGTTGCTGAGATACGACTCAAAAATGGTCATGCACAACCCTACCGCCACCGCCGACACAAAAAAGAAGATCGGCAGGATGGGTGAATACCACAGCGGGTGAAGCTTGGTGGGCATGATCAAGTAGAGGGATCCCAGAGAGGACTGATGCAACGTGGAGAGAATGACTCCCAGGATCACGAGCGGGATGGAGATTTTGTGGATGATCTTTAAAGGTCCTTCCAGTTTGAATTTCTCAAAAACGATGGGACTAAACTCGAGGGCCAGGACTGTCGTGTAGAGCATCACGCACCACGCCACCTCAAACATGACTGAATGCGGATTCCACATCACGAGGGCATGCCAGATGCGATACGGCCTGCCGAGATCCACGAGCAAGGCGGTGATCACCAGCAGGTATCCCAGGAAGGCGGTCAGGATGGTGGGGCGAATGATAGGACGGAAGCGCTCCACATTGAAAATATAGACAGCGGCACAGATGGTGAAGCCCCCGGCGGCCAGTCCCACTCCACAAAGGAGGTCAAAACCGATCCACAGCCCCCAGGGGAAGAGGTCGGTCATGTTGCTTGCGGCTCCCAGGCCACGGGTGTACCGGACAAACAGCGCATAGGCCCCCAGGATCATGAAGACGGCCACAACCGCCCTCCAAAAGGTGATCCTTGGAATTCGCGAGCGACTGAGATTCATAGCTGTTTCCTTTCGTCGAGGAGCGATATGGTGTCGGTCGCGTGAACTCTCATCCGACACTTCATCCGCCGGCCCCGAGGGTGTCTCTAGATTTTATCGTTCTGGGCCTTCGCTTCCGCCTCTTCTTTTTTCACTTCTTCCCGGCGGCTGGTAATCCACCAAATTCCAAAGAGCAGCGTCGCACCCACCCCCACCAAATTGGGGATTTTTGAGAGGACGTTCCAGGTCAGCATCGGATAGGGCTCCTTCAACAAGTCGGTCCGGAACCCGAGCTTTTCGAAGGGAACGTCAGTGATGAACAAAACGCCGGTTCCCCCCACTTCCGAGAAACCGTAAACCTGGTTGACGTACTTTCCCGGCTCCTGGCGAATCCGGTCCTGGGCCTCGTGGATGAGGTCATCCCGCTCACCGAACGTTGTGGCCCCCACAGGACAAGCTTCGGCGCAAGCGGTTTGCAGACCCTGGGCGACCCGGTCCTTGCACATGATGCATTTCCGCACGCGGGGAAACGCGCTCGACCATTCGTAGCGCGGAACCTGGAACGGGCAAGCCGCCATGCAGTAGCGGCAGCCCATGCACTTGGATTCGTCGTAGACCACCGGCCCGTAGCTCGTTTTTTGCAGGGCCCCCACCGGACAAACCGAAACGCAGGTCGGGTTCTGGCAGTGCATGCACATCTTGCGAACAAAATGATCCCCGCGCTCCATCACCTTGGTATAGGTGGTGGCTGTCAAATCAGAATCATTGTTTTCGGGGAGTTTATTCTGTGCCTTGCATGCCGCCTCGCACGAACGGCAGCCAATGCATTTTGTGATATCGATGAGGAGTCCTTTTGACATGTTAAGAAACCTCCGTCACAAGCTCGCTGTGTTCAAGATCGAGAGTAAAAAACGACTTCGAGAATTCGTTCAAGACCTTCGGCGCGCACTCCGCAGCCCAGGGACGACCCAAGGAGAACTCTTCCGTAGTGGCGACCGGGTTTCCATCCTTCCGGTCGGCGATGAATTTCTGTAAGCGGTTCAGCTCGTGCAATTCCCACTGCACGGCGTCCTCTCCCGACAGCAGCTCGGAAACGTTCTGCGAGACGTTCTCAGGCTTCATTTCGCAGACCCAACCGCTTTCAAACGGACTGACATGAACCGCACCGGGTGTCGCGGCCAAATCGGTGTTGATATGGGTCACAATGCCATCGCTCGGGGCAGGAAGGAAAAGCTTGCGATCACCCACGCGAACCATGAAGATGGGATCGCCCTGGCGAATCAGTTCCCCGATCCGGGGGAATTGGATGGCCTCAATGCGACCCAGAACCCTCTGGGCGAAATCGTCCAGCCCGACCCGGGCACGGTTAGGAGAGGAGAACCTGATCCAGGTATGTCCGCGGTGAAAGAAAAAGGCGGCGGGCACGGCAATTGAATCCCCCAGGCGCACAAAGGCTTCACCCGGATTCACCTCCGGGGCCAAGGCCTTGGGGGATGGCGTGCCTGAACTTGCTCGTCGTGCCTGGACCCTCTGCACAACGTAATCGACTAAAAGGAAGGCGATGATGGTCAGGACTACGAAGATTGCAACCATGGGTTTGTCCTTTCTATTTTGACCTCTGGGCATCCGGTTGCTTCCACGAATCCCCAGTACAGAGGAATAAAACGATCCCGGGGCCTACTTCTGCTTGCGGGGAACCACTGCTTTCTGAGGGGCCACATCGGCCGCCTTCCCCCACAAACGGGCCTTGATTCTTTGCCAGGCGTTGGGAGCAATGTAGGCAATGATAAATCCGTAGAACAGCAGGACGCCTAACAGGAGAATAAAACGTCCGCTGAGGATGACGGTCAGCACAAACCAAATCAACCAACCCGTTGCACGCTCGTGCCATGGAATCGATTTGGTCGCTGGCTCCAAGGGTGTATGGGCGGGGATAGTCGCCCGAACACCGCCCGGACTGGTTTCCTCTACCGTGCCGATCTGCAGGGACGCGCTGACAATGGCCATGACAATGACCACCAGCGCCAGGCACGCGATGAAAACCATCCAAAAGTTTCTAATTGTTGTTCGGTCTGACATGGGAGCCTCATTTCTCTCCAATACCCTCTGCACACCCAAGAGAGGCGCAAGCTCAAAGCCAAAATCAGATGCCGGACTCAGTTTCCTTGTATATTACTAATAATAAAATAGTTAAATGAGTATTATCTTTGTGGCATGTTTAGAGTCCGCATTCACGACGGACATTTTGACAGGCGCCCAGCAAGGCATTTGAGGCCGGCGGACAAATTGTCGCAGTGAATTCTCAGAAGAAGATTCATGGGGGAGGAGCAGGGTAAAGGGGCACTGTGCAGCAACACGAAGGATTCTTATCTTTTGAGGCAACGGTGGCTTCACTCTTCGAATCTTTTGATTTCTAGCACAGATTTGATAAAGTAGGGTTTTCTTCAGTCACTCTTCGCAGGGGAGTTTTGTGCCTCGATGCCGTGAAGCGATCCGCCTAGACTTCCGCAGCCAATTAAGAATGCCTTTTTCCCAACCCACAAATGGATGTCAAGCTATCCTGGCTCGACGCTCAAGAGTTGAGGCCATGCGGGGCAGTTGGGGGAGTGACAAGAGAGGGAGGATGCTGTTGTGATTGAAGTGGATCATATCTCCAAACGTTACGGCACAAAAGACGCTGTGATCGATATTTCCTTTGATGTGAAGGACGGGGAGATCCTGGGGTTTCTCGGTCCCAATGCGGCAGGGAAGACCACGACCATGAGGATCTTGACGGGCTACATTCCTCCCACGGCCGGGACAGCGCGAATTGAAGGACTCGACATTCTCACGCAATCGCTTGACACGCGCCGTCTCATCGGGTATCTCCCCGAGAACCCTCCCCTTTATGGTGAAATGACGGTGGAAGGTTACCTTCACTTTGTGGCAAAAATAAAAGGAATCTCTGCGGCCGACCGTCCCCGCAGAGTGGAAGAGATTCTCGCGAAATGCCGTCTGGTGGACGCTCCGCAGGATGGCGGGGATTATCGCCACCGGCTGATCAAGCACCTCTCCAAGGGGTACCGTCAACGCGTGGGACTGGCGCAGGCCTTGATTCATGATCCCAGGATTCTCATCCTGGATGAACCGACCGTGGGGTTGGATCCCAAACAGATTATTGAAGTGCGCGAGTTGATCAAGAGCCTGGCCGGAACCCATACGGTCATCCTCTCCACTCACATTCTCCCCGAAGTCTCCATGACCTGCCACCGGGTCGTCATCATTAACAAGGGAAAGATCGTTGCCGAGGACACCCCGGAGAATCTGACGCTCCAGCTGCGGGGAGGGGACCGCCTGATTGTGGAGATCAAGGGGCAGCTCGATGCGGTCAAAAGTCGTATTCTATCCCTTCCCGGAGTCCTCGAGATGGCCTCGAAGCCGTTGAACGGGGGTGGAGCGCACGAATTAACGCTGGAGGTTTCGACAGATCGCTCCGTAAGAAACGCAGTGGCCCGGGCGGTGCTGGAGAGTGGCGCGGAGTTATGGTCGTTGCGTCCGGTGTCAATGAGTCTGGAAGATATCTTCCTGCAACTCACCACCTCCGAGCAGGAAATGGATGCGGCCTCGGAGGCTCCGCCTGCGCCAGATGCCGAGACCGGCGAGGCGGATGCGCCGGAGTCATGACAGGCGGGACCGGGGTCACAGCCCGGTAACAGAGCATTGGGAAATTGCGGTGCCGGAAAGGGAGGGAAGAGGAGCACATGAAGAACATCTGGGCAATTTTAGAGCGGGAGTATTCGAACTATTTTGTGTCCCCGATTGCCTATGTCGTCAGCACCATCTTTCTGTTGGTGATGGGGTTCTTTTTCTACAATATCCTCAGGTTGATCGTTCAGAATTCCATGATGGCGGCGATGCAATCCCAGCAATTTGGTGGAGGGATGCCGCCCATTGACGTACCGTCGGTGGTGACCCGGAATTTCTTTGAAACCCTCTCCACGATCCTCTTGTTCATGCTCCCTATGACCACCATGGGTTTGTTTACGGAGGAGAAGAAACAGGGGACCATCGAATTGTTACTGACGTCCCCCTTGACGAGCGTCCAAATTGTGCTCGGAAAATTTCTGGCTTCCGTGGCTTTTTTCATGTCAATGCTCGCGCCGACCCTGCTTTACTTTCTGCTGATGCAGGCCTACAGCCAGCCCCGGTTCCCTTGGGCTCCTGTTTTCAGTGGATACCTGGGCGTCCTGCTGCTGGGAGGCTCCCTGATCGCCCTGGGGGCATTCATTTCGACCCTGACCGAGAACCAGATAATTGCGTCGGTCAGTACCTTCGGAGTGTTTCTGATCCTCTGGGTGTTGGACTTTGCCACCCATTCCGGCGATTCCAAGTTGGGGGACGTGCTGAGCTATCTTTCAGTCCTGAATCATTTTGATGATTTTTCGAAAGGGGTGATTGACACCACCCACATCATTTTCTATTTGAGTTTCACGGCATTCGCATTGCTGTTAACCCTGCGATCGTTCGAATCGATGAGATGGAGGCAATAGCGCATGGCTGATCCCCTTGTGAAGCGTCTGAGCAAGCCGGCCGGAGGGCTCGGCCTGCTGATCCTGGCCCTGGGGGCGGTTCTCTATTCCGCTCATTCCGTCTTCGACTGGACCGTGTGGACGACGTCCGGTGTCGGCGGGGCGCTTTTGATATTTCATCTGGTTTTCCATTACCGGGAACTACTGGCCGGCTGGCAACACCGATCCACTCAGTACGGGGCCAATACGCTGGCCACCGTGGCGGTTTTTCTGACCATCCTCGGCCTCATTAATTTTCTGGGCTCCCGGCATCATAAACGGTACGACCTCACCACGAACAAGCTCTTCAGCATCTCCGAACAGACGATTAAGGTGCTAAAGAATCTCGACAGCGACGTGCGATTGATTTATTTCGATCAGACCGAATCGCATCCGGTTCGAGACCTGATCCGTGAATACCAGGCGCAGTCATCCCGGATCAAGTACGAGTTTTTGGACGCTGAAAAATACCTGGCGCAAGCCCGCCAATACAGCGTGCGCTCCCTGCCGACGATCGTTGTCCTGTCAGGCAATAACCCCGACCAGAAACAGCTGGTCACCAATCCGGCGGAGGAAGACTTGACGAATGCCATCGTCAAGTTGACGCACCGCAAAAAGCGCACCATCTATTTCACCGAAGGCCATGGGGAGGCGTCAATCACTTCAGCCGGCGGGCCCGGGTTTTCGGGGGCAAAGAAAGGCCTTGAAGATCAGGGTTATGAAGTGAAACCGATAAACTTGACCCAATCCAAATCCGTTCCCCCGGATTGTACCGTGCTTGTCATTGCCGGTCCGAAATACTCGCTGTTTCAACCCGAAGCGGATGAGATCAATCAGTATGTCGAGGCGGGAGGGAAGGTTCTGGTGCTCGTGGATCCGGACACCGATCCCGGGCTGACCCGCGAGTTCGAAAAATGGAAGATCCAGGTCGATAATGATGCCGTCGTGGACGCCAGTGGGATTGGACAGCTCCTCGGGATGGGACCGGCGGCGCCCATTGTGACCGAGTATGAGAATCAACCCATCGTGAAGGACTTTGGAAGAACCATGACCATCTTCCCGCTGGCTCGCTCCGTTCGCGTGGCCGATACAAAATCGGATTTCTCATCCGCCCCATTGTTCAAAACTTCGACGAACAGTTGGGGTGAAAGCAACCTCAATGAGAGGCCTCTGAAATTCGATAAGGGCAAGGACCTCGAAGGGCCGCTCTCCCTGGCCGTCGTCTCCACCCGGTCGGCCGCTGGATCGAAAGAGCAATCGACGCGGACCAAGGAGGCGCGAGTCGAGGTCATCGGGAATTCGCGATTTGCCTCGAATGAGTTTTTTCGGCTTCAGCGCAATGGGGATCTTTTCCTGAATTCGGTCAGCTGGCTGGCCGAGGATGAGGACCTCGTGTCGATCCGGCCAAGGAATGCCGACAACCGCCGTGTGGAACTCTCCGCTTCAACCGGCCAGTTGTTGTTCTGGTTCATCATTATTGTGCTGCCCGCCTCGGCGCTTCTGACGGGCGCCATGGTCTGGGCACGACGGAGGAAGTGACGGGGATAGGTATTAGGTGATAGGGAATAGGGGATAGGGAATAGGTGACGGGCGTTAGGTGTCAGGGAGGTGCGAGGAATCACAGGATCGTGGCAGTCGGCAGGATGAGAATGTTTCCAATGTTGATCCTGCCCGCGGTTCGGCGCGGGGAATCTGAAAACCCCACTCCCGCTACCATCTGGTTTGCTTTGCCCTTGCTTCCTATCACCATCCCGTGTTGCCTATTCCCAATCACCTATCACCTAATCCCTCTTTCCAGGTTATCTTAAAGGGAAGGACTGCATTGATGAAATGGCGCAATCTGATCATTGGAGTCGTGATCCTCGCCGGGCTCGGTGGATTTGTATATTTTTATGAGTTCCGGGGAGAAGCAAATCGCGAGCAGGCCAGGCAAAAGGCAGAGAAGCTCTTTGATGTCAAAGACGAGGCCGTCGCTTCACTGCTGATCCAACGCGGCAGTGAAAAAACGATTCTTGAACAACAGAATAGCCGATGGGTGATTGAGTCGCCCGTCTCAGCCCCGGCCGATCAGACGGTCGTCAATGAGATTGTTCGCAACCTCTCCTCCGCCACGAGCACCCACTCCGTGGCCGGCGCGCAGAACCTCTCTGAGTATGGTCTTCAGCCACCAAAGATCCACACCGAATTCAAAACCCGGCCGGGGACTTCGTTCTCAGTGGATCTGGGCGAGAAGGATTTCTCGGAGAACAATGTCTACGCGCGAACCTCGTCCCGGGCTGATGTGGTCCTCGTTTCTTCCTACCTTTTCTCCTCATTGGACAAGTCGTTGATGCAACTTCGTGATCGCAGGATCATGGAGGTGGATCCCGAGAAGGTCACCCAGATAGATTTTGTCTCCAACGGGGAACACTTCAGCGCACGGAAGTCAGGGACGGAATGGAACCTGATCCAACCTGTGTCCGCACGGGGTGATCCGAGCGGAATTTCTTCTTACCTCAATGATGCTTCAAGCAGTGAAGCCTCTGAATTTGTAGACAAGCCTGAATCCACTCTGAAGAGTTTCGAGTTGGATCCTCCGGCGGGGACTTTGACCCTTACGGAAAGGGAGGGAAGCCAGGCGAAGCAAAAGAAACTCTTGCTGGGCGCAAGAAAAGATGACCAGGTGTATGCCAGGCTTGAGGGGTCTTCTGCAATCTTTAAGATCACTACCATTGTCGCCGATAAGATCCGGCCTGTCGTGTTTAAGCTCCGTGACAAGCAGATCATCACCACAAAGGCGGCCGACCTTCAACATGTCCTGATCCAGTTGGAAAACAGCGTCTATGAATTTGACAGGGAGGATACAAAGGATTCCAAATGGAAGGTAGTCCTTCCGAAGACTCTGGCTGGAAAGCAAGCGCGAGATTGGAAATTCTGGTTACCACTGGAGGAGATGAAGGCGGACGAGATTCTGGATCCCCCTGCGAGCCTGGAGAAGGTCGGCCTGTTTTTCAAACCCGCGGTGCGCGTGACCCTGGTGGATCGGTCCAATCATCAATCCGAGATCCGGTTCAGCAAGTCCGAAAAGGATTCGGTGTGGATTCGAAGCTCCCGCACGGTGTTCCGGTTGCCGAGCAAGACAGTACAGGACTGGACCTCGGGTCTAAAGGACGTCGTTGAATAGCAGTGCGGACGGGGCACAGCCCCTCATCCGGCTTCGGAGCTTGCGGTATGCGAGAATGGCGGCCTCGAGGGGGACGTGGCTGACTTATCAGGGCGGTGTGAGAACGTTAAAAGATGGGCGGGCATCAGGGAGAGTCTTCGGCCGCATCTGCCTCCGCCCCCTCCGTGGAGTTTTCAGCGACAAGACGCCGGTGAATGGTCTTGCTTGCCAGGTTGAGCAGTTGGGCGGCCCGTTGTTTGTTGCCTTGGGTGTACTCGAGGATGGAATGGATGACGCGGTTTTCGATGTCGTCCATCGAAGTCCCAATGGGAAAGGAAATGGTCAACACCGGGGCTCGGTTGGATTCCAACTCAATTTGAGATTTGACCCCGGAAATCTCCCGGGGAAGAACCGCCGGAGTGATCACCTCGGTTTCCGTCAAAACGACAGCCCGTTCCACCACGTTTTCGAGCTGCCTCACATTTCCTGGCCACTCGTAGCCGGTCAGGGCGTTGATGGCTGATTCCGTGAAGCCGGTGACCTTTTTCCCGTTCTTCGTCGAGTAGATTTTCAGGAAATGGTTCGCCAGGATCGGGATCTCGTCCGTGCGTTCACGGAGCGGGGGAATCTTCAACGCAATGACGTTGATGCGGTAATAAAGATCCTCCCGAAAGCGCTTTGCCTTGACGTCTTGCTCGAGATCGTGGTGGGTTGCAGCGATAATGCGGACATCGGCATCGAGAGTTTCCGTCCCCCCGAGCCGTTCGTAAGTGCCGTCCTGCAACACCCGCAGGAGTTTGACTTGTGTGGCCAGGGGCATGTCGCCGATTTCATCCAGGAAGAGCGTCCCGCCCCGAGCGAGGTCGAAGCGGCCTTCCTTGCGGGCAAAGGCTCCCGTGAAGGCGCCTTTCTCGTATCCAAACAATTCCGCCTCCAGCAACGTCTCCGGCAGGGCGGCACAATTCACCTTGACCACCGGGCGGTCAGCGCGCGCGCTCAAGTAATGAATCGTTTCCGCCACGATCTCCTTGCCGGTCCCGCTTTCCCCCTGAATAAAGACGGTGGCGGAACTGGGGGCGACCTGCTGGATCATCTTCTTCAGCCGCATCATTTCAGGGGAGCTGCCGACCAGCTTACGATTGATCGTCTGCTCGCTTAATTGTTCCTTGAGCAGACGGTTTTCTTTTTCGAGTTCAAACTTTTCCAGGGCCTTCTTGATGGCGTTCAGAATCTGGGCCTGTTTGAAGGGTTTCGTCAAAAAGTCATAGGCCCCGTATTTCATCGCCTCGACGGCTGTCTCAATCGTGCCGTAAGCCGTCACCAGGACGACTTCAACTTCGGGCCACTCGCTCTTAATCTTTTTCAGCAGATCGACCCCGTTCCAGTCAGGAAGGACCATGTCGACGACCGCCAGATCAATCCGTTCGGCTTCAAGAAAACGCAGTCCCTGGTCGCCATTTTCGGCCAGCCTCACCTGGTATTCCTCCTGGCGAAGGGTGCGATGGAGGGATTCGCGGATCGGTTTTTCATCGTCAATGATCAGTATGGTGGTTTCACGATTGGGCTTCAACATAGGATTCAGCTTCTTGTCAGTCGTTCTTGGATTGGTTTTCCTTCTTCTTTGCCGGGGCTGGGGCGGCGATCCGGTTGGCTTCAGAAAGCAGTGCGGTGAGTTCCTGCTTGATTCTCTCCAGGATGGCTCTGGCCGCGACCATGTTATGGACACCCTTTGCCTTCTCGAGGTAATCCAGGCGTGCACGTGCCGCTTCCAGCCTGGTTCGGTATAAGGCAACTCCGACCCCCCGGCGTTCGAACCCGTTCAACAGCATGCTGTTTTCTTCAGAGAGGAGACGCACTTTCCCTACTTCCTCCTGCAACTGCCGGCGCCAGCTTTCGAGATCCTTTGCGCCTTTTCCTTCATGACAGGCCTCGCAAGCCTTGGAGACCTCCTTCAGTGGGTCCGGTTTAGTGGGGTCATGACAGTCGACGCAGCCGACGATCCCCGACATGGCATCCGGCTTGGCCGTCACGTTCAGATGAGGTGGAAGTTTTCCGCCGAAGAATGCCGCTTGTGATGCATGACAACGCGCACAGTCGACTTTGGCGCTGGCATGATGGCACGAAGCACAGTCGGGGGGGCCCGTCAGACTCAACTCCTTATGATGATTCTCCTTGTGACAGGTATCGCAAGGGAGGGCAGCCTTCTGCACGTGATACGTGTGGGGGAAATCGACTCCCTTGAAATTATAGGGTTCCTTTCTGGGAATGAAGGTGTGGCACGATTCGTTACAGTAGGTGAACGGACCTCTGGCAAAAGCGGGCTGTACACTGGCAGCCGTGGACGGCACTTTAACGCTTTCAGTCAGCTTCTTGAGGAGTTCCGAGTTCGTTTGAACAATTCGGATTCCGTATTCGATGTTATGAACAGGATGACCCTGCTCCAAAAAATTCGCGTTGAAATCCAGGTCGGAGGAGGTCTTTTGGACGTCGGGGTTGGACGGGGCCCGAGCCGCGAGGATTCTCCCTTCATTCGAAAGGCGGCGAGCTTCCGTCATTAAGACTTTACCTTGAGATTTCCACCGTTCCACCATGGGAATGAACCGGGCGTCATGACAGGCAGCGCAAGCCTTTGGGTTCGCGGTTTTGTTCCCCTGACTGAGGAATGACACCCCCCCTCGGACGATCACTTGAGTGTGGCAGCCCGTGCATTTGATCTGAGCCGCAAACATCCGACTGGGGGTGGCGGGGACCTCTCTTGCGCCGACACCCAGATAGGTCTCCTTCGGCCCGGCATGAAGGTTTGGATGGCAGGATTCGCAGGAGACATCAAGAACTGAAAGAATTTTGATGTTCCCATGGCGGATCGGCTCATGGCACTCCATGCACCGGATCTGTTGATCACCGACATGGTTGTCGTGGAGTGCTTTGGGGTTCGAGATGGCTTCAACCCGTGAAACGTGGCAACTGAAACACTTGTCCCTAGACACTTCGCCCAGGCCCTCATGCACCGCGACATGGCATCGGCTGCACTGCACCCCGGAAGCGGCGTATGCCTTCATGTCAAAGATAAACCCGGCATGCTGGCTCATCCCTGTCGGGGCGCCGTGACACGACCCGCACCACGTTAAAGTTCCCTCCACCGGCTGTCCTTTGAAATGGCAGAGGTAACAGATGCGTTTGTCCACCGAGACATGGCCGGCCTCGTTGGAGGCCCCGTGGCAGGAGGCACAATGCAGTCTGATCCCTCGGCGGTCGACCCCCAAATGAGGTTGGTGGGGGAAGGTGACCGTCAGGAACTTGACCGCTGTGCTCTTGGGCATCCCGGCGTGGCAGCCTGAGGAGGCGCAGGCTTCATCGGGCACGTAGGCCCGAGGCCGTGGATTGTAAGTCCTCGTCACGTTTTTGATGAATTGACCAAACATGGCGCGGCGTGTGGTGGGATGACATTGCACACAGGCGACATTCTTGTGCGTCGAGCTTCTCCATTGATCCACATAAGGCTGCATGTAGTGGCAGTTGCTGCAAAAGGAAGAGCGGCGGGCGGTCACATCCACAAAGAACCAGCCCGAAAGGACAACGATTGCCGTGAGGCCCAGCAAGGCGAACAGGCGGAGGTTCCGGCGGGTCATGAGGAGCTTCCTCCCTCTGGCTTCTCTTTTCCGCCCGATACCGATCGACTACCCGGAATCCCTTCGGATCCCTGCTCCATTTCAGTCTCCTCTTGTTTCTGTGCTTCAAGCCACCGCTCGTACTCGATCGGATGCTCTTCGCGGAATTCCTCAATCGGAATTCGTCCATGCCACCACGTCAGACTTCCCGGAAATTTCTTGGGGTTGAAATGGACGTTGTAAAAATGCCAGATGATAATCGCGAGGGTGGCCAGTAACCCTTCATCGGAATGGGCCTCCCGGGCAATGTCATAGGCGACCTTGCCGAACTGGTTGATGGCCGTCTCCATGAACCACAGGATGTAACCCGAGGTGATCATCACCACCATCCCCCAGTAAACCGCCCAATAGTCAAATTTCTCGATGTACGAGAATCGATCAAACAACGGCCGGTCTTTCTTGAGACCGAGGTAATACCCCATCTGTTGGAGAAAATCCTTGAGGTCCCGCGGAGACGGCAGCAACAGCCCGAAATTCCGGCGCCCTTCTTCAAAGGCCATGCAGTACCAGAGATGATAGAGCCCAACGATGGTGAGCCCAATCGCGCCGATTCGATGCAGGACACGGGTGATGTTCGGTCCGCCCAGGAGGTGAATGATGAATTCAGCGGCGGGCGCCTCGTGAAACTTGATGGGCAGCCCGGTGATGATCAGCAGCAGGGTACAGGTGAGTAAGATCATGTGCTGGCCACGCTGATTCAAACTGATCCGCTCCACGGACTCTTCGAAGAGGGCCTTTCGCTTCCGCCTCTTCTCCAAATGCTTTTGTTGTGCCTCTTCCTCTTCCAGGAAGAGGCGGATGACCCTCCGGCTTTCAAGGATCATTTCCTTTTCGAGGGAGGCCAGAAGTTCCTTTTTCAGGCGCTTGAACTGCGGTTCCGTGAGGCCTTTCGGTAATTCCTTCGTCACTGAATCAGAAATGCTTCGGGACAAACGGGCGGCCGTCTCGGCCGTGTCTTGACGGGCCCAGAGGCTGTCTTCAAGGGGGACTCTCTTCTCTTCACTCATTGCGACTTCTCCGCGACTTCAACTTCCTTCTGTTCACCCGCCTGCCCCCGGTTCTTGAACCGACGATAGAGGTCGAGGGCAATGTGGATCAGGAGACCGGCGAGCGTCGAGAGAGTCAAGATCTTGAAGCCCAGGGCCACCCAGTAGACGATTCCTGCCGATTTGTCCTTGGGGTTGAGATGGATTCGTCCCTTGGCAAAGTTGGCATTCGCCCCGGGGTGACATTTTCCGCAGGTGAGCGGGATGTTTTTTGAATTGACCGTTGAGCGGGGGTCTTGCTCGGGATAAATCTGGTGAGCCGTGTGGCAGGAGGCGCAATTGGCCGCCTTGAGCATCCCGAATTCGTTGGCAATCCCGTGGAAAGATTCGCGGTAGGTCGCCACCTGCTCCGCCTTGACGCCGTATTTCTCCATGATGACGACTTTGGCATGGCATTTGGAGCATGTGTTCACCACCGTTCCCGGGTTGACGGTGGAGGTCTTGTCCTGGGGTTTCAGGATGTTGTGCTCTCCATGACAGTTGGTACATACAGGGGCATCTTTGGCCCCCTTCATCAGGGCCTGTCCATGCACGGATTCCTGGTACTGGGCGTATATTTCCAGATGACATCCCCCGCAAGTCTGAGGAATGCTTTTGTGGTTTACTTGAGAACGTGGGTCGGAGCCGGGGAGAATGAAATGGTCACCATGGCAGTCCTGACAAACAGGGGCCTTGGGATTCCCTTCGGCCAGGGCTTTCCCGTGAACGCTCGTCCCGTACTCGAGGTATCTTTCGAGCTGGGGGGCTCCTACGGAGTTGCCCAGGAAATGACATCGTCCACAATTCACTTTCTGAGGAATCTCGGGGTGCGGGACCTCGGTAACATCGGCATGGCAGTCGACGCACTTTCGGTCTTTGTGAACGGAGAGACGCAGACGCATGGGATCTACAAATAACTCGAGCCTCTTGCCCGAGGGCAGGGTCTTTTCGAAACCGGGCTTGCCATGACAGGTGAGGCATCGAATGTCTTCCTGAGCGCGGACCCGGGAGGGGGTCACAAGCCAAGTCATCCCGAGAACGACAAACACGGCTTCGAGGACAAGAGGCTTATAGAACGAGCGGGTCATGCCTCCTCCTTGGAGCGAGCATTTTCCATAGAGGCGCGGTGTTGACGGACGAAGAGTTCCTCCGACATTTTTCCTGTGAGCCAGGCGGGATTCATCGGGAAATTTCCTCCGGCCAGGTGAACGTCATAGAGATGCCAGAGGATGAAGAGCACAAAGATGAACTGCGCCTCCGTGGCATGGAGGACCAGCATGATGTCCAGCACCCACTTTGGGAAGGAATTCAAAGTGATGACGGGGTTCCACAAAAGTGCTCCCGAGACTCCCATTAACAAACATCCGATTAGCACCCCCCAGTATTGGAGCTTCTGCATGGGAGTAAACCAACCGTACGGAGGCGGTTCACCCCTTCCGGAAAACGCAAATTTCAGCCCCCCCCACGCGGCGCGGAAGTCGTTGAGCCGGGGCTTGACCTCATGGAAATCACGTTGATGCCGCTCCGAGAGAATCAGCCCTGAGAAATGCAACAAGCCTGCAACCAGGAGCCCTATGGCGGAGGCTCGGTGGACCCAGTGACGGCCCTCGAGCCCTCCCATGAGCCGGATCAATAATCGGGCCCAAGCCTGCTCGTGGTATGCCAGGGCCAGCCCTGAAAGGATGAGTAATGTGACAGAAAGAGCCATCAGGCCGTGCTCCCACCTTTGCCATAACGTGAGGCGGCTGATTGTGGCGGCAGGTTGTCCCAATGACCCGCGGTTATCCTTCTCGAGTCCCTCTCTGGCCTTCATTCAACACCTTCCTTTCCAGAAGAGACATCGCGGAGCGCCCTCTTCTTGTTTCTCAATGCCCCCAAGCGCTCGGCGAGGATGTGAACGATGAAACCCAGGACCAGGATGCTAATAAATAGAATGTAAAAGACTCGGACAAACCAGGCCGCTCGTGCCCCCGTCGGGCTGACGTCAACATGGATTCTGACCCCGGCAAAGCCCTGTTTCACACCGGCGTGGCAATGACTGCATGTCTTCGGCAGATTGGCCGGATGGGTACGCGAGGCGGGATCGGCGGAAGCCAGGATGTCATGGGCGCCGTGGCAAGACGCGCAGGTCGCTGCTTTCATGTTGCCCATCCCCAGCGCCGCGGCGTGAAAACTGCTTCGGAAGGTGGAGACCCGGTCCGTGGGGAGTCCGGACGTTGCCATGGCCTTTTTGTCGCCGTGGCAGCTGCCGCAGGTGCTGGAAACTGAGGCAGGAGCCAC
This sequence comes from Terriglobia bacterium, assembly GCA_020073085.1. NCBI lineage: Bacteria > Pseudomonadati > Acidobacteriota > Terriglobia > Terriglobia bacterium. The sequence continues at coordinate 126,818 of JAIQFV010000008.1, read as the reverse complement.
CGGTGAGCCTGCGGATTCGGGGCCTTGGATGGCATGCCCGCCGTGGCAATCGGTGCAGGTGGCCGCCTCTCCGTCTCCTCTTTCCAAAGCCCGGGCATGCACGCTGGTCTTGTAGCTCGCAAACTGCTGGTCGTGACATCTCTCGCAGAGCTGGGCAATTTGCAGCTTGATGACGGAATTATTCCCGGGTCGAATCGCATGAATGGAATGCGTGCCATGGCAGCCGGCGCAGGTAGGCGCCCCCGGTCTCACCGCGTGGGGGCTCTGGTGCCATCCCGCCGATTCGGCGGCATGACAGGAACCACAATCCACGGCTGAAGGTTTCTCCGCATGGGGAACGCTCAGGATGTCTGCATGACAATCAGTACAAGCAAGCCCTTGGTGGACGGAGTCCTTGAGCATCTCCTCGATGACTGGGCTTTTTGATTTCGCATGACAGAGCAAACAATCCGGCGACACGGAGGTGGATCCAGGATTAACTGCCGAGAAACCCGGCAAGGCCATGAAGAAACCTGTCCCAAGAAGAAGGACTGTGGGAAGAAGTCGCAGAACCCTCCTCGTGCAGGATCGTCTCGGGGCCCATTCCCGAATTCGACGCCGGCGGGCTCCCCGAATCGGTGGATTTAAATCACGATTTAGTATCAACATAAACTCCATCTTCCTGCATTTGGTCCGTCCAGCGGGGAAAGTTGATCGTGAACGATGTTCCCACTCCCAGACGGCTCTGACAGGCGATGAAAGCGTGATGTTCGGCGATGATCCGTTGGACATAAGAGAGTCCCAATCCCGTTCCATCAGGCTTGGTCGTGAAGAAAGGATCAAAAATATGAGGCAGCTTGTCTTCCGGGATTCCGGTCCCTTCGTCCGAAATCTTGAATTCGACGTCGTTGTCGGTGAATCTCACGCTCAGTGTGATCGTACCGCCGGAGGGCATAGCCTCGGCCGAGTTGCGGATAAGGTTGGTTATGGCCTGCCACAGAAGATTTTCGTCCATCAGAATCTTGTCAGTGTCCTGGGTCTCTGTGCTGGTGGGAGGCCCGGCGTCCATCTTCAACTGGATATGACGGTCTCCCATTTCCTTCTCCAAAAACGCTGCCAGGCTTTCCAACATTTCCGTCAATGAACCGGGATGAAAGGCCGGTTTGGGAAGGCGCGCAAATTTCAAATAATCTTCGATCAATGCAGCGAGACGCTGAATCTCGGTCGTGACCGAAGCGGTGACATTCTCGAGATCTTCCAGCGAAGCATCACCCACCGGGACGCCGCTTGAAAGCAGGCGCTTCCGGACTTCCTTTTCGAGATATTCGATATTCAGGGAGATGGCGGAGAGGGGCGTCTTGATTTGGTGGGCAATCTGGGAGGTCATACGGCCGATACCCGCGAGCTGCTCTGACTGCAGCAACTGGCGCTCGAGTTGCGCCTGGCGTCTTGTGAACCGTGCCTCCTCTTCGGCCTTGATGCTGCGGGTATGCATGTTCATGACCAGCAGTGCCCCTCCAATGATGATCGAGAAGAAGAAGGCGACCAGGAGAAGCGTATTGCGAAAACTGTCCCGCGTGAGTGCCGTGGCCTCGGTGTAAGGGATCGAAACGGCGAGCGACCAATGCTGATTACCCATCCGGATCGGTGTAAAGGCGACCAGGTCCCGGTCCTTGTTCTTGAATTTGATTGTTGCCGTCCCGGTGTCCCCGCGCACCATCCGTTCTTCCGTATCGAAATTAAGGTGGCAGGAGAAGCACTCCTGGCGGTTTTGGAGGATCTGGTGTCCGAGCATCTCGGGATGCCGAGGGTTGTAGAGAAGCATCCCTTTCTGATCCAGCATCCATGCGTAGTGGGTTTTGGTGGAGTTTAACGGGTCGAGATAGAGAGAGCTCAGGTTCCGGAGGGGAACTGCGGCGCCCAGGGCCATCTTCAAGTGTCCTTCTGAGTCGAGGACCGGTTCGAGGATCTCGAAGATGTATTCGTAATTGCTGGTGGCGACCGGTGAACCGACCACATGTTCTCCCCGCAGCAGGGCGGTCATCAAGGGTCCCGTAATCTGCGGGACGAAATTGCGTAGTTGGGGATCGTTGGAGCGGAAGACTTCAATCTGGAACTTGTCGTTCAGCAGGTAGACTCCCGCAATCCGGTAGGACAAGTCGAGATAGAGGGCGTCGAGCGAATGCTCTGCAATCGGCTGGTTCGCAGGCCGGGTGGACAGGAGGGTGGATTCCTTTTCCAGGCGCTTGTAGATGGTGTCAAAATATCCTTCCACCCCGGCCGCGGCCGTTTCTGCAATCAACCATTGTTGAACGCCCGACTGGGCCGCCACCTTGATTTCGGTTTCCTTGTAAAACCGGTAGGACACGACGAGAAAGACGGCGAGCAGAAAGATCACCAGCACCAGCATGCTTTGTCGTTGTCTTTTCCGGGATTGCATAATTTCTTTTCGAAATCTCCTCGCTCTGGGTCAGAAGGTCGTGCTGGCGTTCCCGCTCCCCCGCGGGTGCAGCGGCCCGGGCGGCCCGACTAGCGGGCGACTTGCCTCATCCAAGGAGGCGCCGGGGATAAGGTCCGGGTTCTTCTTGATGCGCAACTTGCCGGTGTCATGTCGAACGGGCAGGTTGAGGGATCTCCGGTGCCTCCTCCTTTTCAGCTTTTCCGGCTGACCTTGCTTCGCGCTCCATCCGTTCCCATTCCAGGGGATGTTCCTCGATCATTTCTTCGCGGGTAATCTTTCCGGTCAGCCACATCCAGCTCGACGAGTACGAGCCCGGTCGCATCAGGACCATATAGAGGTGCCAGACGATGATGGCGAGCGTGGCCAGCCAGGCCTCGTAGTAATGAACAACTTCAAAGACATCCAGACCCCATTTGGGGATGTAATTCAGAGCGAAGGTTTTCGCCCAGAGGGCGAGTCCGGTCGCCACCATGATGAGGGTCCCCCACACCAGCGCCCAATACTCCATCTTTTCCACGTAGCTGAAGCGATCGAACCGCGGGTGTTCCTCTGTAAGTCCCAGGTTGTAGCTGATCATTTGGGGCAGGTCGCGGACGTCCTGAAGCCGGGGAAGCCAGGCCTTCAATTCCTGCCGGCCCCGGGTCGTCAGAAGGATGAAGTAAAGGTGGAAGAGGGCGAGGCCAATGAATATCACAGCGGCCATCCGGTGGACCACGCCGCGGACAGCGGCGTTTCCGAGGAAAACGGAGTGCACCCACTGGGCGTCTGGGAATTTCAGGGCAAATCCGGTGATGACCAGCAGGATGAAGCTCGTCAACATGACCCCGTGTTGAATACGGCCGCTCAAATGAATGCGTTCGATGGTGGCCTTTCCATGCAGCAGATCCTCCCGCAAGCGCAGGCGCGCCCGGGCGAAATAATCAATCGCATTGTGAATGATCATCCCCCCCACCACGAGGAAGATCAGCCACACGTAAAACTGTGTGACGGCGGTGATGATCCGTCCGCCTGCAGCATCCCCATCTCCTTTCAGCAGATGGATGCGACCCTTGGCAAAATTCTCGCTGGCCCCGGGATGGCACTGACCGCAGGTTTGCGCCAGGTTGGCCTTGTTCACCGTGGACCGCGGGTCGCTGGACGGAAGGATGTGATGCACGCCGTGACAGCTTGCACAGTTGGCCGTTTCAACCGACCCCACCCGGCTCTCCAGCCCGTGATAGCTGGCGAAATAAGAGGAAACACGTTTCTCCGGCACGCCAAATTCAGCGGAGAGCTTTTCTCCTGAATGGCACTGACCGCAGGTGGAACGCGAGATGACCTGAGCCGCCACGTTCGAGCTCGGATCAATGTGGGATTTGATGGAGTGGATGCCGTGGCAGTCCACACAAACCGGGGCGCTGAAAACACCCCGCTTCACCGCTCTTCCGTGCACGGAATCGCTGTACTCGTTGTAAATGTTCCCGTGGCACTTTCTGCAGGTTTCGGGGGTGTTGGTCTTGAATATCGTGGATTTCGGGTTGTTGGGGGGCAAGATATCGTGTGCGTTATGGCAGTCGGAACAGACGGCAGCCCTTTCCGATCCCGCCGCCACCGATTTACCGTGGATGCTTTCCCGGTAGGCAAAAAAGGGCTTGGAGGTTTCCGCCATGGGAGATTCGATCACAAACTGCAGATTCTGGTGGCAGGTGCCACACAGGGCGGGCACGTTGGTGTGGTGTGTGGCGGAGGCCAGATCAGTCTTGGGCAGGATTGTATGAGGGCTATGGCAGTCCGCGCACGTGAAAGCCTTTCTTCCGTTCCCACCGTCCGCAGGGTTGTGGATGATTTTTCCGGCATGAATCGACATCTCAAATTTCTTCTGTTGTTCCTCGTGGCAGGAGCCGCAGTTCACTTTGGCCAACTGAGATGGATGCGGTGTCTTTGAAACATCGGAGTGGCAATCCGTGCAATTCAGGAAGGAGTGGACGCTCTTTTCAAAGAGTTTCTGATTGACAAACAGGTTCTTACCACCGGGAGATTGGAACCCCTCCATCGCGTGACAGCTCAGGCATTCGGAATTCTTGACCGCGCCCCAAGCCGCCGAAGAAAAAAGCAACAGCAAAAGGGAAGACAGAGGAATGAGGAAGCAGAAGGATTGCAGGCGCCGTAAACTTAAGGTACGAATATTCATGGTCAGATCCAATGGGCTAAGAGTAGCCGGAATTCTTGAGCGGGGATCAACCCGGAAGAGTGGCCGCCGGGTGAAAGCCTCTTTCAGCCATTCCATTTCAAGGTCGTTCATTCAGAGCCGGTGCATGAGGCGCGGGCTCGATATGGACCGTCACATCCACGTTGGAGATCACCGCGGCGATCTGGCGTTCCGATTCATCTGCGACGGCGTGTGATTCGTCCAGTGACATATCGCCATTAACCGCAATCGTGACGTCAACAAACATTTGCGTTCCTGCATCGCGCACCCGTATTTTTCGAATTTCCACGACCTGGGGCAGCGAACTGAGGATCTCGCGGATATGATCCTCAACCCCGGAGGGGGCCCGATCCAACAATACCTGGCTGGACCGCATTGCCAATCTGACGGAGGCGATCATGACGAGGATGGAAACACCCAGTGCCGCCAGTGGATCGCCGACCGGGAAGCCAGCCTTTGTAAAAATGAGTCCGAAAATGACGACGAGCGAGCTGTATATATCACTCTGGAAGTGCAACGCGTCGGCTTCCAGGGCCTGACTTCCATACCGTCGGGCCACCCGCATCAAGGCCTTCGAGCGGGTGATGTCCACCACGATCGCGATGCCCATGACGGCAAAGCTCCAGACATTGACTTCCACTTCCACACGGTGTCCCGCCAGACGATAAGCGGCCTTGTAAATGATCCAGCCGCAGGTGAGCAGCAGCAGGAGCACTTCGAAGAGGGCTGAAAAGCTTTCAAATTTCCCGTGTCCATAGTGGTGGGAATCGTCGGCAGGCTTGCCTGAAATCGAAACCGCGAAGTAGGTCATCAGCGCCGCAGTGAAATCGAGGCCGGAGTGTGCCGCTTCGGACAGGATTCCGAGGCTTCCAGTCGCCACACCCACAAGGGTTTTGAACAGGGTGAGTAAAACGGCGGCCACAAGAGAGGTCAGGGCAACGACTTTCTTTTCTCTGATCCCGTCCATTTTGTCTCACCCTTCGGAGACCGTTGCGTTCCGCAAAAACACTTCCGCCCGAACACGTTGCGCAGAAATCCATCCCCTGCGAACTGCGTTCAGGCCGGTGACCCTGATGGCAGCTTGTCCGATCAATGCCCTTCGCCTACTTGGCTTCCAGGGACTTGCAATCTGAGAGCTTGTGATTCTTTGCATAACACTTGCCCACGTCATTCAACGTCTTGTTGTCTTTCAAGTGGCAGTAACTGCAAGGCTTCCCCTCTTTCTTCATGTATTCGGCCTTGGCATACAGCAGGGTGAAGGAAAGCGTCACGGCAGCGAAGAAGAGGATGAGCATTTTTACGAGTTTCATGAGAAACATCTCCTTGATCTGTGATGTGATGAACTGGACTACCCTCATCCCGCGAGAGGATGAAGCTTGATGCGCTCTCCGGCCCGGGGTGATTTCCGGTTTGGGGTACCGCGCTCATGCATACGCATGGAGGCCCGGGAGCAGATAACTGATTCCAATAAACGTGAACAGGACAAACACAAAACCGATGATGGCGAAATAGGCGGCGCGCCGGCCGGCCCAGCCGCGAACGATGCGCATGTGCAGGTAGGCCGCATAGACCAGCCAGGTGATCAGGGCCCCCACCTCCTTGGGATCCCAGTTCCAGTAGGAACCCCACGTGCGATTCGCCCAGAAGGCCCCCGTGGCAATCATCAGGGTGAGCAAAGGAAACGCGATCGTGACGACCTTGTAATTGACCTCGTCGAGCAGCTTGCCTTCGGGGAGCGAAGAAACGATGGCCTCATGACGTGAATTGAGGATAAGAAACAACAGCGTGGTCACCAGCGCCACGAGGAGTCCCGCAAAGGTGAATGGATTGGACTTGATGCTGACCGTGGCCACCTTTGCCAGGGCCGCAGCATCGAACTGGCCCAGGACTTGTCCTGGAATCCTGTCGATCATCTGCTGCGTCGAGCTGCTGAGGGTGGTGGCCAGGATGGCGACCACCGATGCCACCTGTGCGAGAAATCCCAGCTGGGTCACCCGAATCAGCGTTTTCGAGGAAGCTTTTACCAGGTACAGAACCAGTCCAATGAAGGCTATCAGCAGGGAGACGCGCAAAACATTGCCGGCGAAGGGCAGTGAGGCCACCAGGTAAGTCTTCTCCATCTCGGGGATGGCAATGTCACGGCCCTTGTAAAGAAGGCCGAGGAAGAACTCCCCCCGCAGCAGAATGTTGAAATGGCGGTGGGCCGTGTCCGCATTTCCAAGCCAGTCAATGCCCACGATGGTGCTGACCGTGAGCGCCTGTGTGATCATGCCGAAGGTTTCCAGCTTCACGCGGTCCTTCACGAGGTAGAGAATCGACGCCACAAACGCAATGGCACAGGCCACATAACTGAAGATGGCAAAGGTGACATGGATGTAGAGCCAGACGCTTTGAAGCGCCGGCGGAAGCGTCCGCTCCGGGTCTGTTGGCAGGATGGTCGACAGCAGAACCGCCAGAGTGGCAATGGGGACGCTGAACGAACTGAGAATTTTGAGCTTGTAGACTCGCTGGAAAATATAATCCAGGGCGATGAGGGCCCAGGCGAAACTGATCAGCATTTCGAAGATGTTCGAGATTGGCGGACGTCTTGCAACCATCCAGTGGGCTGCAATGGCACCCGAGTGAAAGATGAACGCCACCAGAATCAGCCCCTTGGCCACCTGGACCAGGCGCTCCACGCGCCGGACCAGATAGCTGATCAGCAATGCCGAGGAGCCGACGTAAAAAATGATCGCCAAACTGAGCAGAGCTCCCGGACTCAGGAAGCCCGCACCACTCTTGAGAATGTTCGGGATCACAAACAGCGCCAGTAACACCATTCCGAGAAGGCAGGAAAGCATGGGCCAAATGATCTTCTTTGGGGCGGCCCCTCCATCCTCGGTCAATGGCCCGGTATGAACACGACTCATGATTTACTTCTCCTTGAATTCTCGCTTCTGGGATGAGGATTCCTCCCCCATCTCCATCGAGTCGACCAGGTGCTGGAATTTTTTTGCGAAAGCAGACCGGTTCTTGCTGGAATCACCGCCAAGAACAACCGTCGTGCCGTCCTGACCGGGGATCAACATCGCCCACAGCCGTTGATGCGAGAAGTAGAAGGCAACCGTCAATCCCACCATCAGGAGAATGCATCCCGCCCACACCGTCGTGACTCCGGGATCGCGCGAAACTTGAAGGGTCGTCGTGAATTCCGGGATGGCATCGATCAGGAAGATTTCCATTCCGTCAGGAGGCTTCGGCAGCGGCGAGGTGTCATTCGCACCCTGGCGCATTTTCTGGGTCGTGGGTTCATCGAAGACCGGAAACTGGAGAGCCGGCTTCCCATCCTTACCCTGGAGGCTGAGAAAGGCAAACGGCAGATCCGCTTGCGGCATTATTCCCGACCGAACCGGCGTGGCGATCAAATGGGCTTCTTTGATCTCGAAGGAGTCTCCCCCTCGAACCCTGTAAATGGTCGTGGAAGGTTGTCCCCCCGCTCCCTTTAAACGGACCTGAAAAGTAAATTCCTTCAGTCCATTCCCGAAATCAAAGCCACTTTGAAAGAACCGGAATCCCCGATATGACAGCGGTTGATTGACCGCCACCACCTGGGTGCCTTGCTTGACACCGTTTTCCCATATTGACATCGTGCAATACCAATTCTTCACGACCCCGGGGCTCTGGATGTCATCGCGGTGAAGAAGGCTGGATTCTCTGGGGTTGTTAAAGACGACTTCCGCCTTGTCCAGGCTCAGCGTGAAGGGGATCTCCCGCTCGATGAACCTCGCTTCCCCTGCAGCCTCCACTACACTCCGGGCGGTATCGAAGAGTATGACTTTTGATGCGGATTCACCCTCGCTTAAGGAAATCCGCGCCCTGTAACCGAATTCCAGCCCGATCAATCCCCCGGCGAAAATGACCAGAAGGCTGAGATGGATTCCATAAGCCGCCAGGCGCGAATAGACCTGTCGTTGTGAGAAGATGACTTTGCGCCCCTCTCTTTCGGTGACCTGAGGGTGCCCGAGGCATTTCTTCAGTTGCTCTTGGACCGTGCGCTCCGATTGGTCGAGGGAGGTGCGGAGGTGGACTTCGGCATGCTGGTGCTGGGCTCGAATCACTGTTTCCGTGAGCCATTTGGCAGGGCGCCTGATGTATCGCCAAGCATGAGAAAACCGGTCAAGTGATGCAAAGACGATGTTAAGGCCGAGCAGCGTCAGCAGCGCCTTGAACCACCAGGCGTGAAAGATATCAAGAATTCCAATCCGGTCCATAAGTACCAGGTTGGCGGGGGCGAACATGCGTTGGAGGTTCTCCGGCGAGGTATTCGGCCTCTGAGGGATGATCGTTCCAGCAAACGAGATCCCCACGAGAATGATCAATAGGTAGATTCCCAATCGGACGGTACTGAGGAATCGAATGGAAGCATCGAGAAATCCTCCGTTTGCAGGACCGGCCTTTTCTTCTCCTTTTTCAGTTACGGGACTGGATTTCTGGTGAGATTGATCTGTTGATTCTTCAATCCGCGAACATTTGTTGGCCATCTGTGTCTTTTCGTTTGGTCTCATAGAGGAGGTAACCCTACCGTAGTGCGAATGCTCAAGAACGATACGCCTAAAACGTGCATTCCCTTTGCTCCTTCAGGCTAAGAAAGGGAATTATCCTGCCAATGCGGCCTCATCTGAAATGACCGTGCGTGAGAAGGTCCCATCGCTAGTTTCCTTTCTAACCCTCTTTCTCCACAATTGGATAGGGCACGTCCTCTGCCATTCATGTGAAAAGATTCATTTGTTCATATGGAATTTAAGTCCCATTGACTGTATAAGATCAGGACAATTCGTCCCATTTCCGGCGATATTCGCAGTTTCCCGTTCGGTTGCATGCAACAGATTTGTTACATGCGGCACGTTGCAGATTGAGGGCAATACTGCATGAAAAAGGGCCGTATGGGGATGTCAGCAGTGTGCCTGCCTTCATTCCTGTTACGGCCCAAGAGTGGATAAACCAAATGTCGTGATTAGATTATATATGATAGCTAGGGATGAATTTCTTTCCGATCAATTTGTTTGTGCTCAAGGGGCAGCTGTCCGCCTCGCTCTTGGATTCGCTTCCAGAGTGCCATATAGTCTTCCGAAGTCTGTAGCGCACCCACAGCCGTTGTCGCAGCCCTCTTGCCGGTGCTGGGATTCAGGGGCCACCAATCGCTGTGTTGCTCCTTCATGTAGGGAAGAAAGGCGAGAGTCGATTCCTTGTTGAATCCCGCATGGCAAACAAATCCACTCACCGATCCGTCCACACCACACGAATAGGGAAGATTCTGCGCCACCTTGAAATCGTGGAAGCGCTTCTGAACCGTTCCCAGGCCGTTGTTGGTCAGCCCATACGGAGCCATGTGGCAATCAACGCATTCAACGCCCGCATCGTACATGCGTTTGAACGCCGCATTGGCTTCATTGTGGCGGTTGACGTGGCAGTTGAGGCAGAGCAGATCATCCTGGCCTTCGAGGACAACCTGGTAAGCCTCGGGCTTGTTCTTATCCCCGCCGGGCTTATATATGGCCACTCGGCGGCCAAGAGCGACAGCCACAGTGTGAGATGGGTGACAAGCCGCACAAGTTACACCCTCCACCACACCATCCGGGATCAAAGCCGTATTCTCCATAAATCCGTTGTTGAATGTTGCCTGGGCAGTGGACTGAAGGGGAGAGTGGCACTTGGCGCAGAAGGTATTCTGTGTCGACCCGTGGTTGGATTGTGCGTGGCGTGATGCGAACCAACCGTTCCCGGAGAGTGAGAATGCGGTGTTGTTGGCGTCGATCGTCACCCCGACGACGTCCAACATGTGATCGGCAGACACGCCGCTCGTGAAATGACATCGAACGCAACCGTTGGCCTCGGAGTAATTGTAAGTTGGAGGGTTCAAGGGCGCCGGTGTCGGCGTGGCTGCAAATGTAATAAGCGTTAAAATTGTAAGAATGAAAAACATGAAGCCAAACAAAACAATGAATTTCTTGGGCATAAGTGAGGGTCCTTTCTGACGTTAACGTTTTGTGAATATTTTCACAATAATTGTTCAAAAAAAAGCCCTAGGGACTCTTATTGTTTTCAGCCATGGCCATTGGGCCTCCTTATTTCAAGATACAGCCACTCTGCAGGCGCGGCTGTTCAAAATCCTCTCATCCTCATCTTACAACAAAATGTCGTTTTGGTGACACCTTAATTCCCGTGACGGAGTATTCAGAGACGTTCATAGAGAAGCAAAAGGGCCGCATCGAATCAATGGAGTGTACCTTCCATCAAGATCGAATGCGGCCCCATCCCCGGATTAAGCGGGAGGCTTCAGGTCAAGATTGGGGGCAGGGAAGACGATTGACTCTAATACCAAGACTGTGTTCAGGCTCCCTGGCCCCTGAATAAGCGAACGCGACCAAGCTCAGGAATCAGAACTCGACTCCTCCAGCCCAGTGGCGATGATGACAAGAGGTACAGTTACTTTGACCCCCGGTAATATGGACATTGGCTACCGTGCCACTGGGTCCATGACACTGCAAACACAAAGTAACATTAGCAGGCGTCAGGTGTGTCCGCTGATAGGTCCCGGAGAGTTGTTGATTCAACAGTTCTGTTGTCCGCTTGGCGACAGAAGCAGTCAGCCAGGCGCATCTTTCAGCTCGCTCGGGAGAGCCCGTCTTGAAACCCGTGTGATTAGCCCACTTCGTGACGGACACATGACAGAGTTGGGACTCCGAAACCGTGGTGGCAATCTCGAACTTTGGGGTCTTGGGTCTGTAATTCGGGAGCTTCTCTACTCCGTACCAATTGAAGATTTCGCTAATCAGATCGTTTCCGGTTTTTGAATCCTTGAGAAGATAAATGGCTGCGGCGATGCCATTCAGAGCTCCACAAAGACTACCCCAGCCGGCGACCCCCCCACCGCCGTATTTCATCATGGTCGTGGGAAAGGTATCGAATGGTGCTCCCAGCTTGGTGCGTAACTCCCCGATAATGCCTTCGAATGCCCCGTACATGCACCCACCGTTGGAATAGCCCAGATACGCTCTCTCGGCTACTGCAATCGGATCCAATTCCACATAGGGCCAAGGCAAAGCCGGAACAGCCAGCGGCGCTTCGTCCGACGAAATAAGTCTCGTGACCCCGGATCCAGCGACTGCACCGATGGCGATTCCACCCACGTTCTTGACGAAACTTCTTCTATTGGATGAGTCCATTTACTACCTCCTAGGTTTGAGTTTGAGATCGACCGTACTCTCTTATTTGTGAACAAATTCACAATAATATAATGAAGAAAGGCCGCTAAAGAACTGATGAAGGGTCGCCTTCCCTCAATTCCTACGCGGCCCAAATAAACAGAATTCAGAGTGCTGCCGTCAAGCGAACAAACAGGGCTACTGGGCAGCCGGGATTCGATCCACTCGTTTTGCTTCGACCGATACCCGGGTGGTCCGGTTCTGGATCTCTTTCCACAGGTCCATGTAATCCGCTGGTGTTGTCAGTGTCCTTGCAGCCGTCGTACCTGCCCTTTTGCCGGCACTCGGATTCAGTGGCCACCAATCACTGTGCTGCTCCTTCAAGAAGGGCAGGAAAGCGAGTGTTGCTTCCGTGCTGAAACCGGGATGGCAACGGAATCCTGAAACCGCACCGTCGACACCGCAGGAATACGGAAGGTTCTCTGCGACCTTGAAATCATGGAAGCGCTTCATCACCGTGCTATTTACAATCTGACCATAAACAGCCATGTGGCAATCGGTGCACTGCACACCGGCGTCGTACATGCGCTTGAAGGCCACATTGCTTTCGTTGTGTCGATTGACGTGGCAGTTAAGGCACAACAGGTCTTGTTCGTCTTCGGCAACCAATGTGTAAGATGCCGCCTTGGTCTTGTCCTGGCCGTAATGATAGATCCCCAGCCGGGGAACAGTACCATGAGGCGGGTGGCATCCCGCGCAAGTCACACCTTCCATCGTGCCATCAGCTATCAACGCGGTGTTCTCCATGAATCCATTGTTAAAGGTCGCTTGAGGTGTGGCCTGGATAGGAGAGTGGCATTTTGCACAGAAGGTGTTCTGAGTGGATCCATGATTGGATTGAGCATGCCGGGAAGCACGCCAACCGCTTCCAGACAACGTGAAGGCGGTGTTCGCCTTGTCGATCGTCACGCCCACCGCTTCCATCATGTGATCGCCCCCCGCGCCCGACGTAAAGTGGCAACTCGGACAGCCGTTCGACTCCGTATAGTTATAGGTCGGAACATTGAGCGGTGCCGGGGTGGGATTGGCGGCCAAAGATAGACTTGCAAGAATAAGTAAGAACGTAAATGCTAAAATGAGCTTCTTTACCATAAAAATGATCCTTTCTGACGTTAACGTCATGTGAAGAATTTCACGGAGTGGCTGGTTAAGATCTCGATTCAAGACTTTAAAATCTCAGGAGATCCCCGCCGCTGTTATGGCTTCGACCGGCGGGCCTCTCGGAGATATTCGATAAACATAATCCTTGTTAATTCAATAGTTCTACCCCGAGCGCCGTTGACATCGCTCAGAAGTAGAGCCGAAGCGAAGTGTAAGGCAGATTCGCTCGGTAGTTCTGGTTGTTCAGGAATTTCTCCTTGTAGTCAAACCGCTGAAACCCGCCGTTCCAATCCAGATGCTCATGAAGCTTAACAGTCAACCGGACCTCGGGCGAGTGGAATTGAAGAGGATAAGACGAAATCAGCTGGCTCGTTGAAGTCGCAACCTGGTCTCCCTGGCCGTTATCCTTCTCGATGCGATAGCCGAAGGAGAGGCCCACCCGCGGATGAAGCTGCACGTGGGAATTGAAATAGAAGTAATGGTCTCTCAGGAAATACAAGCTATCCCCCGTGGTCTGGACGCCGCCAAGAAAGAAGATGATGGAGGAGTCGGAGGTGAGCCTGTTATAGGTATAGCCCGCGGTAAGAGAGAACTTGGAGCTGGGCGTGAAATCCGCGGAGGCGCTGAAAATCCGTCCCTTGGAATCCACACCAAAATTCTGGCCCGCCAGCGTGAGCGCGGGATTGTTATTGTCCCGGGTCACCATCGAGGCATTGAAAGTGAGCGTCTTGGTTGGTTTCACGCTGGTGCGCACGCGGAAGTTGTTGTAGTTGTAATTGGAGAGCCGGGTAAACACGTTGTCGGCCGTGCCCCGCTCAAAGTCAAAAAAGACAGTCCAGATGGAAGCGGGACGCGCCTTGAACCCCACAATCACCGAATTGGTGTGGTTGAACTGTGTGTCGGTATCGAGCGGCGTTCCCAGAGGGGGTTGAATCGAGGTCCCCAACTCCACTCGCCGCGCCGTATAACGATAGCCGACATGGCCGGAGAATCTCGAACTGAACTTGTAGTCCCCCTCAACGTAGTTGGAGAACAGACGATATCCAACCAGCTCGAAGGTCAGGCTGGGGGTAAAGAGAGGCGGAAGGGTGGTTGTTCCAAAAGCGGTGGTGCGATTGCGGAACAAGGATTCGAGGATGTTCGCCCCGCCCGTAATGCGGAAACTGTTCACTCGGAACGTCTCCGAGATGGTCAATCGGTCGGTGGCGAACAGACTTATGCCTAAGTCACCAATCCCGTTAGGCCGCCGGGCGCTCCCGGCCCCCTGGAAAAGATCCAGGAGAATATTGTTGGCCGAGGCATCGACCCCCTTCACGAGCTCCGCAAGGTTATACGTCGTGGTTCCGGTCGTATAGATAAACCGACCGGTAAAGTCGAGCTTCTTCTTGATCAGCGTATGGGCACTGAAGCGGGTAAAGGGCATGTGAGTGCGCGAGGGGACATCCCGCTGCAGGAAATTGATCACGCTCGTGTTGGTCGGATTGTTCCCCACATTGAGGGAGGGAACCACATAAGTCGTGTCGTCTTTAAAAATTCTGTAGCCCTGGAGAAAAGAAACATCAAACACCCACAACTTGGCATCAAAACCAACCCGCCAGTCGTTGGCCACGGACCGGATGGGGGACAGGATCGGGAACTCATCGCGCTGATAATCGTACGTGGTGATCGCATTCCCGTTGCTTTGGTCCATCGTGTAACCGACATAAAACTTGAAGCGCTGATTGTCGGGGAAGAGCGCCAGATTGAAATCACCGAATTTTCGGTTGTTATCGGCGAGGTGCTGATTCAAGGCCAGGTTCGTGAGGTTGTTAAAGTAGTCAAACTGGCGGAAGTTCGCATCAAAGCGGTACCACTTGTTCTTCTCGACATCCACCCGCAAATACTCGTTGGGATCTCCGCCCCAGCCGAGGGCTGTGACGCGGAATAAATCGAATAAGCCTCCGTCGCCGTCCTTCGACCGCGCCAGGAAATCGTAATTGAAGAGCCGGAAACCGCGGCCGTAATTCAGATCGTTGCGGTATTTGTTGTCATTCCCATCTCTGCCCAAAAACCGCACCCCGAACTCGGCGTCCTGGGTCACGGTATAATTCCCCAGGATCGTTTCGCCGGAGGGGGGAGTGGATTGTGCACGGACCACCAAGGCTCCCAGCGCGATCCCCAGCACGATCAAAAGCGTGAATCCGATTTTATTTTTCATAATGTGCGTTTCTCCCAAAATATCGTTAGCGGTATAAGCCCCTCAAGCCTCAGCGGAAGTAGAATCGATCGAGATTCGACCCGTGGATCTTGGCATGACACGTAGTGCAGTTCTGGAAGCGCACGGTCGCCTGGTTGTGGAACGAGGGGGTATCAGGGGCTCCCACCGTGCCGGCATTGCTGTGGCACTCCAGGCAGAGGATCCGCACCTCATTGCGTTTCAGCAGTTTTGCATTGTTCGACCCGTGCGGGATATGGCAAATCGTGCAACCCTCTTCCCTCAGCGGGGCATGCTCAAATACAAAGGGTCCCTGTTTGTCCGCGTGACATTTCATGCAGGGGGCGTCGCCGCCGGTTGCCAGCCTCACCTGCTTTTGTTCAAACCCTCCGTGAGGATTGTGGCAGTCGGTGCACTTCATGGTGCCTTCGATGACCTTGTGACGGAAAGGCATGGCGAATTGCGCTTTGATTTCGTTGTGGCAGGAGAAGCACAGCATCGGCTCTTTCTGGACCAGCATCTTCTGAGCCGTCGCCGTCGCCGAATGCGGCGCATGGCAGTTGATACAGCTCACATCATTCCGCCAGTGTTCCCCCCGGCGGAAGTTGTTGTGCTCCTCTTTTCCGGCGTGGCAACGGAGACATGTTTCAGAGATCTGTTTGGCTGACTGGTCCTCGAACGTATGGATCTTGGTCTTATCGCCACCTGCATCCACGTGAGCTTTGCCCGGGCCATGACAGGCCTCGCAGCCCTTGTTGTCGGCCGTCCAGTTTCCATATCGCGTCAGCTTGAAGTGGCCCGTCTTTTGGAAGTTGTTGTATATCTCTTCGTGGCAGGTCTTGCAGGTCTCAGCCCCGACATAATCCTCCGCCTTGTAATTCGCCGATGTAGCCTGCGGAGTTTTTCCCTTGTCGGGCTTTGCCGATTTCGAGAAGGATAGGGAAAAGGCGCCCACAAGTCCTACAAGCACCAAGCCGCTGATGAGCGTCATTTTGATCGCTTTCAGCGGGCTCGTGGATGAGGTCATAGTAATCTCCTTGTAGTTCATACTAGGTGGAATGCTCAAAGAAGCTGGGTGTTTCCGGGAATGACAACTTGAACGTGCAGCCTTAAGAGAGGCGAGCTTGAAGCAAGGGCAAATTCTAGCCAATCTAGACCGGAGTTGTCATTAATCATTTGCAACTACTTCCTTGCTTCAATGTTCGATTCGTAAGCATTCCGTCTGCCATTGCACCGAACTGCTGGCAATGGCGAACCTTAGTGCAATAATTCACATACAGATTCAGCAATTCGTACGCCAATGAAGTCTGGAAGTCAAAGAAAAGGCTGCGTAAGAATTATATTTAGAATCAAAGGATTAGCTGAAATTGAAAATGCTAATACCGGAAGCCTCGGAATGCCACCGTTGCAGTGCAACAGAGTGTTTCATCGAGAGGTTGCAAAAAAAGGGTTCGGAGGTGGAAAATTTGACAGGTATGAAATGGTCCGGCCAAGATGGTAGAGAGGACATTTTGACCCCCAAGCAGGGAATAATCGGACTTTTTACTTGGGATGATTGCACTCCCGGTCGTTCCGAACCCGCGACCAAAAGGGAGAGGCACTCTTGGTAGCTTTTCGAGGTTTTGATGCCAGTCGGGGCGCCTGAGGCAAAAATGGCGGTGAAAAATACTGGATGTACGCCGCAGCCCTCCAGCCAGGGGGAGCGGGAGTAATCCACTCCAAGAGCGTGCCAGGGCGATCTCTTGGTGCCGCTTCGAAGATCGAGGAGAAGCTCCAGAAGGCGGGTCCCAGAGCACGAAATGAGAAGAGGGAAGGACCGACGAATAGAGGACGCAAGAAAATTATGGGGAAGGCCAGATCAGTACATGAAATCCCTGACGTCGTAGACCGAGAGCTTCGCCGGTGGGATCGGATAATTAGCTCGGAGTTGTTGGCGCATCAGGGTCATTTGGGTCTTGATTTGAGTGGGTGAAAGCGGTCGGATTCGCTCTTCCGTGGCCTTGCGCGTATAGGGCATCTCCGGAAGTTGTACAAATTCAGAGAAATAAATCAGATCGTGCTCGTTCAGCGGGAGGGAGCGCAACAGCTTGACCGTTTTTTCGATATGGTCCGCATTGAACTTCATTCCTCCAATCCCCACCATAATAATCAACCCCACGGACAGATCGGCCTTCTTGACGTGCTCCACGGCTTCGCGAATCTCTTCACTCCGGCCGGGTTTATTGAGGAAGGCCAGGAGGGGATCACTTCCCGTCTCGACTCCAATATAGACTCGTTTGAGATTTCGAGCTGCCATCTCCTTGAATTCCTCGACCGTCTTTTGCTTGGAGGAGAAGCAATCCATGAAGGACACGATCCCGTTGAAGTGGATGGGATGGGCTTTCTTCCAAAGGGTGCGGTCTTCTTTCTCCATGCCGGGCGGGGTGATATCGAACTCCTCATTGAGGGCGTCGAGAAACTTCAGGAGGGTTTTCTGGGGCGTCACGATGGCGTTGGCGTCACCGAGAAAAATCGTCCGGCGCAGGCGGAGGGATTCCCCGTAATAATTCCGGACGTCCTTGAGATGTTTTCGAAACTCCGCGGGCGTCTTGATTCGGAACTCGCGGTCCTTGTAAAAGGTGCAAAAGCTGCACTGGTTGTAATGGCACCCTTCAGTCCCCTGGACCACCAGCGAGCGGTACTGGTCGGGCGGGAGGATACTGATCGGTTTATAGATCTGAAGAAATTCCTTGGCTCGCTCGGCGTAACGATCCAGGGTGTAGGAGAGAATTCGCTGCATCCACTCCTGAACCGCTTTGGCTTCACTCACCGGGATATGCTGCTCAATCAGAGCCTTCATTTTCTGCAGCTGCAAGGCCTCGAGAACCTCACGAACGGTCTCCCGCGCGTTGGTGAAAAACTCCTGGATCTCTTTCGGTTCCAGGGAGCGGCGCATGGTTAGCGGGGAACCCAACTTGTCGGTCTTCCATTTGACCAGATACCGATTGTCTTCGCTGCGTTGGAAGGTATGCCCATTCAGAAAAACGGAGATCATCCGTCCTTCACGGTCGAAGTTGAGGCTGTTGTTGAAGTGGTTCAGACAAATGGAGATGGAATCATGCTTGGCATGAATGATGACCCGCTGGTTGCGGAAGTTGTTGAGTGTGAGGTCCAGGCGCATATTTAGAAAAGATCGTCGGTCGCTACCCCTACGGTCTTCTTTTTCTCCTTATCCGGGGATACAAATTATCTCGTTCTTGGGGCGGTGCGGGGCCGAGTCGAGACCTGCGAAGAGGTCCCAAAAGGACGGCACAAATTCTGCCTTCTCGGCGCCGTCCTTTCGGGAACATTCTATGCACTCATACGAAGGCCGCTCGATGTCCCGGGCCTTCTGCTGAGGAAACGTGCGACTTCAAACGAATGCAGCACCCGATCATGGAAACAGGCCGCGCAACTTAAAGGCCTCTGCCACACGACCGACTGCCAGTACATAGGCCGCCTTCCGCATGTTGATCTTCTTGTCCTTGTGGATGGCGTAAACGTCGTTAAAGCTGCGGGTCATAATCTTCTTCAAGCGGGAGTTCACGTCCTCGATATCCCAGTACAGTTCCTGAACGTTCTGTACCCACTCGAAGTAGCTGACCGTGACTCCGCCGGCATTGGCGAGAATGTCGGGAAGGACGACGATCTTGCGGTCGAAGAGAATCTCGTCGGCGCCCGGCGTGGTCGGTCCATTCGCCGCCTCCGCCACGATCTTCGCATTGATCTTGGCAGCGTTCTTCAGAGTAATGCAGTTTTCGAGGGCTGCCGGGACCAGGATGTCGCACTTGAGCTTGAGGATCTCTTCATTGGAGATCGGTTCGGTGCCCGGGAAACCCACGACCGAGCCGGTCTGATTCTTGAACTCCAATACTTTTCTCGGATCGAAACCCTGGGTGTTCAAGATGCCTCCCCGGGAGTCACTGACGGCGATGATTTTCACTCCGAGGTCATGAAGGAGGTAGGCCGCGATGGATCCGGCATTCCCATACCCTTGAATCACGGCAGTGGCGGTCTTCAAATCGATGCCCAGTTTCTTAGCGGCTTCTTCAATGATGTAAACGCAACCCTGGGCGGTGGCTTCATTGCGGCCGAGCGATCCACCCAACGCCAGAGGCTTTCCGGTAACCACGCCAGGCACCGCATAGCCCTTGTTCATGGAATAAGTATCCATGATCCAGGCCATGGTCTGAGCATTGGTGTACACATCCGGTGCAGGGATGTCTTTTTCAGGTCCGATAATGATCGAGATCTCCGAGGCATAGCGGCGGGTCATTCGTTCCAGTTCGCCTTGGGACATCTCCTTCGGGTTGCAGGTAATGCCGCCCTTAGCGCCGCCATAGGGGATGCCGACCGTCGCACACTTCCAAGTCATCCAGCTGGCCAGAGCTTTGACTTCATCCAGGGTGACGTTGGGATGAAAACGGATCCCGCCCTTAGCGGGGCCGCGGGTGGTGTTGTGTTGTACCCGATGTCCGACAAAAACCTCAAGACGGCCGTCGTCCATCCGGGTGGGGATGGCGACGGTTAGACATCGTTCGGGAGTTCTGAGCTTCTTGCGAACACCTTCGTCCAGCCCTAAAATGTCCGCCGCATCGGCGAACTGTTTCTGGGCAATCTCGAAGGCATTCAAGGTTTCCGTTAACTCTTGAGTCATAGTGGGTGTCATGATGTTTCCTTTCTGGAGAGGTTTGCCGTTCGTGTTTAACTCTGGAAAATCCCATTACGAAAGAACCGGGGTCTACTGATATCGAAGATCAACACTCAGCCTTTCATTGATTTCTGATCGCATTCGGATGAATTCCCCTTGGATTTTCATCCATCCGGGCCTGAGAACCCGTCTCATGCCTTTGAATGAAACAACGCTATGAGGACTGGCTTGAAGCAAAGTTCCTTCGCGGTCTCAGATGCGAAGTCTGATCCGAAAGAAAATGCGTCCGAGGGCCGAATCCAGAGGAAAATAACCTCGTCGGCCGCTCAACTCGATCACCTCCTTTGAGTCTCTGTTCATTGGACTCCCTTACCCGATTTGGACTTCAATCTTGAGTGCAGACCGCAACGTGTGCTCGAGAGGGCAGGATTCCGCGGCGTGGCGCAGGGCTTCTCGATAACGTTCGGGCACCTCAGGGGGCAGATGAATGCAGGCACTCACTTTGGAAATCCGGGTCGGATTTTCCTCCTGCTCCCAGTCGAGGTGAAGCGAAAACCGATCTCCGGGCAGGTTCCGGGCCCGGAAGAAGTGCTGGATATAGACTGCCATGCTCAGGCCCAAGGAGGAGACGAACAGCTCATTGGGGGTCATGGCCGAGTCGCCGCCTCCAGAAGAAGTTGGCTGATCGCTCAGGATCAGATGATTCCGTGTATGGGCCTCGAAGGAATACTTATCACGGTGATTCACAATCACTGACATTTTCTTCTAGCCTCCTTGTTCCACGGAAGGCCCATCCGGCTCAGAGCAGGGCCGAGCGCCCGGCGATCAGGTTCATTAGGACGGGCTAACTCAAGCGTGGGTTGCATTCAAGTATTCCTGACTGGATGGATCGTGGACTTCCAAAGTCACCCGCGCGACACCGGTCGTCAGTTAGGAACCGTGCTTTCTTCGGTCTCCAGCGCTTGCGGCGCAGTGGCCAGGTCTCGTTCCCGGAGATACTGGTCGATAGCCCGTGCGGCTTTTCGCCCCGCGCCCATCGCCAGAATGACGGTTGCACCACCCGAGACAATATCCCCTCCCGCAAAGACTCCCGG
The DNA here is from genome assembly GCA_020073085.1 of Terriglobia bacterium. Lineage (NCBI taxonomy): Bacteria > Pseudomonadati > Acidobacteriota > Terriglobia > Terriglobia bacterium. The sequence continues at coordinate 105,888 of JAIQFV010000008.1, read as the reverse complement.
GATGTTCGTCGCCCCTGTCTCGGGATCGGCGACGATGTTCCCCCACTTATTTGTTTTTAGATCCGGCGCGGTGGACGTCAGGACGGGGTTTGCTCCCTGACCCACCGCCATTACGACGGTATCGACGGTCAATTCGAATTCAGAGCCGGACAAAGGAATCGGCTTGCGGCGCCCGGATTCATCGGGTTCGCCGAGTTCCATCCTCTGGACCCGCATGCTCCGGACGCGGCCCTTCTCATCGCCGAGGATCTCGACCGGATTGGTCAGCATGTGGAATTGGACGCCCTCCTCTTCCGCGTGCTCCACTTCCTCCTTGCGAGCCGGCATTTCTGCCCGGGAGCGGCGGTACACCAGGTAGGCGTTCTCGGCGCCCAGGCGCAACGCGGTTCGGATGGAGTCCATCGCGGTATTGCCACCTCCCACGACCGCCACATGGCGGCCTCGGATCACGGGGGTGTCGTATTCCGGGAATCGATAGGCCTTCATCAGATTGGACCGGGTGAGATACTCGTTGGCAGAATAAACGCCAATCAAATTGATTCCCGGAATCTTCATGAAGGAAGGGAGACCCGCGCCGGTGCCAATGAACACGGCATCAAAACCGAATTCGGTCATCAATTCCGTCAATGTCAGGGATTTTCCGATGACAACGCTGGTCTGCAGCTCGACGCCCATCTTGATCAGGTAGTCAATCTCTTTTTGCACGATCGCCTTGGGGAGACGGAATTCAGGGATGCCATAAACGAGAACTCCTCCCGCCTTGTGCAGCGCCTCGAAAATAGTGACCTGGTAGCCCAACTGGATCAAGTCTCCCGCCAGGGTCAGGCCGGCAGGTCCTGAGCCCACCACGGCGACCTTCTTGCCATTGGAGGGTCGCATCGTCGGGATCTCCTCGGCCATATGCGCTCTCGCCCAATCGGCGACGAAACGCTCGAGCCGTCCGATGGCGACCGGCTCGAAACGGGCGCCCAGCGTGCACTTCAATTCGCATTGCTCTTCTTGCGGGCAGACTCGGCCGCAGATCGCGGGCAGCGAGTTCTTTGATTTCAAGATCCGGGCGGCGTCTTCGAATCGCCGTTCGGCAATCGCTTTGACGAAGGCGGGGATGTCAATCTCGACAGGACAACCCGCGATGCAGGGCATGTTCTTGCACTCAATGCACCGATTGGCCTCAAATACGGCCTCCTCCTCGGCGTAGCCCAGCGCCACTTCACTGAAGTTGTGCGCCCGCTCCAGGGGTTCCTGGCATTTCATCGGGGTTTTTGTCTTCGCGCCAATTTTCTTTGCCATAGTTTTAACTGAAATTCAGAAGAATTTTTGTTCTCGATCCGGGGCGGCCAAAACGGTTCTCACGACTCGATGCCGCAATGGACCCCACAAAGGTTTTCATACCTCGCTTGAGCTTCCTTTTCAAACTCCACGTAGCTCTTGAGCCGTGCCGTCAGCTCATCAAAATCCACCTCATGACCCTCGAATTCGGGACCATCGACACAGACGAACTGCATCTTCCCGCCGACCATCACGCGGCATCCCCCGCACATGCCCGTTCCATCCACCATAATCGGGTTGAGGCTGACGATGGTCTTGATCTTCGCTTCCTGGGTCACCCGGCACACCGCGCGCATCATCGGGACGGGCCCGATCGCGATGACGAGATCGATGGGTTTTCCGTTGTTCATGAGCTTTTTCAGCGCGTCCGTTACGAATCCATGCATCCCGTAGCTGCCATCATCAGTGGTCACGATGGTCTGTTCCGAACGGGCGCGGATTTCGTTCTCCAGGATCAACAGGTCCTTGGTCCGGGCTCCGATGATCGAAGTCACGTGACTGGAAGAATCCTTATAAGCTTTGAGGATAGGATAGACCACCGCCGCACCGATTCCTCCGCCAATACAGACGACATTGGCATTGGGTTCGATATGGGTTGGCTTCCCGAGCGGTCCGACCACGTCCGCGAGGGTATCGCCCGGCTGCAGCTGGTTCAGGAGCCGGGTGGATTTTCCGACCGCCTGCACAATAAGGGTGATCGTCCCCCGAACAGGATCGGAGTCTGCAATCGTCAAGGGAATGCGTTCTCCCTCCTCGTTAATCCGGATCATGACGAATTGCCCCGCCTTGCGCTTTCGGGCGACCAGGGGAGCTTCGACTTCGGTCTGCACCACGTCGGGCGCCAGCTGTTTTCTGCCAACGATAACATGCATGAGTGAAAAACTCCTCTTGAGCAACGAGCTGAGATTCCGCCTACTCTGCCCCCGCGAAATGAATCAGTGTTTCGCCTTCCGGCTTTTCCACATCGAGGGTGGAGTGAAAATGCATTTCCGGCTTAAGCTGCAAGGTCTGATAAACCTCGCACTGGTGGATGGCGCACATGAAGTCGTCCGCAAGATCCGCGGGGACGGAATTGGGCATGTGCACCGAGACATCGATTCTGCCAATCCGGTTTTTATCTCCCGCGAATTCCCATTCCAGGATCGTCTTCAAACCCGACACCGACAAGGAATGTTCCTTGCAGAACTCGGTCGCCGAGTTGGAAATGCTCGCTCCCAGAGAAGCGATCAACAGCTCGGATGGGCTGAGGGAGGCGTGGAGCCCCGGTACTTCAGCGGCTTGGTCGCACACGAACACATGATTGCCGGACTTGATTCGGAACCCGTTTTCCCTGGTGAGATCTACCGTCAGTTTCATAGTGAGAGATTCCTCCATGGTTGAACCCTCTTTCTTGAGATCCTACCGCGCAGCAGCGCGCAGAGGGGGTGGCGACCCGTTTAACCCGGCCTTGGACTGAAACCCGCGGCGCGGCCGGACTGCCCCGTTTCAGTCAGCTTCTCGATACCTTCTGTGTCCATCTTCTTGATTGAAACCACCTCTTGCCCCTCCCAGCCAAGTCCTCCAGCGTTCCCCGGCAGGCGTCTTCGGCTTCGAGGGGTCCTGCTCCGACATTGGCGGTCAAATGAAATGCCATTCAAAGGGATCACAACTTGGGATTGGCGGCGAGCTCTTTCAAACGGTCCCAACGCCTGTCCGTTTCTTCCTGAATTTCCCGTACGACGCCGGCGAACTGTTCTTTGGCCAGGTGGGAAAATGCCGTTCCCATCACCTCAAAGGCGGATTGAACGGGGATCTTTCTTCCCGAGGCCTGAGGATCGTAATTCAAACGCGTAATCCCGTTCTCAATCTCGTAGAGAGGGAACAAACAACTCTTGACGGCTCGATCAACGATTTCGTTGCCTTGCGAGTCTTCAGCCCCCCAGTTGAGGGGGCACACGGAAAACACCTTTCCGAAGGCAAAATTTCCGGCGCGGACCATGGCCTGGGCCCGGCGGGCCTTCCCAATCACGTCGCGGGGATTGGATTCGGCCGCGGTGAAGAGGTAAGGGGCATTGGTGCCTCGCAGGATTTCGATGATGTCTTTGCTGTGCTGTTCCTTGCCCTGGCCCATTTTTCCCAAAGGCGCGTTTGTGAACCTCTCGCCCTTGAACCCAGTGTAGCAGAGTTGTCCCCCGGTGTTCATGTAACCCTTGTTGTCATATTCGAGCATGATGAACGGATCATTGCGTAAAGCGGATCCGATCACCTGGTCCATTCCGATGTCGTCGCCGCCGTCGCCCGAGACCACAATGAAGGTGATTTCGTCCTTAATTTTTCCCTGGGCGCGGAACCGGCGATACATTTCGACCACACCGGTCGCGGTCGACGCCCCGTTGTGAAAGAGATTATGGAAATACGGGGTCTTGAAACTGGTGTTGGGAAATCCGGTGGTCACGACCATCCCGCAGCCGGTGTTGAAAAGGAACACGACATTCCCGTCAATGCCGCGCAGGAACAAATTGAGGTTTGTGAACATCCCGCACCCCGGACATGCGGAATGCTTGGCGATCCGGGAAGGCATTTGGGAGAGGTGCTTGAAATCGACCTTGACCTGGTTCGCATTCAGGGTGGTTTCCTGGGTGGTCAGGGGATTGAAGATCTGCGGTGGATCGTAGCCGGGATCCCCTGGCCAAGCTCCGTAATAACCCCGCAGCTTTCGCTCGTCATCAGTGATACTGGGATAATGCCACGCCAGGTTCAACAATTCGACCCCATCCTCGGGACGGAAATTGAGTCCCCCGATCCCATACGTCCGGCTGATGAGCAGGTTTGTTTTTCCCGCTCGTTGTAACGTCGCCCCCAGTTCGTTGGCAAGATAGTTTCCCGCCCCATATTGCGAAACCCTCTCCGCCACCACGAGACGCGGTGTGGTGCCGATGGCCTCGCGCATTTCATCCTCGGGCCAGGGGCGCAAGACGGTCGGAATGATCGCCTTCACCCGTTTGTTTTCGGCCCGCATTTTGTCGACCGAGGCCTTCGATGCCTCTCCGGCTGAATTCAAAATGAAGAGCCCGGCCTCGGCATCCGGGTCTCCATAGACCTCCACAAAATTGTAGCGGCGGCCGGTGAGCTGATAGAACTCCTCGAAGATCTGAGGAATGAGGTCGTACGCCCTTTTGAATTTCTCGTCCAATTGTACCTTCGTGTTGATTAAATCGTCATTCATGTAAGGCCCGAAGGTATGGGGATGTTCCATGTCGAGAAGGTTGAGGCGGGGAGGGGTCGGTCCCACGAATCGACGGACGTCCTCCCGCTGGGCAAACACCAGAATGCGCCGATTGGCATGGCTGGTGTGGAAGCCGTCATAGGCGACGATGGCAGGCAAATTGACGGTTTCTGCCACTTTGATGGCGATGATGTTCAGGTCATACACCGCCTGGACCGTCGGGGCACAGAAGGTGAGCCACCCCCAGCCGAGTGAGGCCATCAGATCACTGTGTCCATTCTTGATGTTGAGCGGCGCATTGATGTCGCGGGTGGCCAGGTTCAAAACCACCGGCAGGCCGAGACCGCTGATGGCCGGCATCTCTTCCGCCTTCAGCATCAGGCCTTGTGAAGAGGTGACATCGACGGCGCGTCCGCCGGCAATCGCCATTCCCGTGACAACAGAAATAGCGGCAAGCTCGCTCGTCCCGACCACGAACGACATGTCCGCATCGCCGTTGGCAATGGCTCGGCTGACCATCTCTCCGACTTCGCTGGAGGGAGTGATCGGATAATAGCCTTCTCCATCATAGCCAATATCGAGGATGGCTTTGGCGGCAACCTCATTCCCGTTTCCAATAAATGTGGCCTGCGTTGCTGCCGCAACGGAGGTCGTGAGTTCGGTCTTTTCAATTGTGGTGTCCAAGGGCATGATCGGTTCCTATGGGGTACGGATGATTTTATTTTCTTTCTAATGTCTGCAGAACCTTATCTCCTGCTGAAGGGCCGCTGAATGTCTCCGCGAGCACTGCCGCCTCAGGCCACAGCCATTTCGGCCGGGGCGGTCAGGGCCTTCCCTTTCTTCGTGTCCGGGCAGGCTTCAACACAGCGCATGCACCCTTTGCAGTACACGGCATCGATGGCAATCATTTTCTTGTCATCCCAGACAATCGCTCCCGGGTCAGAGCAGACCAACATGCAAAGCCCGCAATGGGTGCAGATCTCGGCATGAAATTCGGGGATGGGATTGATGCTGGCGCTGGGCAAGGAGGACGATAGATTCAAATGGGTTGTGGCGTCGATCGCTCCACCTTCGTTCATGTTCATGAAGCCGATACGCCCCCGGGGTTCCGCCGGGGCGACAAGCGGATACTTCCCGTCATCCTCAAAGTGCTCTTGCGCAAAGGATCCCAGAGCCCGATCGAAGGCCTGGAGATTTGCATCCGACGCCCGGGGCCAGGTCTCGCCCACCACCCTGCGCAGTATGTCCAGCGGGATTTGCAGGAATTTTCCGAGAACCACCAGGATGGGCACATTAAGGCGCGAATTGGTCTCCAGGGCTATCCGCGTGGCGTCCAGACAGCAGATGGTGCCGCTGTGGAGCCGCAGGTCTTCCCGGATGTCCTTCGGCGAGCGCTGAGTATTGGCAATCACCAGCGCATTCTTCTGCAGCCCGCGGTTGAGCGCCAGGGGGCGGACCAGGGCATCGCGAAAAATACAGAGAATATGCGGATGATTGGTCGGCCCGCTCTCCCGGACGGGAGTGCCGAATTTGCAGAGCCGAAGGGAAACATCCGTGGGCGTTCCTTTTTTCTCGCTGCCGTACTTCGCATCATAGGCGCCGTCGAGATCCAAGTACGTCACACACACCTTGAAGAGCAGTTTGGCCGCCATGTTGGCGCCGTCCCCGCCGATCGCCGACATCAGGACATTGCAGAATCCCAGTTCATCTTGAAATGGGAGTCGAACGTTCGTATTGGATGAAGTCATTTATCGGTTTGCCTTCCCGTAGGGGTGAGATCAAGGACCATTTCACTTTCGGTGTCGAAACTTCCGATGAACTGGAAGCTGTTCTTCTGGAAGACTCGAATTGCTTGAAGATTGGACGACTCGACGGAAATCCAGATCTGGCGGTAAGCCGCTGCCATGGCTGCCCGTTTCGCCAGTTGGATCAATTGAGTGCCAATCCCACGGTTTTGAAATTCCTGGAGAACGAAGATGGCAAGCTCAGCGCGACCGTCCTGCAAATTGCACAATACCGTGTGTCCCACCAAACGCCGACCGACCAACGCCACAAAATTCTCGCCGTCATGGGTCAGACAGTATAACCAACGACTGATTTGCTCTTCCGTGCGGGGAGGCATTCGTTGCGCGATTTGCTTGGGCTCAAATTGGAAGTACATCTCCTGCAGTGCCTTCAGATCCTGGGAGCGGAACGACCTTGCCGTTGCACGCGCTCCGGCCTTATCGATGAAGGTTCGTGACCAACTCGTGGTTTCATTCCCGCCAACCCTCTTCACCTCACCCGATTCGATGAGGGGGACATCATGAGTCAGGGTCGGCATCGGCGGCCCCCTTCTGCTGCCACATCTTTCCCCCCCAGCCCACACTTCCCCAAGGACCGGGAGACCCTGTCGGTAGTAAAAGAGGTTTCAGACAATATTCCTTTGCCACTCATTCCGAATGAATTACTGCATGAACAATGCCAAGAACGCAGAAACCTTTAATGAGTGAAAAACTTCACAAGATATTGGTTTTGTTGAGTGTTCTTCGAGATTTGAGGAATTCATGGATATGCCAGACATTTCGGTGCGTGTTGCATGCAACGGTTGCGTTGCTGGCAAAATGTTGCCAAAGTGGATTCTGTGGCGGATTGAAAATGGAGCGTAAAGGTTAGAAATTTAAGTGATCTCCAGCCTGGGCCCGCTTCTGTTTCGATCCCATTTGTGACCACTCAGAGAGCGTTAAGCGCAGGGACTTGAGGGTTGCGAACACAACAAGGTGGGTCCTGGATTCCATGACCCAAGGAAATCCATGAGTCAGATGAGTTGCAGTTACGAATTGAAAAAATGAAGGCTCCTTGTGAAAAGTGTACTACTATCGTTTCTCGGACACTCTGTCAGGTGGGGCCGGCGATAAGGCTGAGGTGAATCGAGCCAGGGAGGACCTTCCCGAGGCGGGTAATGGTCGAGCAACGTGGGCCCGCGGGAGCCTTGATTATTGTGAGTGGACCGTTTGAGCGCTTTCGAACATAAAATCCGACTAGCTGGATTCCTTCAAAATGCTTCGAGCCATCCTTTTCGACTTTAACGGAGTGATTATCGATGACGAACCGCTTCACTTTCTCGCCTTTCGTGACATATTCAAAAAAGAGGGGATACGCCTGACCAAGGGGGATTACTACGCCCGCTATTTGGCTTTTGACGATCGGAGTTGCATCCGGGAAATCCTGTCGGACAACCACAGGGAGTTATCGACCGCCTTCGTGACTCGCCTGCAACAGGCCAAGAAGCGTGCCTATCGAGCGCTGCTGAAGACGAGACTGCGGCCCTTTCCGGGGGCGATCCAATTCATTCGGGAGTGCGCGGCCGGCTACCCCCTCGCTATCGCCTCCGGCGCCCTGAGTTCAGAGATTGATTTAATTTTGGGAGCATTCCGTCTGCGTCGTTATTTTGCAGCCGTGGTGAGTGCGGACGATGTTATTCATGGCAAACCGCATCCGGAGACATTCCTGCGGGCGTGGAAAGCACTGAATCGGCGCCGGCCGCGGGGGGAGAAGAAGATCCTCGTGACCGAATGCCTGGTAATCGAAGACTCTCTGCATGGCATCAAGGCCGCGCACCAGGCAGGCATGAGATGCGTGGCCGTGGCACACTCCTATCCTTTGCGTGAGCTCGCCCATGCCGATTTCCGGGCGCGATCTATAGGGAGCCTGCAATTGTCGCAACTGGAGTCGCTCTTCGCGGATGATTGAGACGGGACGGCCCTCTTCTTCTCTTCGTTGTGGAGAGGAACCCCGTGTCTCGGTCTTCTGGTCCAAGAGATCCTTGCCTGCAATCGGGAATGAGCCTGTCCCCGTCAAACGGAAATATTTTGTGTCCCTGTTTTTTGATTTCTCCTATAATTTCGACCTCCTGCGTGAGAACCGGGTTTTTGCATGGGATTCACTTGCACACATTAAGCGAAGGCTTTGACTGAAACCGACAGGATGGAAGACGTTATTAAATGTCCGGACTGTGAAGGAATGCGTCTTGAAGGCGCAGCGCTCGATGTGGTCTATGACGGGGAGCCTCGTACCTTGGGGATTTTTCAGTGTCTCGATTGCGATGCCAAGTTTCAGATTACGTCTGGTAAAGGCGATTCCTGGTCCCTCGATGACGCCGAGGTGTTGCGCCTTCACGATTTGCGATTTGGAGAATTGAGGGATCGCATCAAGTTCTGTCCCACACCCCATGAACGGGAGTGCCAGTGTGAAGCTCACCTCTTTTTTGGAAGACCCTGATGCCTGCTCAGGTCTTGGACCTTATCCCCTCCGGGATGGGGCGATCCCGTGCCCCCAGGCAGCATAGTTCCCAGGGTTAATCACGACACGGATGTTGAGAGTCGATGTAGAAACAGGCACCCCGCAATGAACCACCAGGAAAAGAGATCTTATGTTCGATTCGCCCCGGAGTAGACATCCATGATCCCACGCCGTAGATTCATTCGCTCGCTGATGGCTTCGCCGGCCCTTTTGCCGATCATTGATTTGCACCTCAAAGATTCCACTCTCCGGAGTTCGTCGAGGGTGGAGGCCGCCTCTTTGAATGCAGCAGGTTTGGGTAACGATGAAGCCGCGTTCTGGAAGAATGTCCGGGACCAGTTTCTGATCCCACCAGAGGAAGCCTTCTTCAACACGGCGACCCTGGGCTCGATGCCGCGCCCGGTTTTGGAAGCGGTCACCACGACCTTGGCCGAGCTGAACACCACCGTGACGCACTGGGACTATCGTCCCGAACATCCTGACTGGTTTTCCGGATATCGCAATTTTCCTCCCCTCATGGAGAAGATTGCGCGGCTGATTCACTGTGATTCCGACGAAGTGTGCACCACACAAAATGCCACTTTCGGCATGAACTTCATCGCTCAGGGAATAGATTTAAAAGCCGGCGAGGAGATCGTCCAGACCGACCAGGAGCATCCGGGAGGATCCTGCGGATGGCTGGAGCGCGCCAAGCGTCATGGCGCGGTATGGAAGACCGTGCCCATTCCCAGGCCGCCCAATGATCCCGACGAAATTATTCGTCGGTTTGCGGCCGCGATCAATTCGAAGACCCGCGTGCTGGCCATCCCGCATATGACCTCGATGCTGGGCCTGGTCTTGCCCGTCAAGCGCCTGGCGGCCCTGGCCCGCGAGCAAGGGGCGAAGAACATCTTCGTGGCAATAGACGGGGCGCAGGCGGTCGGCCACATCCGCGTTGACGTGCGCGACATCGATTGCGACGCCTATTACTCCTCCCCGCACAAGTGGCTCCTGGCCCCTGCCGGGTCCGGTCTGCTCTATGTGAAGAAATCCCGTCAATCTGAAATCTGGACGACCCTGGCGTCAGCCGAATGGGCGAATTACGATAAGGGCGCCTATCGGTTCATGCAGTACGGCACGGGGAATCTCGCCCTCCTGAAAGGCTATGAGGCCGCTCTTGATTTCCACAACGCTCTCGGGCATGAGCGGGTGATTAACCGCATCAAACAGCTGGGTGATTATTTGCGCTCGGAGATTCAAAAGACCAGGGGGGCGACCATTCTGTCCTCGGTCCACCCGGAAATGAGTGCGGGCATCACGACCTGGAAGATGGAGGGGGTCACCGGGCCGGAAATGATGGACAGGTTTTGGAACACTCGAAAGATTCGCGTGAGATCCATGGGCACCGAAAACGGGGTTCGTCAGTCCACCCATATCTATAACAACGAAGCGGAAATCGACGCCACGATGGCGATGGTCCGCGGTGTAACAAGGCAGACATCGTGAAGGCGCCGGTGTATTAGCGGAAGGTGTGCCTGGCCCCGACACACCCTCTTTAGACCGCCGGATGGGATCAGAACTCAGGAAGGAGCGTTCATCGTTCATGGTTAACTCCAGGGAATTTGAGAACAAGGTCGCGCTCGTCACCGGTGCTTCCAGCGGAATAGGTCGCGCCACAGCGCTGAACTTTGTCAGAAGCGGCGCCCGGGTAGCCATTGTGGCCCGGCGCGAAAAGGAACTCGATGGCCTCATGCAGGAGATTCTCGGCCTCGGAGGCGAGGTGGAAAAGCTGGCGGGTGATGTGACGGACGAGTCCTTTGTCCAACGCGCCGTAGAAACCACCCGGACCCGATGGGGTGGAATCGATGTCCTGGTGAATGCTGCCGGGATTATTGCAACCGCCTCCCTCGATGCAACATCAAACGAACTGTTCGATCGGATGATGGACGTGAATGTGCGTTCGGTTTTCCTGATGATGAAAGCCGCTCTCCCGTCCCTGGTCGAGCGTAAAGGGTGCATCGTCAATATTTCCTCGGTCGCCGGGACACGCGCGTTTCCGAATGTATTCGCTTACGTGGCCAGCAAGGCCGCGGTCAACGCCATGACACAGTGTGCAGCCCTCGACCTGGCGCCCAAAGGGGTCCGGGTCAACGCCGTAAATCCGGGCGTGGTGGTGACGAATCTTCACCGAGCGGGGGGGATGTCGGAAGAGGCCTATGTAAAGTTCCTGGAGCACAGCAAGACCACCCACCCACTGGGTCGCGTCGGCCGGACCGAGGATGTCGCAGAGGCCATCCTCTTCCTGGCGAGCGTTCGCTCCGGGTGGATCACAGGGGAAACACTCGCGGTCGATGGAGGGCGGCACCTCACCTGTGCCCGATAGGCTGGTCAGTCTCGGTTGAGCCTGAGCTTCATGATGTGCTAATTTCGACTCTTGGACGGATCCCCGCGGTGCGCGCGGAATCGTCCCTGGCTTTCAACATCACACTCGATCGATTTCTCATGACAGCTTTCTGCTGGGTCCTGGATTCAGGAGGTGCGGGCCGGGGGGCATGGCAAGGTGGCCTCCTATATGAACTGATGCAGTGGGCGCGCGCCAACGGTTGCTATCCCCGCATCGTGATGGGGGCCTCGGCGGGCGGGTATGCCGCCGCCGATGTGGCCACGGGAACGCATGAAACCGTGATGAAGGGATGGGCGCGCTGGGGCCACGAAGAGATTCCGCCGCGCGCCCGCGAACTGCCGGAATTCCGGTCGCTGGGTGGGTTGTCGCGATTCCGGTCTTTACTTTACCATTCCATCCGGTATGTCATGAGTGCACGGGAGCTCGCGGGGGTATTCGACACACCGGCGGAGCTGTGCACCCGCCTGCTGGTGTTCACCACCCGGGTGAGACGGAGCGATGGCAGGCCCTTTTCTTCCCGCGATTCACTTCATTATTTTCTCAAGTCCTTGACGCGGAAGTTCCCGCAGGCATTGAAGTATCTTCCGGATGACTACATTGAAGATCCGGTGATTTTCGGGTCGCGTCTTCCGCCGTCCCTGTGCAATGAATTCGTCCGGCCCCTCACCCGCGTCAACTACCATAATGTCATTGAAGCCTCTTGCCTGGTGCCCTTTGCGATGGGCGAGCCCATGCGGGCGGAGGAGCTCTTGCCCATCTGGAGGGGATTGGATCCGATCAAACCGAATGCCTGTGCCGGTGAGGCCGCTTGGGAGGAGATGGCGGCTCCCTACCAGTTTTCGGGCGATGCGGGAGCCTCTTTCCTGGACGGGGGCTTTTCCCTGAAGATGCCGTTTCGACTCTTCGAAGAGGACGGGCGCTTCAAGAAGCTATCGGAATCACTCCGATGCGAGAAGACCATCGTGTTCTGCTGTGATCCCCGGGGACACCTCTGGGAGACCTCCATGCGCTTGGCTTCTCTGAACGCCTGGGAGGGAGTGCGCCGCGCGGTGGAGGAACAACGTCTCTACATTCTTTTCCCCGACCATCCTGTTGAGGCCGGTTTTCTGAGTACGGACAATTCCAGAACGATGCGGACATTCAAGCGCGGGAGAGAGCAGGGGCAGAGGGTCCTGTCCGGCGACACGTTCAAGCGCTTTGTCAGCGCGACATGACGGCTTCCGCTCCCAGTTCAGTTTTGGCGAAATGGACGGCGAGACCCTGCGAGGAGGAACTCGCCGTCCCGGATAAGGTAAATGAACCCTTCGACTTGATTCGAAAAGGAGAACCCATGCGCAAGGGAGTTGCAATCCTCTTATTCTTGATCCCGCATCTTTGCAGTGCACAATCTCAATCGCTGTTACCGGAGTCGACGATGCATCTTCTCATGGAGGAGATGAGTGGGGGCGCTGCGAAACGCAACCTCCAGGCCATCACGATCTTCAATCGGGTTCGTGGCTCGCGCGATTTCCATGCCGCCGCCGAGTATGTCCTTGCACGCGCCCGGGAAAACGGCCTCACGGATGCTCATGTCGAGAGATTCCCCGCCGACGGGAAGCGGTTTTATGGTGCCCTCAAGGCCCGCCAGGCGTGGGATGCGGACTCAGCCGATTTGTGGGAGGTTCTCCCGAAGAAGAACTTGAGGCCGCGAGGCGCGCAAACCGCCCCGTTGGAATTTTCCCCTCTCCGACGGATTTGCTCCTGGGAGGATATGCGCGTCTGTTTGGCTGAGGATTCTGAATCGGCCGATGTAACGGCAGAGTTGATTGATGTGGGCAGCGGGACGAATGAAAAGGACTATGAGGGTAAGGAGACCAAAGGGAAAATCGTCCTTATTTCATCCCAGGGAGGCGCGGCGCAGAAGCTGGCTGTGGATCGCTTCGGGGCGGTGGGCATGGTCAGCTATGCCCTCAATCAATTACAGGGCTGGCAGGGCGAGGATGACTCCCTGGTCCGCTGGGGACATCTTGATTCCTATTCTCCCACCCGGACTTTCGCATTTCAGGTTTCACTCCGGCAAGCGCGGGATTTCCAGAGCCGTTTGGCGCAGGGCGAGAAGATCTGGTTGCGTGCCCGGGTCAAGGCAGGTCGGCATGACGGGTTTTATGAGGTCGTAACCGGGACCTTACCGGGATCCGATGAACGGCTCAAGAATGAGGAAATAGTTTTCAGTTGTCATCTTGATCATCACATGCCGGGGGCCAACGACAACGCCAGCGGCTGCGCGGCCATCCTTGAAGTCGCGCGCACGATGCACCGGCTGATCGAGGAGAAAAGCATCCCTCCGCTCAAACGCACCCTGCGTTTCGTGTGGCCCGCAGAAATTGAGGGGACGCAGATTTTCCTCTTCTCGCATCCGGAACTGGCGGCGAAAATGAAAGCGGCGATTCACATGGATATGGTCGGCGGCTCCCAGGAGAAAACGAAGGCGCTTTTCCACGTCACCCGCACCCCCGATTCCATCCCCTCTTTTGTGAACGACGTGGCCCAGGTCTTTGGGGAATATGTCCGCGATCTCAGCGATCAATTCGCCGCGACCGGGGAGCCGCGCTTTGCTGTCCATGCGCCGGACGGGTCCAAGGATGCACTGCATCTGGAGATCTCAGAGTACACCGAAGGAAGTGACCACCAGGTCTATGATGAGGGTTCGTTCCGGATTCCCACAATTTACCTCAACGACTGGCCGGACCGTTACATCCATACCAACGAGGATTCCGTCGACAAGATCGACACGACCAAACTCAAACGCGCTGCCACCGTGGGGGCGGCGAGCGGGTATTTCCTGGCCAACCTGGATTCTACCAACTCCGCAGTAATCACCTCGGAAGTGGTTGTTCACGCCAAGCGGCGGATGGCGGACTCGCAGGCGCGCTTCAGCGAACAGGCGAGCCTGGCCGCCCGGGCATCCCCGCGGGACCCCCTGCGAGAAATGGATAACTTCTTGCGGTATCTGGTGCAACGGGAAAGGGCAAATTTCATTTCCTTAAGAAGCTTCATCGGGGAAGAGCAAGTCGCGAAGTTTGACCTGATCGGTTTTACGCGCGATCTGATCGGCTGGTCGGGAGTGCGAGGCGACGAGGTGGATAGTTTTCTCGGAGAGCTTGAGCCCAAGGAAGATACGGGGGAAGTCCCGACCCGCCTCGACCTCAAGGGGGCCATGTCGTTGTTCGGTTACGATTATTTGGCGGATCATTATGGGGTCGGACCCACGACGAAGCTGAAGATTTTTGCCAACCTCGATGGATTGCCTGAACCGACCAGCCCCCTCCGTCGGGCGTCCTCTTCAGATTACACGTACGAGATTCTTAATCTGGTGGATGGAAAGCGATCAGTCCAGGCCATCCGCGATTTTGTCTCCGCTGAATTTGGTCCTATCCCTCTCGAATGGGTCCGGGAGTATCTGAAAGCCCTGGAGGCGGTGAAGGTGATTCAGTTCTCAAACCAATAATCAAGCTCCAGCATGGGACGATGGGATTGATTCTCAAGAACTGATCGGTCCTCGATGCGAGGATCAAGTCCCTTTAATGAGATCGAAGCTCAGAGCGCCGTCTCTCTTTCCTAAACGACCCCAGGAGGGGCTTTATTCTGCCGGAGTGACTGCCGGGGGACCGGCACACTTCCAGATGCCCAGAAAAAAAATTGTATTCGCCGGTAGCACTTTTGACACCCTTGATAGTATGATTCGGCGTTCCGCCATGACTGGGCGTTGGACTCAGTTGAAGGTCGCAGGTCTCCGGACCGCAAGCCCGGATGTGGGGAGGCTGGGGAAACCCAAGAGGGACGAGCAGCCCGCTGAATACGCCTCGATTCGAAGACCAGAGGGATAGACAGGGCGGGGGTTCGATCCGCCGCGAATTTGCGCTCCTCTTACCGACGCATCGATGTCGTCCTCAGGTGAGATCAATCCTGGAAGAGCCCTCGGGAGGAATGGACAGCATGATCGAGACTTTCAGTTTTGAGAGGCAGGATTGGGCTGAAACATCGCCGGGAATTCGTCAAAAGGGTTTTGAATCCGATGGACACCGGTTCCGCCTGGTTGAATATGCCGTGGATGCAAGACATGAGGAGTGGTGTGCGAGGGGACACCTCGGATACGTCCTCGAAGGGACCATCGAATTTGAAATGCCCGACCAGAAGATCCTGGTGAAGACGGGTGAGGCCTTTCACGTGGCGGAAGGCACTCCCCACCGGGCGCGAAACGCAGCAGCCATACCATCACGCTTCTTCCTTGCAGACTAGATCCAGCCCCTCGACCCGTTGCCGATCGGCGGAGACGAACGGATTGGGTAGAGCGGATCCTCCTGGGCCCGCCGCTGCGGGGGCAAGACTCGTGGTGTTCGATTCGAGAGAGATCTTTGTCGGCCCCGCTGCGGGGAGGGAGAGCTGCCTGGCAATCCACGAGCCTTCGACCCTGCAGCGTGGGAAGGGGAGAGAACCCTGCAGCTTGTCCCGTCCTGAATGGAAGACGCCTCCTTTCGAAGCCGCTTCGTATGAATTCTAAGGTTTTGATCCGCCCCTGCCAGGCCAAAGACCTTCGGGCCGTGTGGAAGGTCTTTTTGACCTCTTTCCAAGATATGGTTCGAAGGGTTCACGGCGCCCCGCAGAGTCTGCGGGGCATGCGGACGGTTCCGCCTTATCTTCAACATGTTCTCACGACAGACGCACCCGGCTTCTGGGTGGCCGAGTCAAACGGGGAAATCATTGGATTTGCGTGCTCCATTGTGCGCGGATCAATCTGGTTCTTGTGCGACTTCTGGATTCTCCCCAGGTTCCAGAATCGCGGTATTGGGAAGCGGTTGCTGGAACGATCACTCCAGAGCGACAGAACCTATCGGATCACCTCCACCTACAGTTCTCTTTATCCTGCCGCGATGCGAAGTTACATCCTGCTCGGCATGACACCGCGATTCCCGATCTATACACTTGTCTGTCGCTCCAAGGATCTCAATCCGGGATGGGAGGCGGAACGCGGGTTCAAGGTGCGTGGGCTGGATCCCACGGGATCGCCCGGTGCAGTTCAAGAGGCTGTTCATGAGATGAGCTCCATTGACCGGGTCGCACGCGGAAGTGGGCGGGACGAAGACCATGATCTATTCATCAAACGCAGCGGGAGCCGCTGCTGGCTTGCAACGAAGAGGGGACGAACCATCGGATATTTCTATATTTCCCCCAAGGGTCAGGTCGGTCCACTGGCAGTGAAGGAAACCCAACACATGCTGCCCGTCCTCCATCGGGCGATCGAGTCGGCTGTGCTTTTGCATCCCCAACTCACCCTCCAGGTCCCCAGCCCGAATGTGAGATCGATTCGTGATCTGATCCGCGCCGGATTCCGAATTGATTCCCACGCCATCTTTATGAGTTCGAGGGAATTCGGGAAGATGAAAAACTACATCATCTCCGGCCCGGCCTTGTTCTAGAAAAATTAAAATAAAATCTTTGAGTCTGCGTTAGAATGACAATTTTTGGTTCGCGGCCAAAGAGAGCCATCCCCGCGGGGGTATGGATACCCGCTTCAGCCCGCGGCCGGTCACCTCAATCTGGAGGATTCGATGCGGAAGCCCTGGTGTCTGCCGTTTGTCCTTGTGGTCGTGATGCTTCCAGCCGAGGGGTTTTTGCTCGCCAACTCCAATCACCCTCCCACCCCAGCTGAATTTGTTGATCTGCGCGAGGTCAGCGATCCTCAGATCTCTCCTGACGGGAAGCAAATCGCCTTTGTCGTGACCGAACCTGCGGATCCGGCACAACCGGACAAACCGCGCGATTCAGACGTCTGGATGGTGGCGTCCGACGGGAAGACCCCCCCGCGCAAGTATGCTTTCAGCGACAAGAGCGAAACTGCGCCGCGATGGTCTCCCGACGGCAGGTGGCTCGCGTTTCTTTCAGACCGCGGAGGATCGACAATTAAGGTAAAGGACCAGGATGCGGAACCTCCGATGACACAACTCTGGATCATGCCGGCGGATGGAGGCGAAGGGCGGCAGATCACTGATCTAAAGGGCGGCGTCTCGGCATTCTCCTGGTCCAAGGATGGAAAAACCATCGCCCTTCTCTCGAATGACGGGCCGACGCCCGAAGAAGAGGCGCGCAAGAAGAAACACGATGATCGAATGTACATGGATCACGAATGGAAATTTGCACGCCTTTACTTCTGCGATCCTGTGTCGCATGAGACAAGGCTGATTACCAAACAGGACTTCAATGTGATTGACGTGGAGTGGTCGTTTGATGGTCGGGAACTGGCTCTCCTCATCTCCTCGACCACGGACCGCGACGATATGTATTGGCACTCCAAATTGGTGACCATTAACCGGCAGGGGGAAATTATTCGGACGCTCAGCGAGCGCGCGGGAGGTGGCAATTGGGGATATTCTCCCGACGGCAAGTGGGTCGCTTTTCAAGAACGTACTCCCACCGAGATCACCGCCTCCCTTTCGATAGTCCCTGCTTCCGGCGGGGAAGTGAGGCGCCTCGACAGCGATTATAAGGGCACTGTTTTTTGGGCCCGCTGGGCGCCGGACTCCAAGTACTTGATCGTGGAATCGATCGAGGGCGCCCATTCCATGATCTCCGGCCTGGATACCACCAACGGCCGAACCAAGAAGATGTTTGACGTTCAAATTGAGGCTGGCCGGGACCACGGCTTTTCGATGGATCGTGATGCCAGCACCATCACGTTTCTTCACCAGAAGGCGGATGCGCCCACCGACGTATGGATCATCGACGAGGACAAGCAGAAAGAACAGCAACTGACCCACATGAATCCGCAGGTGGAGCAATGGCGCCTGGGGAGCCTCGAAGAGATTTCCTGGAAAAGCAAGAAGGACGAAAAGACGATTTATGGAGTTCTGATCAAACCGCCGGACTATGATTCCAACAAGCTGTATCCCACCATTGCCGAAATTCATGGCGGTCCCGAGTGGGCTTGGTGGATGGGCTGGCATGGAAGCTGGCATGAATGGGGGCAACTCCTGGCCTCGCACGGCTATGTTGTCTTGTTGCCCAATCCCCGCGGAAGCGTTGGGCAAGGGACGCCTTTCGCCGAGGCAAATCGAGACGACTGGGGCGGCGGAGATTTTGTGGATATCATGAGCGGGGTCGATGAGTTGATTGAAAAGAAGATCGCCGATCCAAACCGCTTGGGGATTGGGGGATGGAGTTACGGCGGTTTTATGTCGTCCTGGGCCGTTACCCAGACGGATCGATTCAAAGCCGCCGTCGTGGGTGCGGGTGTGACCAACCTCTTCAGCTTTAATGGGACCACCGACATCACCCCCTCATTCCTGAAGTCTTATTTTCTTGACCTGCCGTTCAATCGGCGGGATGCCTATGAAAAGCACTCGGCGATGTCATTTGTAAAGAATGTGAAAACGCCGACCCTTGTCGTTCATGGAGGCGGGGATCAGCGGGTCCCCCTGGGACAGGGTCAGGAGTTCTATCATGCCTTGAAGCAATTGGGTGTTAAGACCGAAATGGTGGTCTATCCCAGGGAACCTCACGCTTTTGGCGAACGGGCCCACCAGTTGGATTTGCTCACCCGCGTGGTGGCCTGGTTTGACGCGTATCTGAAGTAGGGGCGTCCGCCTCGGCGGTTCCGCCACGGCGGACGCCCCTACGACTCGATTGATGGCGATGGATTTCATCGCGGGCATCCGCCGGGGCGGGCTCTGGGCCTCAGCGGTGTTACAAATGGCGTTGAATTTCATTTGGAGACGATTTCATTCCCGTGAATCCTGAAGATACAAAGAAAGCCATCTACTCTCTCACATACGGCGTCTATGTGATTACCTCGAAACGAGGGGTGGAGGTAAGCGCCATGACCGCCGTTTGGGTCACTCAGGTCTCCAAGGAGCCCATGGAGGTGGTGTTGGGGTTGACCCCCGAGAGCTGTACAACTCAAATGCTGCTCGAGAGCAGGATCTTTGCCATCAACGTCCTCGCGAAGGAACAGCAGGAGTTGGCGTACGCTTTGGGGCGGGCCACTTCGAGCGAGACCGACAAGTTGATCGGGGTTCCCACCATGACTGCAGTCACCGGTGTCCCTATCCTGTGTGATTCTATTGCGTATCTGGACTGCAGGGTCGTATCGGAGACGAAGGCGGGATCACACTATGTCATCGTTGGGGAGGTCGTCGGAGGATCGGTTCTTCATGACGACGTTCCTGCCGTTTACCGGAACGGAAAGATTTTCTAATTGGATGTCACAAAGAGGCATACGCCGCAGCGGCGTTAAGCCGCGGCAGTACTGCTGAGATATCATCATGAAGATCTCCAAGAGCGACTTTGTGGCCAGCGTGGATTTGGGTGGGACGAACCTACGAGTCGCGGCAGTGGATTGCGCGGGAGCAATCCTCGGCGAGAGGCGTATTCCAACGCAGGTGGAGCGCGGCCGCGATGATGTCATCGAGCGGATGTGCGATTTGATCCTGGACCTCAGTTCCGATCTCCGGAAGAAAAGGCGACGCCTGGCAGGGGTCGGGGTGGGCGTGCCGGGGCTGGTTTACTATCATCGGGAGTTGCACGAGTCTCCCAATTTTCCCGGCAAGGGATATTTCCCGGTCAAAGCCAGAATGGAGAAGCTCCTGCCGGTGGAGGTCGTCGTAGACAATGACGCCAATGTGGCGGCGCTGGGCGAGGTATGGAAGGGAGCGGCGCGAGGTGTCAGGAATGCGAGTCTGCTGACGCTGGGCACTGGGGTCGGCTGTGGCATTGTGCTGGAAGGGAAGATCTGGAGCGGTACCCGGGGCACCGCGGCCGAGACCGGGCACATGATTGTTGACCCCCATGGCGACCTCTGCAATTGCGGCTCCTATGGTTGCGCGGAAACCTATGCCTCGGCCACCTGGGTGGTCCGGCGCGCCCGTGCCGCTGCGGATCGCGGAGACTCCGCGCTTCTCAAGAAGCTTTTCAGGGAGAATGACAAAGCTACCTCCGCCGATATTTCGCAGTTGGCCAGGAAGGGTGACCCCGCAGCCCGGAGAATATTCCAACTCGTCGGTTGGGCCCTGGGAATTGTCATTGCCAATTTGACAAACGTCCTTGATCTCGAAAAGTATATTATCGGCGGTGGAGTTGCAAAGGCCTGGGGAGTGTTTGCGCCGTTCATGATGAAGGAGGTCTTTGCCCGGTCTTACGTCTATCGTGCCGAAAGAATGCCCATCGTCCGGTCGCGCCTCATCGACAAGGCAGGTTTACTCGGCGCAGCGCGGATGGTGTGGCAGCGGCTTGAACGAAAGGATTAAACCAATCGTTGGTGGAGGGCATCTAAAGGTCTTCTTGTCATCCGATGTTGCTCAAGTTTGGTGACCCTTTCGTAAACCAAAGAAAATCAAGGAGAGTTATGAGGCTTTCACTCAAGAAGTGGTTGGCTGTTTCCTTATTATGTGTTGCGATGATTGGACTTCCGCACTCGCTCTGGGGCGCCTCCAAGCGATCGCAGACTTCACCCGGGCAATTACGCGAAGGGGGATTCATTGACGGGACTTATCCGGGAAACTGGAATGATGTTCCTCGCATTTCGCAGAACTTCGAATTTCGCCGCGCGGGACCGCAATTTTCATTGAAGCGGAATACGCTGAACGCGGACCAGGGGAATATCGCGGTCATCGAGGACGACGGAACCATTGTTTTTCCCGCGAATCCGTTCGATCTGGATAACAGTAATATCCGATTTACACCGAGCGGCTCGGGCTATTTGGTGAGTAAGATCCCACAGAATTTTGATACGGCCGCGGGTTCGATATTGGTACCGGGGACCGTCCAGCCATCCCCAGGACAGCCGCCTGGACCCAACCTGTCGGATGACGACGCCACGCAGGTTGCCTTCTCAGGAGGTTTCACCTTTAATTTCTTTGGCCAAACCTACACCAGTGTGTTTGTTGGCTCGGACGGCCATTTGACTTTTGGTTCCGGTGATTCCACAAGCGACGATCGTGACCTCGTCCGTTTCCTGGGGCGCCAGCCCCGCATCGGGCCCCTTTTTGCCGACCTCGAACCGGGCTGCGGGACGGGAGATATTCGCAGCCTTCAACGGAGCGATCGGTTCATCGTCATTTGGAATGATATTCCAAATTTCAGCGATACCTGCTCAAACGTCAACCGGGACCACAATACCTTTGAAGTCGTTTTGTTTGCGAATGGATCCATTGAGTTCTCGTACAACGGAATGGGCACCTCGGAAGGCATCGTGGGGATTGCGCCGGGAAGCAACCAGGGAAAACCTCCCTCCGTGGTGGATTACACGACCTTGACCGCTCCCACGTCGGAGTTTGGGGTCGTTTTCGAATTCTTCTCGACTTCCACGCAGGTTTCAAGGACGGCTCTCGCACAGAAGTTTTATCAGAGCCACGGCGACGATTACGATTTCATCGCATTCCTTACTAACTTTGGTTTCAATTTGGGAGGGAACGCATTTGCGTTTGAAGAGAATGTCAGCAACGAGGCCACCGGCTTGGGGGTTCTCCCGGTGTTCCAGCCGGACCCGGCCTGGGGTACACAGGGACGCCTGCGGAGTTTTCTAACCCTGGGGCCGCTTACCCAATATCCCAGTGATCCCAACCAGATCTTCCTGGGGACTAACAGTACGGTGGAGGTGATTGGGCAGGAATTCGGACACCGCTGGATGTCTTTCGTTGACATTCCGGGAGCCATCTGCGATCCGACGACAACCCCCCAGACCTTTGCGAACACAATCCTGGGGCGCGATTGCGCCCACTGGAGTTTCTTCTTCAATTCGGATGGGTCGGTCATGGAAGGGAACGATATCCTTGACAATGGCAACGGGACCTTCACAACCCAAAACGATGCCACGTCGAAATACAGCGATCTGGATCAATATCTCATGGGTCTTAAAGACCAGTCGGAGGTCTCCCCCACCTTTGTGGTGTTTAATCCGACAGGATCCGGTCGAACCAATGGATCCGCGCCTGCGGTGGGCGTGACGTTTGGCGGGACAAAACATACCGTCACGGTCAATGACATTATCACCGCAAATGTGACGCTTCCTGATGGCACCGTCCAACAGAATGGCCTCCGGACTCCTACCCCGGCCACGTCGCCCAAGGCCTTCCGGCAAGCGTGGATCTTATTAGTTCAGAGAAACACGACGCCTTCCGCGGCGGACCTCGCTCGGATCGATACGATCCGCCAAGCCTGGCAGTCATTTTTCTCAACCGCGACCAAAGGGCGGGGCACCGTAGATACCACCTTGGTTTCTAATGTTTTCAGCGCCCAATTGCCCGCGAGTGGCGGCGTTTCGAAAATCTCTTCCGGACAGGGACAGTTCGCCTCGGTCACCTACGGCCAATTGACGAGTCCTGCCGGCCCTCCACCCGTCGGGCTGGCAATTTTTGCGCAGAGGCAGAACGGAGCCCTTGTTACTGAAGCGGGCGTGCCCGCGGTGGCCGCCACGACCTCATCGAGGGTGTTCGTGGACTTCGATGCGGCGAATGGCAGGGATAGCGGTGTCGCACTGGTGAATCCGGGCGCTACTGCATTGACTGTCAATTTGACGCTGAGAGATCAAAATGGCGTTTCCAGCTCTTGTCCGGCGGTAACAGTTCCACCCCTGGGAAAGATTGCGCAATTTGCCAGTCAGTTTAGTTGTTCAGCGTTGGGCAGTTCATTTCTGGGAACCTTGACATTCACGGCCGCAGCTCCTTTTGCCGCAGTCAACTTACGGTCTGCCCCCAACGACCATCCCCCTGAATCGATTTTCAGTGCTTTGCCTGTGGTTGATCCCACGGTCACGCCTGTTGGCTCAAGCCTGATCTTCTCTCAAATCCTGGATGGAAACGGGAATCCAACTCAGATCCTGCTGATGAATACCTCCGGATCAACCATCGCCGGAACCATATCGCTTTTCAGGGATGCTGGAACTCCTATCTTGCTGGATTTCGGCAGCGGACCTGTAAGTTCCTTATCCTATTCGATAAGCCCCAATGGCATGCAAAAGTTTTCGACGACCGGGCAGGGAGGGCTAAAGGTCGCCTATGCCGTGGTGACGCCTACATCCGGGCAGCTTCCTGCGGGGGCTGTGATCTTTGCAGGAAAAGGCGCTACCGGGCAGTCGTCACAGGCTGGAGTCTTAAACGCAATTCCGACGACCAATGCCCGCGTCTACATCGAGCGGTCTTCGGTGCCTCTGGACCGGGATACGGGAATTGCGCTGGTCAACCGAAATGCTTCAACGGCCAACATAACCCTCCACCTCGTCAGCCTGGACGGCTCGTTTGACCAGACGACAGGCATCAATGTTGATCCGAACATCCACCTCGCGGCGTTCATTGGACAACTTTTCTCGCAGGTCTCGATTCCATCAGAATTTAAAGGAGTCTTGACTATTCAAAGCAACCAGCCGCTCGCTTTGGTGACGTTGCGTCTGACGCACAATGAGCGCGGAGAAGAAATCTACTCAACTCTGCCGGTGGCTGATCTGAACAATCCGCCGGTGGGGCCGCTCTTTATTCCGCAGGTGGTCGACGGAGGAGGTTTCACGACCCAAATTATTCTGATCAACACATCGAATGGGGGAGAAACGGTGGGTATTACCTTCATCAGCCCGAGCGGGAGCACCGTGGTCGTACCGTTTTCTTAGGCCGCGAAGCGAAAAACTGGGAGGGGGGAATCACGGTTCGTAGACTTCGATGATTTTTGTTGAAGCGTGCGGCCCCTTGGGCTTGGTCGTAAACTCTGAGCGCACGATGAGGATTACCTCTTCATCCCCCTCCAACCGGTTCCGGATGGGTTCGCCCTCTTCCACTTCGTGGCGGAAGTCGCCGTAGTCATATTTCATCTCGGAATGTTTGGCGATATCGATCTCCGTCGCCTTTCCTTTCCGCACGATGATCAGACGCTCCTGTTTTTGCGTCTGCTCGGTAATCCCTTCGTAGTGGAACTCAGAAATGGCTCTTTGACCATCGAGCGCCGACCTGGGGTAGAAAATCATTTCATAATCGCAAAACCCCGCAATCATTTTCTCCAACTGTTGCTCCACTTTTTTATCCATGGACGACTCCGTCAATGCTTTTCGAGGCTCTGGGTGAACGTCACCTCGTCTGCCCATCGGCGCCAATGCCGACAGCGCCCTTGCGGCACTTGTTTGGAGCGCCGAGACTATAGCGTAAAATGGTTTGCGCGGCAATGATTCATCAGGGACTGATGTTCGGCAGGACCTCATAAAGATTAGGACGGGCACCTACTCTGGGCAGGGGGCCGGTTGCATTTGGTCAAAGGGTGGGTTCCAAGGAGATATCAGGCAATTCATGTCAAATCCTGAACAAGATGAAGATCGTCCCCGGATACCCCAAAAGATTGGCTGTCGAGTATGCATGTCGACCGCCAAGCTCGCCGAACAGTTTGGCGAGGCAGCCTCGATCGATTCTGCGGGGAAGATGACTCTTGGGACTTCGAGTTATGCGATTTACCGGTGTGCTGAAGGTCACACCACGCACGCTGCCTTCGATACCGCTGATGGCAGCCTCCGAATTTATGAACCGGAGGACAATCCGCCTCAATCCTGAAGCCGCCCTCGGAGATCGATGCTCCGGAGTTTTTGTATCGTTCCGAGAGATGACCTTGGAGCAAATAGAAGGGCATCCACCCCGGGGGACTATGTGCCCCCAGGACTCCCTTCTTGTTTCCGATCGCTGACAACTGAGAACTGACAACCGACAACTATTTATCCCCCGGCACCTCACACCCGGCACTCGACACCCGCCCCCTGGTCTGTCTCACAACCCATTCGCCCAGGGCAGGAATCCGGGTCTGCAGGCGAGAAAACACCGGAGCGATGCCTCCGATGGAAAGGGCTTTGCGGATTGTTCTGGCAAAAATGAACCTTCGTCTGAATTCTGATCGGTAGGCCCGGTCGTAATTTTTCATTGCACTTTCATTAGAGACGCAACCCCGCATCAAATCGTCGACGCAGCGGGAAGCCAGAGAGGCGGAGCGAACGGCTGTTGAGATCCCGTCACCGCTGAACGGGTCGAGAAATCCTGCCGCATCCCCCACCATAAATATGTCACGGAGAATTCTCTCCCGCGATTGCAGGATGACAGGGCTTGTGACGAGAAACTCTGAAGAGCGCCTCATGGCGCGGATACGATGATCGAGATGAGGGTTTTGTGCGCCCGCTGCTTCAATCAAGGCCTCCCAGTTTCTGGCGTACCGGGTTGCAAATTCCTCCTCAATAAGGGCGCACAGATTGATCTCGCCACTTTCAATGCGATTCAAGCCGCAATATCCCGGTTGGAAAAAGTACAATTCAACAGCATCTTCCAGATTGGCCTCACCCCGAAAATGAGCCTTGATCCCAATAAACCGCTTTAACCGCTTCCTCTCATGCAGGGCCTGTTGTGGCTGGCGGGGGACATTGGACCATCGGCCGGTCGCGGCGATCACCGTTCTCGCCTTGAGAATCATGGGAGTGCTGCTCTGGGCCCCGACTTGCACATCAAATCCTCGTTCGAGACTTCCTTCGACCGCGTGGACGGGAGAGTTCTCATGGCATTCCGCTCCCTGGGCCTTTGCATGCTCAAAGAGAACCTGATCAAGTACATAACGGCTAAGCCCCCATCCTGATTCCGGCAAGTCGATCCGGACTTGATGATCCGTGGAAAGGGTCACCTTCACCCTGTGGACTGGGGCAGGGTTCTTCTTCCGAAGGGCAGGGAGGACGCCGAGTCTTGCAAAGTCAGCAATTCCCTCGGGCGAAATAAACTCACCGCAAAGCTTGTCGCGGGGGAATGCCTGTCTTTCCAGCAGGGCCACGTGCCAACCCCGAGAGGCCAGGGCAATCGCTGCCGCACTGCCCGCAGGGCCTGCTCCCACAACAATGGTATCAAACGAAGTTTTCATCCCTGGGGTTCCTTAGGAATCGGTGTTCATTCACAAACGTGCTCGCGGGGACGGCCCCGCAGGTGTTCCTTTCTCGCGGCGGGGACCGTCATTTGGGTATCACCATCGCCAAACGGTACGGAAAACGACGAGTCACGGAAATGTTCGCGAGCCCCGCGTCCTGGGCCAGGGATTTCATTTCGCCGGCGGTAAAGCCCTGGCGCAGGGAAGCAAAGCCATCGAATTGTGTGATACGGCTCTGAGCAAAAAGAGGCTGGGTCAGTTTCAGAAAGAAATAGGGGACCCAGTGGCGCTGAAGATCGTTGATGATCACGGCCACCCTGGCCAGCGAGAGCAGGGTCTTCAGAAATTGTGCGACGTCAGCATCCGCGACGTGATGCAGGAACAAGGAGGTGTTCACAAAATCAAAACTGGAGGGGGCAAACGGCAAGCGCTCGATGTCGGCTCGGACCAACCGGATTCCCGGAAACGGCCGAATACTTTCCTGGGCAAAAGCGAGGTGCCGTGAACTGATATCCAGTCCCACCACGCGACAAGGCAGGTGAATTTGCTGTGCCCACCGGGCGACCGCCACCGGCAGGTCGGCGCCTCCCGTGGCGACATCCAGAAGCGACAAATGCTCCAGGGAGAGACTCCGCACCAGTCGCCGCATCGGAATCAGGCTGACGCGGTGACCGCCCAGATATCGATTAATCCGCCGGAGATCACGGAGGCTGGCGGCAATCTCCTCAGGTGAGCCCGCCCCGGAATCAAGAAGCTCCTCCCCGCGGATTCGTTCAGGTCGCCAGAATGACATAAGTGAGCCTTTGGGGAATCTAACCTGGAAAAGGACAGACACCGTACTCTTGTCCTGCTCGAAATTTATGAGAGTAATGTGTCTGTCCCGAATCTTCTAATTGTTTCCGTTCACCCGCTTCAAAACGACCGCTGAATTCTTGGAACCGAATGCGATGCAGTTGCAGAGGGCCACGTCGAGCTCCTTTTGCCGCCCGATATCAGGGATATAGTCGAGATCGCATTCAGAATCGGGGTCTTCCAGGTTGATGGTCGGAGGCAGGACGTGGTCGCGCATGGCCAGCAACGATGCCGCCACTCCGGCCGCCCCGCAGGCACCCTGGGGGTGTCCGATCATGGATTTTAGCGAAGATCCGGGCAACGTCGAGGCCTTGGGGCCGAAGCATAGCTTGACCGCGCGGGTTTCAATGCGGTCATTGAGCAACGTGGAGGTTCCATGCAGGTTGATGTAATCGACCTCCTGGGTCGAGATATGGGCGTCTTTCAGCGCGAGGCCCATGGCACGGGCGGGCTCTTCGCCACTCTCATCCATGCGGACCCGATGGTAGGCGTCGCAGGTGGAGCCGTAACCGGCCACTTCGCCATAAATCCGCGCGCCGCGCGAAAGTGCCACTTGAAGTTCCTCGAGGACAAACATCCACGCTCCTTCTCCCAACACAAAACCGTCGCGGCTTTGAGAGAACGGACGCGAGCCGCGCTGCGGCTCATGGTTCCAGGAGGAAGTGAGAATGCGCATGAGGCAGAAGGCCCCCATAATCAGCGGGGCAATAGGCGCATCGGCCCCGCCGACAAGAAACCGATCGATCATTCCCGATCGAATCATGAGCGCGGCGTGGCCAAGGGCATCGGTGGAGGAGGTGCATCCGGTCGAAACGACATGGCTCAGACCGCGAAGGCCGAAGCGCATGGAGATTTCACTCGCCAGCGTGCCGATGGTGGAAGAGGGAATCGTATACACAGAGACCCGTTTGGATTGACCGGTATAATAGAGCCGGTACATCTCCTCCGTAAATTCCACCGACCCTCCCCCCGTGCCAAGCATCACGCCGATCTGTTGCTTCTCTTCCTTGGTCATGGAATCGACATTCAAATCCGCATCGCGGAGGGCCTCGTCGGAGGCCGCCAGCGCCATGGGCACCACGCGTGACACATGAGGGCGGTCCTTGTACTTGATGAAGCCGTCTCCGTCAAGATTCTTCACTTCCCCGGCAATGCGGGCCGAGAGGTGGGACGAATCAAAAAGCGAAATCGTATCCACGCCGCTGATACCCTTCCGGGTGTTTTCCCAAAAGGCCTCGCGGCCCATCCCATTGGGACTCACCGCCCCGATCCCGGTAATGACAACGCGTCTGACCACTGGAACTCCTGTCTGGAATTAGCGCTTAACCGTCAATAGAGCCGGAGACAACGGGCGCTTCTCAAATCTCTCGATCTTCCGGCGAACCGGCGACGGAACCCTTTTCGATTGATCCCTGGAGTAATCATAGATCACCTGGATGGTCGAGCCCGTTGCCACGACCCGGCGGGGGCGCCGTGCCTTCGCCTCATACTCCATGACAAAACTGGAATTCCGGATCCCGGTGACCGCCACATAAATATCCAGCCATTCAGCATATTGGGCAGGCTGGAGATAGTTGCATTCGGCACGCACCACGATAAAGTCAATATCGCTCAACCGAGCCAATGAAAACAACGACATCCAATACTCACAACGGGCCATTTCAAAATACGAAAAGTAGACTGCATGGTTGACATGGCCCTTGACATCGACATCACGAAACCGGACCTGCAAGGAGGTATGAAAATGAAACCGTCGTCCGGGTTGCCTGCGCGGAACACTCATCCGTGATGGATTCCCTTCTGGATCGTTGTTTTTAAAGACGAAACAATATCACATCGGGACACGGCCCGATATGATTTTTCCATGGGTTGCCGTAGTAACGACTTCAGTCGTTAAGATGGGGTGCCGGGAGAAACTACGCCTCTTGAAGTTCTTCAACAATCTGTCGTGCAGCTTTCTTGGCGCTTTCAAGATCGCAGGTAGGGAAGGAGATCGCGGCAACCTGCGCATGACCCCCGCCGCCATATCGTTCACAGATCTCGGCAAGGTTATGCGTACGCCTCGACTGGTTCCAGGGGTTCGATCCGACCGAAACCTTGGCCCGCATGGGAGTCGAGAGCACACTGACGGTATACACGCCCTCCGGGTGGAGAAAATAGGGGATGAACTTGTTGTACCCTTCCACGTCCGTATCGCTGAGATCGAAGAACACGACCGCCTTCTCGGAGACTGCCCGCTGGCCGATCAATTGGATCGCTCGCTCATGCTGTGCCCAGAGCAATTGGAACCTTTCGCCGGAGCAATGCTCAGCCGCCAGATCCGCCAGCGGGCGGACCGCCAGCTCGCGGATAATCTGCTGCAGGAGCTCCGGTTCGCGGTTGGACTCGATCAGCAACGTCAGTTTCATCGCCGGCTCCTTCATTTCCACGGCCGTGCGGGCATCCGGATACTGGGCGCCGTCAATGAGATCCGCCCAGTAAATCAACTCCGAAAGCCCGTTCACCTTGAAATCGAACTTTTCCGCCAGCGTGGTCGCGATGAACTTGGTGCAGGATTTGAAGTCGGGGTTCACAAACTTCTTGCCGCTATGGTCCTGACGGAAATGATCCTCATCCTCCTTGGTGAGAAAGGCGCTCTTGTGGTGGTCGAACCACCAGGTGAGGCGAGGCGAAGGAGAGTACTTGAAATCCACGATGACGTTCTCATCGCCGTCAAAAAGGCATTCATTGAACTGCTTCTCTGACTTGTGGGTCAGCCCCGTGTAACAGATCTCCGCCCCGGGATTGACCATCTCCGTGTAAAAACGGCCAAACAACGCCGCCGAAGAGGCGCCATCAAAGCAGTTGTCGTGATGCAGGATTCTCAGTTTCATAAGCGGGCGGTAGTAACGACTTCAGTCGTTCAAGAGTCGTAACGACTCCAGTCGTTCAAGAGTCGTAACGACTCCAATCGTTCATGTGTCGTACCGACTTCAGTCGTTCAAGGGTCGTACCGACTCCAATCGTTCATGTGTCGCACCGACTCCAATCGTTCATGTGTCGCACCGACTCCAGTCGTTCAAGGGTAGTAACGACTTCAGTCGTTCAACCTTTTGTCTTGACTGCTCCTTTCCAACTTCACGCAGTCTTCATCCCCCGTCCTGTTCACGGCTTCTCAAAGAAGTCCGGATTGTTTTGGACAAACTCTTCATGCGTGCGTTCGAATTCCTTCTTCAGTTCTTCAGAAATGTTTTCCGCTTCAACCGGCGTCCGGACCGCCGGGCTCTCCGCACCAGGGGGAGTTTTTGGCGGAGTCACTCCCGGGAGTTTTTCGAGCGGCCTTGCCACCGCCCCCACGACGAGGGGGGCGCTCTTTTTAAAGAACCGAGTCAGGAATTCCCGGCGGTTCCCGGGCTTCGAATCTTTATGGGTCTGGTCGTTATCACGCATGGCTTAGGGTTGCAAAAAAGAGGCGGATTATACCATGACCTGCCAGGATTCGGAAACCCTTCGTGGCGGATCTAAGGGCAATCCTGATACGTATTCCAGTTCTGACCTCGTCTCCCTGTCCTCCTTGCGATCCGGGCAGGCTTTGAGCGAATTGCGCAATCGCCCGCAAATTCCTATCGCGGACTCGCCGCTTTTCTTCCCACGGCCAAAGGGGTGCCATCATCGGCGAAGAACTTGAGGGTCGTGTCTAAGGGACGGGCGGTGCCTAGCAGAATGAACTGTGTGCGGTATCCTCCCCCGTCCGCAATCTGCGGAAACACCACAGGGGCGGGTGCAGGCTGGCTGAAGTCGGCCACAGGAAAGGTAGTGATCAGGAAATCACCCCGGCCATTCTTCAGGGACCGCAAGGTCAGCGCGACGAACGGAGAGGGGGCTGAGATATCCAGAATCCCTGTGAAGCCGTCCGGCAGCGATCGAATCAACTCATTGGCAAAGCTGGCGCCGTGTCCATTTCCGGTGAGGTCGAGAAACCCACTGCCCGCCGGGGTTCCGCCATCCGTTTGGAAGGCATTCAAGGTCAAGTGAAGTGGACGTCCGTCAGGTGCCGCAATCGCGATCCCGGTGTTGTGGCCGCCGGAGAGGTCGACATAGATCCGCGCGTGGGTGGTCGCAGTAGCGGAGGGAATCCCCGACTCCGTCACCCGGATTCCACCTGTGCTATAGCTGAACACCCCTGCACCGACGGGAGCCAGGCTACCGGCATCCGGCACCACTTGAACCGAACCTGTGTTGACACCGGAGGGCGCACCATCCGTCTGCAGAATGTAGAGGCCTCTTGATGGAATGTTGTAACGGAATTCAGACGCCGGCCCGCCCGGGTCACCCGCGAGATGGACCGCCAGAAGCGTTCCTCGGTTGTCCAAAATTTGAATGGTCCCGCTTTCCCAGGTGCTGGATGTATTCAGAAGAGTGAGAGATGTCTGATATCCGCCACCGTCAGCCAGTTGAGGAAAATAGAGGGGGCCGGCCACGGGAGCCCTTTGGAGATCCGCTATTGGTGTGGTGGTCAATAGAGTTTCCCCACGCTGGTTCCCGACCAGGCGCAAGGCCACGACGGAGAGCGGCTGATCGCTTGTGATCTCGAGTGATCCTAAGCCCGCGAAGTTGGTGAAATCGGATGGCAGGACGAAATCTGGGGCAATCTGTTGGAGTTGATCAATGAACAACGCGTGGTGAGCCCCGGGAGCCAACGTTCCATGCCCGATGGGGGCATGATCCTGTCCCAGGCTATCAAGGAGCCGATAGGAAATGTTGGCCGCGGCCGTTCCCAGATTGACGAACGCAAAACCCGTATTGATGTTAATTGTCCCGTCTTCCGCCCGATCCAGTTTGCTCGCCGCATTGCTCCGATAGTCAATGAAGATCCGGGCCGAAGTAGTGGGCGGGGAAGCCGGCACACCGGCCTCGCTGACTACAATATCATTCTGGCTGACGCTGAATACCGCTGTTCCAAAAGGTTCATCGCCAATAGCGAGGGCAGAGCTCTCGCCATTGTTCTTGGCAGGACTGGTCGTGACGGTGACATAACCGGCCTGCACTGTACTGCTCGTGGCCATAGTACTGGTCGTGTTGCTTCCTCCGGCGGGGACTGGAAGTTGTACCTGGGAAATACCACGCTGGGCTGGGAGTTGACTCACGGTAAAGGCTTGCCCCAGGATGGTGATTGTCCCAGTGCGGGGATTGATGTCGGTATTGGCAGTGACTGAATAGCTCACGGTGCCGTTGCCTGTCCCACTGCTGCCCGAGCTGATGGTAATGAAGCTGGCATTGCTGGAGGCTGACCATCCACAGCCGGTGGGAGCGGTGATGCTGATTGTTCCGGTGCCTCCGGCGGAAGGGAACGACTGCGCTGTTGGAGTGATGGCGGTTGGATTGGAGACGGTAACCGTGGAGGTGCTGGAGTTGTTCGCGGTGTTCGAGTCGGCCTCATTGGAGTTGAGAATGGCGGTGCTCGTCAAGATGCTGCCACTCGGCACAGAGCAGGCGACTTTGACCGTCAAGAACAGGTCCTCCGGTCCAGGGGTTGCCATTGTACTCCGGCTGCACTTCACGGTTCCCGAAGTTCCAACTGAGGGAAGAAAACAGGTCCAGGGTGTCGGAGCTGAGAGCAATTGATAGGTTGTGGAAGTTGGGAGGGGGGACGACACCGTAACGTTTGTGGCTGGGCTGGAAGTCAGATTCGTGACCGAAATCCGATAGGTGAAGTTCGATCCTGCATCCACAGGATTTTGCAGAGCTGTGTTTGTCAGAGACAAATCAACTGTCCCCGCGGTTACGGATTGAACCAAGGTCGAAGAGCGACTTTCAGTGAAGTTGGTGTCTCCAAAATAACTTGCTTCGAGACGGTGCTCACCCGCGATCAAACTCGAGGTCGTTAACGAGGCGGAGCCGTTAGTGACAGAAACTTCGCCCATTTTGGTTCCGGCATCCCAGAAGACTACCTTGCCCGTGGGGCTCCCTGATGAAGGGGGATTCACCGAGACGGTTGCCGTGAGTGTCACCATCTGTCCCAATAACGAAGGATTCAAGGAGGTGGCTAAAGTCGTCGTAGTCTGGGCGGGTTGAATTCCCAGGATGAAAGAGAAGCCTTTGGAGCAACCTTGAGAATCAGTCGCCGTTACTGTCAAGTTGAACTGCCCCGCTATGTTTGGCACACCGGACAAGGTGCCCGAAGGAGAAAGAGTGATTCCACCAGGCAAGGGACCGAAGCTGAGGATGAAGGTATAGGGCGGCACTCCCCCGCTCGCAGTCAGGGATGAACTGTACGGGGCGCCCACCACGGGCTGGGATGGCGAGCTGGAACTGATGGAGATGTTCGAGCAACCCGGAGTTGAGCACGTATTAATCAGGATCGAGACACTATCTGATCCTTGATTTGCCGTAACGAGGTCAATCTTCCCGT
This sequence comes from Terriglobia bacterium, assembly GCA_020073085.1. Taxonomy (NCBI): domain Bacteria; kingdom Pseudomonadati; phylum Acidobacteriota; class Terriglobia; species Terriglobia bacterium. The sequence continues at coordinate 72,552 of JAIQFV010000008.1, read as the reverse complement.
CCCTATTGAAATCCCCTGCGGCAATGCCTCGGGGGTTAGCACCCACGACATAATTTACAGCCGGTTGGAAAGTTCCATTCCCATTCCCCAGAAGCAGGGAAATGCTTCCAGGATTTGTGTTAGGCGAGTCCACATTCGCCACCGCCAGGTCACTCTTCCCGTCACCGTTGAGATCAGCCACAACAATCGAATAGGGGTTATAGCCGGTCGCATACCTAAGCGGGGCTTGGAACGTCCCATTCCCATTGCCGCGGAAAACCGAGAGGCCGCCGGAGAACGGACCCGCCATGGCCAGATCCATTTTCCCATCCTGATCAAAATCCCCGGCAGTAAGAAAGACAGGCACCATGCCTGAGGCGGTCACCAGGGGCGGTTGAAATGTTCCATCGCCGTTTCCAAACAGGACCGAGATGCGCTGATCATAATAGTCGCTCCCCACCACCAGGTCTAGTTTGCCGTCTCCATTAAAATCGCCGGCCGTAACACTCTGGACAAGTCCAACCGTGTAGTAGATGAGCGGTTGAAAACTTCCATCGCCATTACCCAGGAGAACCGTCACGTAGGAAGTTCCCACGACCGCCAGGTCGGAATTCCCATCGGCATTAAAATCTGCAATGACTAACGCCTTCGGATTGTAACTGGCCACGTCCTTGCCGACCGCAGGTTGAAAAGAACCATCGCCATTACCCAGCAGGATCCACACCTTGTTTGTATTAATATCTGCAACGGCCACGTCGGTCCGTCCATCGTTGTTGAAGTCCGCCGTGGAAATGAATCGCGGTTGAGTTCCTGCCGGATAACGGACCGGAGGAAGGAACGAACCGTCTCCGGTTCCAAGGAGGATGGAAACATCGCCCTGGGTCCCTGTTTGGGTGGCGGCATCGGCCACTGCCAGATCAGGTTTGCCATCCCCGTTGAAATCCGCCACCGCCACTGAAGATGGGACTCTCCCCACACTGTAATTTACCAACCCACGAAACGTCCCATCCCCATTTCCAACCAGCAGCGACAGGCTCGGTCCGGCAAGCAAATCGACCTTTCCGTCTCTATTGAAATCTGCTTGGACGAGGAATTTCACACCGCGTCCGGCGCCATAGTTTTGTGCCGCATTCAATGTCCCATCTCCTCGACCCAGCCATATTGAAACGTCTCCCGATCCGTCGTTTGCTGCGGCCACATCCGGGTTACCGTCCCCGTTGAAATCACCGACAAGCACACCATACGTATAAAGCCCTGCTGCATAACTGACGGGATTTTGGAAACTCCCATCTCCATTTCCCAAGAGAATCGAAATTCCGTTTCCTGGATACATGCTTCCGACGACAATGTCGACTTTACCGTCGCGATTAAAGTCCCCCGCAGCGACTGAATATGCATTGCCCGAATTGTATGTTTTCGATCGCTGGAAGGTGCCGTCCCCATTTCCTAACATCACCAATAAACTGGTGTCGGGGAGGTTGGTCATAAGAGCCAGGTCGAGCTTACCATCCCCGTTGAAATCTCCAACCGCGAGGGAGAGAGGTTGGACGGTGGTATCGATCAGATTGCCAGGACCAAAGGTGCCATTCCCGTTACCCAGGAGGACAATGACCCCGCGTGTGGAGTAGTCACTAAGTACTGCCAAGTCCATTCGTCCATCATTATTGAAGTCGTTTATGTAGAGTGCCCGAACATTCTGCTGACCCCCCGTCTTCAAGCTGGGCGCGGAGCGAAAGGTCCCGTCCCCATTTCCGAGCCAGATGTAGATGTCATCGGAGTTGCTGCTGGCGGCAGCCAGATCGGGAAAGCCGTCTCCATTGAAGTCTCCTGTTGCAAGCGAATCGGGATGGGTTCCGGCTGTGTAGGTGTTCGATGGTCTAAATGTATTGTCCCCGTTCCCCAACACTATCGATATTCTGGAGCTATCAACGGATGCCAGATCCGGGATTCCATCCTTGTTAAAATCCTCCACAGCAATCAACCAAGGGTTCGAGAGAACCCCTAGGGATGGGGCCACCAAGAAGTTGGGGGAACTACACCCTTGGGCGGCGTTGGACTGTCCAATAGATCCCAGAAGAGTAACCAGCAAGACCAGCATGGAACCTGAAATGGAAATGGACCTGTGGGATTGGACACCTCTTCGATATGAATAAGGCATGGATGATCTCCCTTGGGAGAAATGATGAATTCCCTCGATCCCGGATTCGCGCAGGTTATTTTACAGTGAAAGTTTTCACACTCTCTGCTGTAGTCCCTAGAGGCGGACGATCAGCGGGAGGTAAATTTCCCTCAGAGACAATAGAATTCGCCGATAGGGGGGGGCTTGTCATAACCTGGCCGACCGGCCAAGCTCTTCAGTCATGAGGTCGACAGGGGGGTCGACCAAACAAATTCTAAGTCCGAAGTTCGGGCTTTTCAAGGAAATGTTGCAAGGGAGCAATCAGGGGGGATAAGTGTCCGGTCATTCCGGATTCCGAAAGTGGCGCAAGCCACGAAGTGGGTAGCAGATAAGACTCTTGAATGCATGGTTTTACCGACCTCAGGTAACCCCCTGCATTCTTCGATGGTGAGGTGCGCGCCACTCCCGCCTTATGGATAAGCAGCCAGGCGGGAGATCAGCAAATCAAAGAACCGCGGGGCGTCGATGGAGAGGGCTACCTGGGCATTTGCGGGATTTCCGGTAACGTCCCATAAGTCGCACACGGTCCGACCCTGAGTGTGTCTCCCCTCCAGTTCGATCGCCACATGCATACTCTTGAAATGGAAGAGGGTCCGATCCACGACGGCGGCCACGGCGCAGGGATCATGGAGCGGCGGCCCCGCCATTCCATACTTGACGCGATGGTGCTCCTGGAAGAACTCAATCAACTGGGCCACCACCAGGGCCGTGCGCGAATTCAACGCCCGGATCCGGTTCAACCGGTCCGGAAGCGTGAGGGCCTGGTGCGTCACATCGAGCCCGATCATCGTCACAGGAACGCCGCTGCGGAAAACAACATCCGCCGCATGAGGATCCACATAGATGTTGAATTCCGCCGCGGGAGTAGTATTGCCCTCAGCAATCGCTCCCCCCATCAAGACAATCTCGCGAATGCGGCTTCGGATGCGCGGTTCTCTGACGAGGGCCATCGCAATATTGGTCAAGGGCCCCGTGGGAATGAGGGTAATAGGTTCCTTCGAACGCAGTAATTCTTCGATGATGAAGTCGACGCTGTGTTTCGGTTCCAGCGAGCGCCTTGGGAGAGGCAAGTCCGGCCCATCGAGCCCGCTCTTCCCATGCACCTCCTCGGCAGTCAACAGGTCCTTCACCAGGGGGCGCGACATGCCGGCGTATACCTTGACGTGATCGAGCTTTGCGAGCTCACAAATCTTCAGTGCGTTCTTCGACGTTTTTTCAAGGGGGACATTCCCGGCCACAGTGGAAATTCCCAGCACTTCCAGTTCGGGAGATGCGCAGGCCAGCAGAATGGCTACCGCATCATCGTGTCCAGGGTCGCAATCGAGGATAACCGGGAGGGGCATCATTCAACTCCATGAGGCAATCGATTCAGCTGGTTCGCAAACTGACCCTGATCGGAAGGGCCATAAAAGAGATTCGAAGCGTTGTCAAACTGTGTTAAGCGATCGGCTGATTGACGACAGCACGCGCATTGAGGAGCCTGAGTCCGGACAGCAGCGCCAAGGCCAGCAACACGCCACAAGTCAGGTAAGGAAACCCAAATCCCCAGTGCTGCATGCCGAAACCGCCCCAGATCGGCCCCAGGATCCTCGCCAGGCTCGATAGCGACTGAGACATTCCCAGCACGCTGCCTTGCTCCGTGGCTTCAGCCGAAAGCGAGATAAAACTGGAGAGAGAGGGATTGGTGATTCCTGCTCCAACACCAAGCGAAAGGAGGACCGCGGCGAGGACCTTCATGCCCGGCGAATAGGGAATGAAGACGATGCCAATGATGGTTAGAACGACACCCATGATGATTAACTTGCGCTCGCCATATCGTTTTGCCAGCCGGCCAATAAGGCCACCCTGGATTGCTGCGGTCACCACGCCTACATAAGCGAACCAGAGTCCGATCTGGGCCGGGTGATAACCGAACTTCTTGAGACCTACCAGTGGGAAGGTCGTTTCGTAACATGAAAAAGAGAAAGTAAAGATGAAGAAAATGGCAAAAAGCAGTCCCAGGTGAGGATGAGTGAATGCTTTCAAGATGGCACGGGGACCAATCTGGCGTCCCACGGTGACCCTGTCCCGGGTGGGCTGGAGGGATTCAGGCAGCAAAAACACGGTCATCAACATGGCCAGCGCTGAAAGCCCACACCCAAAGTATGCCGGGAGGGAGTAATCCACGTGGCTGAGTGCTCCGCCGATCGCTGGTCCAAAGATAAACCCGAGCCCGAACGCGGCCCCGATCATTCCCATCCCTTTGGCGCGGTTCTCCGGGGTCGTCGTGTCGCTCACGTAGGCTTGTGCCGTTGAAATATTGGCGGCGGCAGTTCCGGAGAGGAGACGTGAGAAGAAAAGAAGCGGCAGGGTGTTCGCAGTCCCCAGGATCCAATAGGAAAGGCTGGCGCCCGCCAGGCTCATAATCAGAATGGGCCGACGCCCTTTGCGATCCGACAGGCCACCCCAGATCGGGGCAAAAATGAATTGCATGAAGGAAAAGCTGGCCATCAGCAAGCCCACTTCGAAATTGGTCGCCTGGAATTTTTCGACCGCATACGAGGGAAGGTAGGGGACAACAATGCCAAAGCCGAGCAGATCAATGAAAACGATGAGAAAGATCGTGAACAGGGAAGATTTTTGTCTCATGAGTCAGCTTGTGAATTCGGGCAAACCCGGATGAATGCGGATGAGAGGGCGATCGTCGGACCCATGGGGAATTCCAGCCCGACTCAGTGCGTCCCGGTCGTCCAATTCAGGTTGGAAAGCTCCTCTCCACCTGCAATTTTTGCTGTGTAGAAGGGAAGGGAAACCACCTTCGCCTGAATCGTCGAATCCGGCGTGCCAACCGAGAATTCATTGTCCGGCCCATTCCGGAGGGAAGGGATGTACCCGAGCCCCACGATCTTCCTCCGGGAAGGGGACCAAGAGGTGCTGGTTAACACCCCGGCCGCCTTTCCCCCGTCAAACAGTTGAGAACCCGTCTGGGGTTCATTTGCCCCGTTCAAAATCATTCCTGCGAGGACACGGTTCACATGTCCGCGAGAAACAAGGCGGGCGACGACTTCCTGTCCGATGTAACATCCCTTGTCGGTGGAAATGGCCCGGCGAAAGTCATCCGCGGAAGCAAGAACTTCTTGTGGAAGATGATCCTCTGTCATGTCCACCCCGTAAAGGGGAACCCCGGCTTCCAGGCGCAATGTGTGAAAGGCATCCGAGCCGGCGCATTTCAGGCCATATGGCTTGCCTTTTTCCAGGAGTGTCTTCCACAATTTCTCAGGATCCTGTCCCTCCAGAAAGAGATCGAAGCCCTCCTCCCCGGTCCACCCCGTCTCTTTGCCATAGCCTTGTCGAGCGGCGAGGAACCGGCTGGATTCCAGGGTGAGCTCCTGAATGGAATTCGGCGGCCACGTCCCTTCCGCCCCGCCATTCTGGAGCTGTTCGAGAAGGAAACGGATGGTTCCCGGCCCGTGGATGCCGAGGTGGCAGATGTTTTCAGTGATGTTTTCGATCTCCACCTCATCGGATATCGCGAAGCGCAGCAGTTGATCAAAAACCCGGTGCGCACAGAACTCGGAAGTATCGATCAGAAGTTCTTCCTTGCCGGTCCGGTATATGTTCAAGTCTCCGACGAGGGCCCCTTTGTGGGTTAATGCAAAGGCATAACATCCGGAATGCAAGGGCAGTTTCTTGATCTCGTTGGTGACCTGTCCGTGCAGGTACTTGAGGCTGTCGGGGCCTTTCACCCGGATTTTTCCCCGGTGGGAGAAGTCGAACAATCCTATCCGCTCGCGGACCGCTGCATATTCCTCTTCAACCGTCGAATAGACGGATGCGATTTCCCAGGTCTCTTGTCCGGCTTCCGGGCCGGGTGTGGATCGGACTTCAAAGGCCGCGCCAAGCGCTTTTTCAATGTCGTGGAGAACTGTTCTCTTCATCATGAAGGAAGACCATTTCTACGATATGCAAAAGAAGGTCATTATAGCGGAATTGTTTTTTGATCGGGGAAGGAAATTTGGAAGAGGCAGTCGATACAGAAGGCGGCCTCGAACTCGCCCGGGCTGGGGTGGGCCGGGCTGAGGAGCGCTGAAGCTAGCCCTTTTTGGACATGCCTTTCAAAAACGTCTGTATGGCTGCCTCAGCCACTTCGCGGTCCTGTTCCGCTGTTCCCGAACTGCACCCCACGGCTCCGACGATGCGTCCTTCCACAAAGATGGGAAATCCGCCTCCGACGATGGAAAAACGTCCCTGGTGGCTGACGTGAATGCCGAAGGCAGGGCCTCCGGCGCCGGCGACCGCAGCGTATTCATGCGTCGGACGGCGCGCCCCGGCCGCCGTGAATGCCTTGTCAATCGAGACCTGGATGGAGGTGATCTTGGCGCCGTCCATTCGGAGGAACATGAGCAGATGGCCGCCGTCGTCCACGATGGCAATGTCCATGTCCACACCGATGGAGCGCGCCTTCGATTCCGCCGCGTCCATAATTTTTTTAACATCCTCGAGCGTCAGTTTGGGAACATTAATCATGGGGAGGGTTCCAAAGTGGTTTCGAGGGTCTCCGCGAAGGGCACCTGGCGGGCGTCGTCTCTGTTCAGCCCGCAGCCCGGGATTCTTGTGACGGGGGCTGTCGCCGGCTTTCTGCGCGCAAGGCCATCTGTGCACTCAAGAGTCCTGCCAGGATTCCATCCTCGTAGTTAAAAGCGGGATTAGCCGCCAACTCGGGAAAAGTCTGGGGATTCAAGAGGTCCTCAAAGGTCAGGGACGAGTTCAGCGAACGAGCCAGGAGCATCACTTTGGCGCGCTGCTGTTCAATCAGCTGGCTCAGAAGATGGTCGGCGACCGGAAATAGATCAGGCATGGCATCTCAAGGCTGGAGGGTCACGGCTCAACAGCCGGGAGCATGGTGAATTCCGAGTTGCTGGTAAGCAAGACCCTGCAGTTCATCCGCCAGCTCCAGCGTTTGCCGGGCGCTGAGACGGGCATTCGCCTGCAATTCCTCGGTCGTGGCATACTTTTCCAGGAGCCTTCGACCCAGCTCGTGATGGAATTCCTCATCCGGTTGGATGATGTCCCGATAAAGGCGCGCCGTTTCATGATCGCCCTTCGCTTCACACAAGGCAATGAACTGTTCGTTCTTGACCACGGCGATGGCCTCGCGGGTAAATTGGGCGGCGGCCACGCGATCCACCATATCACGGAGCACACTCAAAAATTTGAACAGCGGCGAATAGCCGTGACTGAGAGGATTGAACCCCTCCAGCGATTCTCCCAACTGATGAAGCCGCTCCTCGATAAGCCGGTAGTGTTTGGCTTCATCGCCCACCTGGCGCGCGAAAGCCATCTTCACCTCTACATTCGTGGTGGTCGGCATCCAAACCGCTGCCAACTCCGTGGCCTCGACTTCATTTTTCAGGGCGATCTTCAAGAGACTCGGAATGGACATCGCCGCTTCCGGCCCGGAGTGAACATCAACAGTGGAGCGGAGGCGTTCCAGGATCTTGTCATTGGCTGTTTGAAGTTGCTTCACGAATTCTTTGCTGTCCATGGTCCCCCGCGCTATTTGCGAACCTTTCGATTGGAATAACCCCGTGGCAAATTGATCAGATCAGAGCAAGGGTTTAATCGTGTTATCAAACTCCTCACGGTCAAGCATTCCCAGGATTTTTCCTTTCAGATCACCGTGACGATCGAAGACGAACGTTGAGGGCAGCCCTCCGGTCCATTCCGGATAAATTGCTTCCCGCAAATCGTTTGCCCCATCAGGATCGACGATGTAAGCGGGGAATCGAGCGTTGCGCTCCCTGACAAAATCCTTAACATCGTCAAGATTCTGGAGATCATCGTTCGATATCGCCAGAAGTTCCATCCCCTTGGATTTGTACTGCCGGTAGAGCTCAACCAGCAATGGGAACTCTTTTCGACAGGGGACGCACCAGGTGGCCCACATGTTGACCACAACGACTTTGCCTCTGAGCTTCTTCAGCGTTTCGTTGAATTTCCGGGCGTTGATGAGAGGGATCTCAAACGGTTTGGGTGCCGGCTTTGCGCCAGGAGACTGACCCGGTTCCGCCGCATTCAAGCGGGCGCCGTAAGAGGACATGAGTATGAGTACAGAGAGAGGAAGAAGAAGCCTCATTAGAACTGTGGCGCCCCACGATGGGTGTTTCATCATTTTCCGGGTCCCTTTCCATTTTTCCGCAATAAGAAGCCTCTTCTGAACTGACCGGCTTTAGACAAGAGAGCCAGGCCGCACTTTTCTGAAGGCGAGTCCAAATTCTAACTACTTTTAAGGAATTATTCAATCTCGAGTCCGGGGTTGACGTGGGACCCCCTTCCCAAGGTGGCTGGGAATTGGGCTCTTCCACTTTTTCCGGGGGTCAGGTATGATGCGCTTTCCTATGCTCAGTAATCCTGATGTGATCGAGCGCGCCGTCGAATTATTTCGACAGGCGTATGAAAAACAGATGAGCGGCGATTTGGACGAGGCCGTTGATCTCTACCGGGAATCCATCGAGGTCTTCCCCACAGCGGAAGCACATACTTTTCTGGGGTGGACCTACAGCTTTCAGGGCCGGATCGATGAAGCGATCGAAGAATGCAGGTGCGCCATTCAGGTCGATCCGGATTTTGGAAATCCCTACAACGATATCGGTGTTTACCTGATTGAGTTGGGCCGTCCCGACGAGGCGGTCCCTTGGCTTGAAAAGGCCATCGAAGCAAAGCGGTATGATGCCTATCATTATCCTCACTACAACCTCGGGCGAATCTATCTTGCCAAAGAAATGTACACCCGGGCCCGCACCTGCCTGGAGCGTTCGCTTGAGATCGCTCCGGGTTACACCCTGGCTCGCGGGGCACTGGACCAACTGAAACGGAAGATCAATTAACGGGAAGTGGAACCCCGCGAACGACAGGAACCTGTCGGTGAAATCACCGAGGGGGAGGGCAGAAGGGTCTTGATACCGTTCCGGGTCCCGCCTTGGGGATCACAACCGCAGATTTAGAAATCGCGCTGAGTTCAGGAGCTGACATGAACGAGATTACAAATCGCGAAGTGGAGCGGTACGTTTACGATTTGCTCCCGCGCCGGGACGCCGTGTTGAGGAGGATGGAAACGGAAGCAACAAAGCGTTCCATCCCGATCATTGGTCCAGCGGTAGCCCGGGTCATCTATCTCCTGGCCACCGGGATCGGCGCGAAGCGGGTTTTTGAAATGGGCTCCGCGATTGGCTACTCGACCCTGTGGCTGGCGAGGGCGGTGGGAGAGCAGGGCGAAGTGTTCTACACGGATGGAAACCCAAAGAACGCGAGGGAAGCCGAAGGGTATTTCAAGCGCGCCGGAGTTTCAAAGAGAATTCACGTGATGGTAGGCAATGCCCTGGATCTCATTCAACAGGTAAAGGGCAATTTCGATATCATCTTCAACGATGTCGATAAGCACTGGTATCCGGACGTCTTCGGATTGGCGGTTCCACGAGTCCGCAAGGGAGGTCTATTTATCACCGATAATGTCCTCTGGGATGGCCGTGTCGCCCGTTCGCGGCCTGATCTTACGACACGAAAGATCCAGGAGTTCAATCATCTGATCTACTCTTCAAACAGGCTCTTCTCCACGATTCTCCCGATTCGCGACGGCGTGGCAGTGTGCCGGAAGCTTTGACCTCCGCTATCCAGCCTTGAGTCGGGTTTGTCAAAAGAGAGCGCGGGAAAGAAGGCGCCGGGAAACTTGGAGATGGCCTGCGCGAGATCTCTAGCCTCCCCGCATCCTTCCCCTTTGTCCTGCCCCCCAGTGCCCCAGGTTCATTGCAGGACCTTGACCTCCCGCGACGAGACCAGCTCGTAGACCTTGCCCCGCCACGCCACCAGGCGAGTCATGGCCGAGCGCCAGAGGATGTATGCGCTAAAGAGGGAGATCACCGGCGGCAGGAAGATGTAGGCCCAGGCGAAGTGATTGAGGTTCTCCCGGTGGTCTGAAAGAATGACTCTCACAGAAAGCCACCGAAAGAGCCCCCGAATAAACCCAAGGACGAAGATCGTAAACAAAAGACTGGTCACGGGGAGCTGGGCGATCCAACTGAAGAAGGCTGGTGCGGAATTCTTCGTCGAAGAAAATAACCGCCATTCGCGCGGCAGTAGCGCCGTAGCCGTAAGAAAGACAAGAGAAAAGACCGTTTGTGAGATGGCCGCCAGCTTCCAGAGTTTATTCCAATAAATCCGTGTCAGGATGAGTTGGCGTGTGCTCCATTCCGTGACCTCCCGCCACGTGGTGCGTCCTCGCGATGGGAGCAGGCATTGAGGCACAAAGTGGATTGACAGTCGGGCATCCCGAAGGGCTTGCGTCAATGAATAATCGTCGCTGATAGAATGCTGCCAGTAATCCCTGACTCTGGCGCGCTCAAATGTTTCTCTTCGGATGGCCATGGAACCGCCCCAGCAGAAATTATTGTCATGGGGTCCCAGCAGGGTCACAATCCCGGCATTCCAGGCACTCCGCAGCACGCTGGGTGGGTTTTGACGTTCCGGGAGGTACCACCGATATCCGGTGGAGGCGCCCGCCGCTGATTCCGGGTCATGCAGTGGAGCGACCAGTTCACCTAACCAAAAGGGGGGAGGCTGGGCATCGGAATCAGCAAAGACAAAAACCTCTGAGGAAGGATCGGATCGGTCGAGCGCTTCCAACAGATTATTTACCTTCTCACCGCGCTGGTCACTCGTGCCAGCGACCACACTCTTGATGGTTTGCCAGGGAAACTTGATCCGCAGTTCTTCAAAGACCGCTTGGGCCGGATCATCCGCGGAGGCCGTGACAAAGATGGTTTCGAACGCTGGAGAATCCTGGCGGAGGACGGCGTCCAGATTTTCCACCAGTTCGTGCTCATCGCCTTTGCAAGGCACGATCACGGTGACCCTCGGCGGTGGCCCTTCAACCCTCTCCCGGCGCGGGGTGGATAGAATGTATCGATGGTAGCGCACACCCTCCGACGCTGAGACGACACCCTGGATCACCACAAGGATCGCCAGCACATAGAAGGTTGTCAGCACGAAGGAAATCAGGACGAGGCTCCGTTCAAACTTTCCGTTGAGGCTCTGGGTTCGGTCGGGATTATAATTTTAATGCTCCCGGCGTTCAATGAAAACCCCCGGTTACAGATACGCAGAGGAAGGAGGCATCATGGTCATATCGAAGCTCACCAACAAGAGGGTGGTCATGGTGATTGCCCCCGATCAATTTCGGGATGAGGAACTGCTTGTCCCCCGGCAGATCCTCGAGGCGGCTGGCGCCACGGTAAAGGTGGCTAGCCGCTCCAAAATGGAATGTACGGGAATGTTGGGCGCGAAGGTAAAGCCGGAGTTGCTGATTTCGGAGGTAAAAATGGCAGAATTCGATGCCATCGTGGTGGTGGGTGGAATGGGGTCTCCGGAGTATCTTTGGGGAGATCGGCTGTTGCATGCCCTGCTTGTTGAAGCCCAAGCCTCCGGGAAGACGACGGCGGCGATTTGTCTTTCTGGGGCCGTTCTGGCGCGGGCCGGTGTCCTCACGGGTCGCCGGGCCACGGTATACCAAACGGCAGACTCCATGAAAGAGTTTGAAAAAGGAGGCGTCGTTTATACGGGAGAGCCGGTGACGGTGGATGGAAATCTGGTGACGGGCGAGAACCCCGATGCCGCAAGGGCATTCGGCGAAGCCATCGTGGCAAAATTGACCGCCCCGGCGGGTGTAAGTCGAGGGACGACCGCCTAGCGCCGCTCCTTCCCGTCTGTCTGTGGGCAACCACTTCGCTGGATACCAGTTGAGATGCCAAGACGGGCGGTCTGGGAAGTTGGCTAGCCTCGGCGCGAACCGGGGCTGGCGAAGCCACGCGACCGGCTTCACTCCCCCCCAACGGATATACGCTTTGTCCGGGGAGGTGGGACCTCTATCCCCGTTTGTGCATGCGGACCTTCAGCCGGAAGTCTTGTTCGGGGAGGACCTTCACATCGGTCGAGAAGGTCTCATAATTGGGATCGCGCAGCTCGATGGTGTGCCGTCCGGGAAAGAGAAAAAGTCGTTCGTTACGGCCATTGAAATCTTGTACCGTCCCAGCCAGATTGCCATCCACATAAACAAGGGCGTCTTTCGGATGGACATCCAGTCGCACGGAAGCCTGCGCCAGGGTGACAACCGCGCGCGAGCTTTTGCGTAGTTTCTTAATCTCCTTTTCGCTGTACCATTGGGCACGGGATGCACCGGCTAACCCCAACAACAATACGATACTGATTAAGAGAATTCCTGCCTGCCTGCCTTTCTTCATGACGGTCATCCTCTCCTGCAACCCTGATTTACCTGTGCAGTCTCTCTGGACACCTTAGATGCAGGACATCAAAGAAGGTTGGAGGTCATGTGCAGATTCTTCGGGAGGGGTGCCGGGGCCCTTCAGTGCCGAGACCATGATGCCTCCCGGGTCATGAAGGTGGGAAAGGACTCGACTAGTCATTTCCCTTCAACACCATCAGCGGCTTGTGCCTCGAGACGAGGCGGGCGATCCTCGCCTCGAGCATGGATTGAATGACGTCCTCGTAATTCTTGTAGGCGGCGGCAGACTCGTCGATCGGATAGTGGCGATAATTAAAGAGGACGTCATGACGTTCCATCTCTTCGTCGACCGATTTTTGATCGAGGGTGCGGCGCGCCTGGTTCCGACCCATGGCGCGTCCCGCCCCATGGTTGACGGAGTGGTGGGTGAGGTGGGAATTGACATCAGCAACCATCAGGCTCGATCCAGCCAGGGCGGACCCGGGCACGAGCGCGGGATGCCCCGTGGCTTCAAACTTGGTCCCCTGCAGCAAGGGATGGCCCGAAGGAAGGGCCCGTGTCGCACCCTTTCGGTGAACGAACTTTGTTTTTCCCTCGATCACTTCCGGCTGGACGAGGTTATGCGATATCAGGTAGACCAGATAACAATTCACGCCGGGAAAGATGGTCCGGAGTGAATCGCGGAGCGCGGTGTTGATGAAGAGATGGTTCACGATGGCAAAGTTCGCCCCGCAGCCCACCGACTTCCAGTAACGTTCCCCTCTGGGCGTGTCACGGTAGCAGAATACCAATTCCCGGTCATTTCCGGGGAAGGGTTGGTCGGCTGCTTTGAAATCGTGTTCGAGCTGCTTAAAGAACTCGGAGGCAATCTGGTGGCCGAACCCGCGCGAGCCGCAGTGGGTGACAATCACGACTCCCTCCCCGACGCCGAAATGGCTGGCCAGCTTTGAATCCACGATCTCACTGGTCTCCATTTCAATGAAATGATTGCCTCCGCCCAGGGATCCGAGCTGATCAAATCCTCTCTCAAAAGCGCGCTTGCTGATCACGTCCGGGTCGGCCTCGAGCCACTTTCGTTCCAAATTTCCCGTCCAACTGAGATCCACGTCATGACTCGTGAGAATCTCCCGCGCCTCCGGGCCGCGTCCGATGATCTCGTGGAATTCCTGTGGCGTCACCCGTTGTTGCAGCGGCGCCGGCTTGGAGCCCGCTCCCAGGGCGATTCGCTTCTCAATTTCCTGGATCAGGGTCCGGCGGACACGCCGGTCGAGAACGTCGGCGGGCTGCAGGTCGGTCTGGAGAAAGCTCATCGAACAACTGATGTCAAACCCGACCGGACCCGGCATGAGGGTGTCAGAGGTGACGACCACGCAGCCGATCGGCGCCCCGTAGCCCTCATGGGCGTCGGGGTTTAGCACCACGCTCTCAACACCCTCGGCATTGGCGGTGTTGGAGGCCTGTTGGATGACGCGGTCCGTAATCGTCTCCAGGATATTCTCATTGGCGATGACCGGGATCTTCTTGTTCCGGGTCAGGGAGGGGTTGATGATCCAGTACGCTGGACCTTTACGAATGAATTTTTCCTTCGGCATGGTCAAGGCGGATGTGCCAAATAAATGTGGAGCAGCCATGATCATTCTACATCGAAGAAGCCCGGGGGGATACAAACAAGTCACCTCCACCCGCGGGCCATGAACCGTCTCCGTCCGGACTGGTGGCGAATGGAGAGGGCTGGGGGCTACTTGTCCTTATGCGACGAGAGGCCGGATGTGTTCGAGGGGAGATAGAATATCGAGGCCTGATCCGAATCGGCTCTGTAGAGGGAAGGCAACTACTTCACCTGAACAGCGATATCGGTTCCGCGGATATACTTCACTTTGACGCGATCGCCCTTTCGGTACTTTCGATTTTGCATCTTGGGAAGAAGCTTGGGATCGTAAGAGAAGGTGCGCACGACATACATCTGTTTGGCGTCCCTTACCGTGATCGCACGCTGTGAAAACACTTCCACGGTCCCCCTCATGACTTGATAACGGTTTCGAGATCCCGCACTGGGGGCTGTGTTCGGACCCTGAGCCGCCACAGGAGAAGTGAACATCGGTAGAAGGAGGAACAGGCTCAGGATAAGGGGGGCAAGGATTTTTTTGTTCATGGCTGAGACACGGATGGACACGGAAGAACTCAATTTGGACTCATTCCCCGGCGGGCCCGGAAATTTCAGGGGAGCTGATTTCATCCACCTTGATTCGCAAGGCCTGGAGAAACTGCTTGTCCGAAGCGGTGATATTCAGTTTGAACTCGCCGGACTCAGTGGGCGTGACCATTTCTGAGCGGGGGAGACTCGACGCATCCTCCCGGTTTCGGCTCAACCCGATCGTTGCTTCAAGAACGAGGAATAAGTCATAGCCGGATTCCTTGATGGCCGCCACGGCCTCTGCGATCTGGCTGGAATCCGACAATACTGAGCTGATGGTAAGTCCCAGGGCTTTCAATCGGTCCTTTAATTCGTCGCTCAGTTCCACTGAATCTCCTGCTCCCAATCGGGTTGACCTTTTCTGACGCCAAAAATATTACCCCTCGCCCTCGGGAAAGTCAACGCAGGCGGAGGCCAAGCGGAGGGAGGCGGTTACCGGCAGCCAATCCAGGACGTGTTAGAAATGCCCCCGAGACGACTCAGAATGAACCGGTAAAGCGGGTTGCCCACTGGACGCCAGCCGTCGGCCCTCACCGTCGGCCCTCACCTTGACAGTGCCCCCTCTTTTGGTTAGCATTGCGGGACTCTCTCGGTGCCATGGAGAGTAGGCGTTTGATCGGAATACTGCGGCCATCTGCTCCCAGGTCTTTCTGTCGAGAACTTGCCTTCATCGCCTCCCGGAGAATCAATTCGTGAAGGAGAAAAGCCACTCTATGAAAAAGCGATTTGTCGCGGTCTTGGTCGCCACCATCCTCCTTGGGGGGATCTCCACTTTCGCGGCAGCACAGGCGCAAACGCAGCCCCAGACACCGGCCCCCAAGCCGGTGCCCAAGCAGCCCCAAGCCAAGACACAGCAGGAATATGATGCCTATTCAAAGTTCAGTTCGGAAACCGATTTCACCAAGAAGACAGCGATGGGAGAGCAATTCATCAAGGATTTTCCAGACTCTGAACTCAACGTCCCGTACGTTCTTCCGCAGGTGGTAGTGGGCTATCAACAACTCAACAACTACGAGAAAACCGTCGAGTGCGGTGAGAAGATCCTGGCGGCGGATTCCTCGAACGCCTTTGCCTTATTCATGCTCTCAACGGTGATTCCGGAGCGCATCAAAGACGATGACCTCGACCGCCAGCAGAAGCTCGACCACACCACGGACTATGCCAAGAAGCTGTTGGAGGTCGCAAACTCCATGCAAAAGCCCGCCCCGATGACCGAGGATCAGTGGAAGATGCAGAAGGCGCAACTTCAGGGCGGAGCCTATTCAGCTTTGGGGTTCGTGGCTCTGCACAAGAAGAGCTACGATGAGGCGATTTCCGAATACAAGAAGTCGCTGGAGGTTTATCCCAAGGATCCGATCGCCTATTATCGTCTCGGGCTCTCCTATTCCTTTGCCAAGAAGAATGACGAGGCCCTGAAGGCCTTGGCCACGAGTGTCGCGATGAATGGCCCTTCGCAAGCCAAGTCCTATCTGGAACAGCTGTACAAGGCCAAGAACAATGGCTCCCTGGACGGCTTGGACAAAATGATTAGTGAGGCGGCCTCCGGTTTAAAGTAGGCCGGCCAAGGAGGCTTTTGCCGCTTTCCGGGGGGGGAGCAGGCGCTGGCACGCCCCCTGTCGCGATGAATTGCTGGGGCGAGTCGAGTCGGATGGCGCTAGCCCTTTTCTTATTGTGGTGCACTATCGTATGTTTGAAGAGCTTGAATCAAAAATCGTGTACAAGTTCCATCGGCCTGACTTGCTGGAACGCGCGATGACGCACAGTTCCTGCGCGAATGAACAGGGGCTCTCAGCCGACAACGAACAACTGGAATTCCTTGGAGACTCGGTGTTAGGGCTGATCATCAGCGATCGCCTCGTGAAGCATTACCCCGAGCTCAATGAGGGGAAGCTTTCGAAGTTGAAGTCCTTCCTGGTCAGCGCGAAGAACCTCTACCTGGTGGCGGAGCGTTTGGAGCTCGGCAAATATCTGCGGCTCGGCCGGGGTGAAGAGAAAACCGGAGGTCGCGTCAAGCACGCGTTGCTCGTGGATGGCTTGGAAGCCCTGATTGCGGCCATTTATCTGGATGGCGGTTTTCAATCGGCTGAGCGGTTTGTGGACGAGTTCATCTTCTCCTGCGTCCGTGAAATTGACCTTGAGATGTTGGACATGACCGATCCCAAATCGGCGCTCCAGGAAAAGCTTCAGGCGCTTAAGCGCATGCCCGCCGAGTATATGGTGATCCGGGAGACCGGGCCGGATCATTGCAAGGTTTTCACCGTCGAGGTCCGCGTGGGCGATGATTTCCGAGGGGCGGCGGAGGGCATGAGCAAGAAAACGGCGGAACAGGAAGCGGCGCGACTTGCCCTGCGACACTTCTCAGGCGCTTCCGAATGAATCCGGGGTCCCTCAACCTCTCTCCTGAAACATCCATAGCCTCTTCCTTTTCATGAATCGATCCTCCTTCAAGAAGGTGTTCAAGAAGACCCTGCGGGTGGCCGTTATCCTTCTCCTCGTCGTGGTCATCCTCTCTTTCATCGTCGATATCACCCCCATTCATGATTTCCTGATCAACCGATTTTCCCGCCGAATCGAGACCGCCTTGACCCACGCCATGGGTCGTTCGGTGAAAGGGATCAACCTGAACTTCACCGTTATTTCAGGGCTTGGGTTCAACTTGGAAAATGTCTATGTCGAGGAAGCTCCCGGATTTGGGAGCGAGCCCTTTTTGTACGCGGATCGTGTTCATTTTGTCGTGAGTTGGCGTTCGCTTTTGCTGGGACGATTCGAACTCTCTCGAATCACGCTCCGACAGGCGAGCCTCAATCTTGTCCGCAATGCTGAAGGTCGATGGAATTTTGAAACGTGGTTCGCGGGTTCAGTGCCCCCCCCCGCAGAGGCGACGATCCCGGGCCCACGGGCCCAAGGCCGGCCTTCACCGCCAGGAACCATCCGCCCCCTGCCCTTGAGGATTTATCTTGACGGGGACCGGATTAACTTCAAGGATCTCAGCGGTCCTTACGAGAAGAAGGTATTCATCCTGACCGAGGTCACTGGAAAAATAGAGCCAGCGTGGTTCAGCAACGGGATCGACTTTGACGTAAAAATGAAGCCGACGAGGACAGATGTAGCAATGGAAAATTCAGGATCGCTCCGGTTGAACGGCTCTCTGGGTCCGTTCCCAACTTCTTCATTCTGGTCTGCGGGCATTCAAGGGCAGGCGAGGCTCGAGAAGTTTCCGTACTCTGACGTCTTCTCTTTGCTGACCGGGAGAACAACCTACCTCCATGGCCTGTTCGATGGGCGCGCCAGCTTCAACGGTCCACTGAACGGACCCCTCCATCTGAGCGGTGCGGTCGACCTCCTGGACCTGCACTCGTGGGCCGCACTTCCCCGGGAACAATTTCATTCGGCAACCCTCCAGTTCCCCCACGCGGATCTGCGCATCGGCGGTTCTTTCACGATTTCGGGGGCCCTGTTAGTGGTCGGGACGAGCCAGTTCACGGTCACGGGCGGACTTGATCGTCTTTCCCGGCCCGCCATGGACTTCATGGTGGTTTCGGAGAAATTCATGCTGGACGACGCGTTGAACGTAGCCCGCGGCTTCACCAGCCGGATTCCTCCGGAGACCCATTTGAGAGGTGAAGCAAAGGTGGAATATCGATTGACCGGACCCTGGGGTTCCCCTGTGATGTCGGGAAGGATATCCAGTCCGGAAGGGCGGATGGAAAGCCGGTTTCTAGCGAGTCCGGTGACGTTCGGTCCGGTAAAGATCTCGTTGGCCGATAGGGTTCTGGCCTGGGATTCCATCGAGGTGGGCAACCGCCGGCAACCTCCCGTCCAGTTCAGAGGCTCCCTTGCAAATCTCTTTGCACCTCCGCAGTGGACCCTGGAGATGACAGGGTCCGAAGTCGAGATCGAGGGCTTGGAGAAGATCGGACGCAGCCTGGGTTTCTGGCCCTTGGCTCCAAGGGCTGAAGGGGTGGCGGATTTTGCACTGCACTGGGGGATAGGGAAGAAGCCGGCAGACCGGGCATCCCTTACCGGCAGTTTCTCCGGTCACGACATCACGCTTCACCCGGAAGGCGCGAATGACCTTCACATGGATGCGGTCAAGTATGAAGGGAAGAACGATGCCTCCCTGCTTACCGTCACGCGGTTGACTTGGGGCGCCTCGATGGCGTCAGGCAATCTCCAGTTCCACGGACTGGATTACCGCCAGGGCGAGGCGAGGTTGAGTGCGAGCGTTTTGGATGTCGGTGAATTACTGCAGCTGGGTATTCAGGCGGGGATTCGTTTCGAGGGAACGCCTTCCGGGAACGCTCCGCCCTCATCTCGCCGTTCCGATTTCCATTGGACGGGGACGCTGAGCGCGATGACGCTTCAGTTCAATCGCCTCCGCGTGAATAATCTCCGTTCAGATTTCGAAGTTCTGCGCCATTCGCTGTTGTTGGATCGGTTCTCGCTGGAAGCCTATGGCGGGAGCAGCCAAGGCCACCTGCATCTGGACTGGCCGGAGGGACGCCCCCGTATGCGGGTTGAAGGGAATGCGGAAAACATGAATCTCGATACCCTGACGGCCTTGCTCACTCCGATGGATTCCGTGGTGGAGGGGAATGTCTCGGGCGAATATGCCTTTACCGGGGAAAAGCAAAAGGGCCAGTCGTGGAGAGACGCCCTCTCGGGCCATGTGCGCGCCAGTGTCCGCGATCTCAGAAACGTGGGTTTAAAAATTCCTCTTGCCGCAGCGGAGTTGCGCTCGCGCCTGAATATCTCATCCTCGGCCGTGCCTCGCGACACGCCATTCACGCTCGATCTCGATCTGGACTACACCCCGGAGACCATTAAGATTGGTCACGCCCACCTGATGCGAGGCGATTTCAAGGGGACTTTTTCCGGAACGTGCTCCAGGACGTTGGAACTGGATCTGGCCGGGACAGCCGAAAAATCAGCCCCCAGGAAAGGTCATCCTGCTACACCCATCCCCATCAGTATCCGGGGACCCGTCGACCATGTTCAAATCACCCTCACCGGGCCGGCTCCCCATCAATGAACTGCCCGAGTTCCTTGATCAAGTAAGGCACAAAGAATTCCGCATGATGAAACCTGAAGGAATCGAAAACCACCCTCTTCCTCTTTGATTTCTGAAGCAGAGTTCGTTCGATGCCGGAGGGACGGCGCGGAGTGCGACCCGGCGCCCTGGGAATTCTTTGCGGCGAGCGGCAGGGTAAGCGAAAGATATGGCGCATGAGGGTCGAGAGAGTGCGGAAGAGAAGCCCCCGGAGCCTCCGATTTCTGTTGAAGGGATTCAACGGCGGCAACTAAAGCATCTTTGTCCGGGCCAAAGTAAAGAATGTCGCCGCGAGTGGCGTATGCAGGGGCACCCGTCAGGACGGGGCCGAGGGGTGGGCGGGATTTGGATTCGAGATCTGAATAGAACACTGTGGCCGATCCCACTTGCTGAGATTTTGGCTGACGGTCCTCAGCGATGACT
This sequence comes from Terriglobia bacterium, assembly GCA_020073085.1. Taxonomy (NCBI): domain Bacteria; kingdom Pseudomonadati; phylum Acidobacteriota; class Terriglobia; species Terriglobia bacterium. Next base: position 52,454 of record JAIQFV010000008.1, on the reverse strand, counting down.
CTGGAAAAGGCATTCTGAAGTTTCAAGGGGTCGCGAGCCTTGAAGGCGAGCAGCCATCCCCTGCCTCTCTCGACGGATGTCCCTTCAGTCTCCAGGAATGCGACCGTCCCCGACAGGTTAGCCAGCAAATCGCGTTGGATGTGGAGGCCGAGCGCCCCCTCGAACATTGCGATCATTAGATCCCGATTCTGCGGGGCCTCCTGATCCGTCAAGATGCCGAGCGCCTTGGCAAAGGTGGACCACATTTCCTGCGCCTGCACGGTCGAGGCGTACCGGACCAACACCGTATTTGACGGAAGTGAACTCAGCGGAATCAGTTCCATCCCCTTTCCACTCTGGTGGACAAAGATCGAAATCAGGGAGGGGGTGGCGGGAGTTGGATCCGCCACTTGGAAATGCCATAGATCACGGACCCCCAGGGAGTCCGCCTGCGCACTGTAATGTATCGCTTGGATCCGGTTTAAACCCAAGGCATCCAAAAACTTTGAAGTTCTTGCGGGGTCTTCAAAGGGGGGATAATTGCGGACAAGGAAGTCGCGCAGGAGATTGAGCACGCTCGGGCCCGCAAAGAAACCTCGAAGAATGGGGCGATCCGGAAATCTCGGCGAGGATGCCTTCCAGGCGGTGGTGTCGGTGACGGATGGAGACAGCCCCTCCATAGCTGACAGGACCTCAGCAAGGGCTTCCCGTTCATTACTCAGGAGCACGGCATCGCGGTACACGGAAACGAGGATTTTTTGCCCCGGCTGGGATCGGGAGAGCACTGCCACATCCTTTCCTCCTAACGTCTCGGTTGTAATAAAAAAGTCCGGGAGGGAAAGTCTCTCTGCGATTGTCCGTGGCGTGAGCTTGAGGTTCTTCACCCAAAATGAATGGATCCGCACCATCAGGACAGCGTTTAATTTGATCGTCTGACCGGCTTCGGCGGAGGCTGAGGTGAAAATCAACCCGACTTGAGTCGAATTCAGCTGGCGCGGGGTCACCTCAAACCGGTTCAACAGGGCTTCCAGCCACGGCCGGGTCGAGGGAGTTTGAACCCCGTCGGTGGTTTCAGCCATGAAGCCGGGAGCGCGAATGAAATGAACGACGTCTTCCAGGTTCGGGATCTCAAAATAACCAATGCAGTCGGCGGGCACGTATGCATTGAATGGTTTGGGTTGCAGGAAGAGAATGGCGGCGACGACAAGAACCAGGGTTCCGACGAGCGCAAAGATCAGTTTTCTTTGTCTGGGGAGACGCAGCATTTTCGTCATGAGGCTCACGGAGAGCGTTTGGGGCGGTGGCCCTGGCGGGCGCGAATCAGGTCCCGACACTTTTCGATCGCATCGACTAGGGCGCTCTCGTTTGCGATCCCCTTCCCTGCGATGTCAAAAGCGGTTCCATGGTCTACCGACGTGCGCACGAAGGGAAGCCCGAGAGTGATGTTCGTGGCATGTCCGAAAGAAAGGGTCTTCACGGCCAGCATCGCTTGGTCGTGATAGGGGGACAGGACAGCGTCAAACTCCCCCTGTGCGGCCCGCAGATAAACGGTGTCGGCGGAATAGGGCCCGGAGACGTCCAGCCCCTTTCTCCGGCATTTCTTGATCGCGGGTGCAAAGATTTTGATCTCTTCATCTCCCAGCAGTCCACCCTCACCGGCATGAGGGTTTACACCGGCCACAGCGAGGCGCGCCTGACGGAATCCCAAGTCTTTTAAGGCTTTCACTGTGAGGTCTACTTTTCGTTCGAGCAAGGTGACGGAGAGCAAAGCGAGGGCACCCTTCAAGGGGAGGTGGGTGCTCAATAGCACCGTGAGAAAGCTCTTGGCAAAGAAGGCCATCGCGAAATCCCGGCTCCCGGTTGCTGACGCCAGCATCTCGGTGTGGCCGGAAAACTTCGAGCCCGCCGCCGCCCAAGCCTGCTTGTGGATAGGCCCGGTCACGATCCCGTCAATTTTTCCAGCAGCGGCCAGGTCGGCGGCCGTTTTCACGTAGTCAATCGACATCCGCCCGCACCGGGCGTCAATGCGGCCGGGTAAAATATTAAACCGGCGATGCTTCAGATCCAACAGGCAGGGATAGGTTCCTCGATCAGCAACCTCTTCGATGGTGGAAAATTGAGGGAGGTTCGGGGCCGTGGAAAAACTGCGCGCGGCGTCTTCGAGAACAAAAAGATCTCCAACCAGTACCAGGTTGACGTGTTGGGAAAGATTTCTCTTACGCAGGGCCTTTAGTGCGATCTCTGGTCCAATGCCCGCAGGGTCGCCGAGTGTCAAAGCGACCACGGGCTTAGTCATCGCCCGCCTTGTCTTCGTTTTCCTTGTACATGTAGCGGATGGCATGTTTCATCAGCAGCATATTGGGCTCCGTGGGACGATTCAGCTTGAGACAGCGCTTGTCGTACCACTCAATGGTGCCCCGCAGGACTTCGCCCTCGGTGAGAACCAACACCATGGGAGTCTTATTCTGCATTTGCTTGACGTAATAAAAATTCTCGGCGTTCGTCTGCTCGGGGGGGACTGGCTTCCTTCGCGGCTGGGTATCCCGGCCTTGATTCGGTTGCCGGATCTCCCGCTCGCTGGAACGGTCCTTGATGTCTGCCAATGAGGGACGAATTAGTTTTCGATTCACCTCTCACACTCCTTCATCCGTTTGGATGCACTTGACGCTTCGCAGGTTAATCATTCGGTCGAGATAAATATGAAGACGCTTGATGATGTAAGTAAAGCTTAGAACGAGAAACGGTATTAATTCATTCCACTTTCGCGGAAGCTCACCAAATATGCGTTAGTTGACGGATTTCAATTTTCGAGGCAGATAGGGTCGCTTCGGACTCCTCATTTACTCCCAACACGCTTCCACTGTGCTCGAATCACGAATGTGAAATTGGCAAAATTCTATCACAGGGGCTTGGGAGCAGCAACAAAAATTGTTGTCACACAGGGTGCTTTGGGATGGATTCAAGCCTCCCGCTCGGGGGAGCGAATTGAACTGGCCGAGGGGATACGGGTGAGCAGAAAGGCAAGATCCTCAAGGGCAATCAGGCGGTTGACGTTGATCCTCAGCCCGGAACTGATCGCATCCAGTTTGAAGAAGATGTCCGGAATCGAGGGCGGGGGAACCAATTTCGAAAGCTTTTGGAGGGACGAGAGGAGGTCAATATTGGTTATTTGCTCCTCCGGAGCCTGATGAATCAAGTAGAACAAATCCTGGAACAGAAGATAAAGGATATCCAGTCGTTCTTCGAAATGCTCCTTCTTTTTCCCCAGAACGTCGGCGGCCTCTATGATGCCCTCGGCGGAATGGGTCATGAGGGAGGCTTGGAGGAGTTCCATGACCTCCGATCGCAGGGAGCGGAATGACTCCAGATCGAGACTGAGGGCCCTGCCGAGACTGCCCTGGGCGAGGCGAGCGCACAGGTCGCGGTCCTCTGTCGTGAGGTCTGAACGATCTGCAAGAAACTGGCGCACCATGGACAATGGAACGGGGGCAAAAGAGAAAATCTGGCATCGCGACCTGACCGTCGGCAACAGGGAATGATACCTGGCGGTGAGCAGGATGATCTTTGTGGAGGGGGGAGGCTCTTCAAGCATCTTCAGAATCGAGTTGGCTCCATCATCCCTCATTCGGTCGGCTTCATCGATAATGATCACCCGGTAACGACCCTCGAATGGCTGATAAAAGACGTCCTTTCGTGCCTGGCGAAGTTGATCGATCTGCAGAAAGTGCTTTTCTTCCAACACCGCGACCACCGCCACGTCCGGGTGCGTGCCCGCATCAATCTTTGTACAGCTGGCGCAGTGGTTGCAGAAGGCCCCTTCTACTTCCAGGCAGTTGAGAGCCTTGGCCAACATCAGCGCAAGGGTACGTTTGCCGACCCCTTCACTGCCCGCAAAAAGCAGGGAGTCCGGAAACCGTTTGCTCTCCAAGGCCTGGCGGAGGGTTCGCACGATCGTTTCATTGCCCCGGAAATCTTCAAAAGAATTCATGCCGGCTCCAGTCCTGGGTCGTCGAGAGAGAAGATCGGGTATCCACCGACTCCATTCTCTCCGAAAAGTTACCCTAAGGATAGTCCCTGCGCAAAATGAATTTTTATTGTTCTGTGCCATTGATGAACTTCGCCTTGGCATGGGTGGAGCGAGTGAGCTAGAATCTTTTGCAGTTCAATGATCTCTAGAGGGCTGCATGCGCGGAAAGCCATGTTGAAGGACCCAAGTTGCGCCCAGGGTCTATCTGTCCAAATGAGTTGGGACCATAGAATCTTCCATTTTATGCAGGTCGAAATCGAAGAAACGGCCATCGAGCACGAATAGTTGACCATTGTCGTTTCAAGACCTTCTCCTGGTCCTCGACAGTCCTCAGGAATGCCCGGATTTAAAGACATTTTGTTCATACGACGAAGGAGGCCTTATGCGTTCACTGATGCTCCGAACCACTCTTTTTTTGGGAATTCTCTGCCTTCCTGGGGCCTTGTCTTGGGGACAAGACTGTGTGGAATGCCACAAGAAGGTAACCCCGAACATCGTTTCGGACTGGCAATTGAGCAAGCATAGCCAGAACGCTGTGACATGTTCCCTCTGCCACGGCAGCGAGCACCGGACAGCCGACGATTACGCAAAGGCTGAAATACCCACCCTCGGAACCTGTGGAAAGTGCCACCAGGATCGGGTTCTCCAGTTCGCTAAAGGAAAGCATGCGGTCGCATGGGCTGCGATGAAGGCGATGCCGACGTTTCACTATCAACCGATGGCATTGATAGAGGGTAAGAAGGGATGTGGGGGGTGTCATGAAATCGGCGTGAAAACCGATGCGGAAATCAGAGAACTGAAGGCAGCGGGCAATGGGTTCGGCGTGGCCTCGTGCGATGCCTGTCACACTCGACATACATTCTCAGTCAAAGAGGCCCGACAGCCACAGGCCTGTCAGACATGCCATATGGGTTTTGACCATCCCCAATGGGAGATGTACTCGGGCTCCAAGCATGGTGTCCGTTCTTTGCTCAAACAGGAGGGAGCGTTGCCTCCGACCGCTGCGGCCCCGACCTGCCAGACCTGCCATATGCAAAATGGCGACCACGGGGTCCGCACGGCCTGGGGGTTTCTCGCCGTCCGGCTGCCGATGCCGGAAGATAAGAAGTGGGCCGCAGACCGGGCAACCCTCCTGGAAGCGCTGGGCGTGCTGGATCCGGAGGGCAAACCTACCGGGCGCTTGGAGGTCGTGAAAGGGGCTGGAGTCGCTCGTCTCACCGAAGAGGACTGGCAAAAGGAACGCGACAAGATGACCACCACCTGCCACCAGTGCCACTCCGTCAATTTTGCGAAAGGAGAACTCGCCAAGGGAGATCAGATGATCAAGGAAGCGGATCATGTCATGGCCGAAGCGATTCGAGTGGTGGCGGGGCTCTATAAAGAGGGCCTGCTTCAAAAGCCCAGGAGCTATTCGTTTGCTTTTCCTGATCTGCTGGCGTTCCACGACGCCCCCACCGTGGTTGAGCAGAAACTTTTCGTCATGTTCATGGAACATCGCATGAGAACCTTTCAGGGAACCTTCCACGCCAGCCCGGATTATGCCCTCTGGTATGGCTGGAGCGAGATGCAACGAGATTTGACGGAGATCAAGGAAATGGCTGAGGACATCCGTTGGCGGGCAAAAGAGGCTAAGAAGTAGGGAAGAGTTTTTCCCGCCATTGACGAACGCAAATTCGGAAATGTGAGATACTGAATGGAGGAGTGGGGCGGAAGGTCATTGCCAACCCGCTTCTTCTAGATCCCATGATGAATTGGAGGAACTCTTCCGGTGTACAAGGGAAGGGAGCATGTCTTAACCATGAGAGATTATTTCAGAAAATGGGCTCTTGTCTTTGGCATTTGTGTGATCGCTGCATTGCTTCTTTTGACGAGCATGGCGTTGGGTGCACCGCAGGCTCAAACCAAGCCGCCGGTCAAGCCTTCCACCTCGGCGGGGTCAAAAGGTGCGGCCGCTAAGGTAGCTCCAAAGCTCGCGACCTCAGGCCCGGCTTCGGGGCAGGGGACCGACCTGGTCAACCAGCGCATTGCGGATCATCTGCGGTCAACCTTCAATGTTTCCCCGGAGATCGAATTGACTGTGGTGGGCAGGAGTTCTTCGAAGCTGATGGGTCTGGACACGGTCACGGTCGAAGCCAACGATGGAGTGAATACTCCCCACCGGCTGGAGGTCCTGGTAACGCCCGACAATAAGTTCGCCCTGATGCCTCAGATATTCGACCTCTCCGTGGATCCGTTTGCACAAAAGATGAAGGAGATTAACCTGGGGACCTCGCCGGTGAAGGGCAGCAGGAGTGCCGGGGTGACCATCGTCGAATACTCCGATTTTGAATGCCCCATGTGCGGCCAGGCCTACCACACCCTCGAGGACCAGGTGCTCAAACAGTATGGGGATAAGGTGAAACTGGTCTACAAGAATTATCCTCTGCCCAGTCATCCTTGGGCTCAGACCGCGGCCATTGCAGGGATGTGCGCTTTTCAGCAGGGAAATGACGCCTTCTGGATCCTCTACCGTACCTTCTTCGAAAACCAGTCATCCATCAAACCGGAGAATGTGAAGGCCACGGCGTTGGGAGCCCTCACCAAAACAAAAATTGATCTGACTGAGTTCGAGAAATGCTTCGACAACAAGTCCAGTCTGTCTCGTGTGCAGGCGGACATGGAGGAGGCGGGCGCCCTCAATATCCAGGGAACTCCGCTGTTCATTGTCAACGGAAGGCCGGTGCCGGGCGCGGTGTCGTTTAGCGTTTTTCAAAAGGTGATCGAGAACGCGCTGAAACAGAGGGGCAATTAGATTTTGATGATGGACTGGGCGGCGCATACCCTGATCTATCGGGGTGTGTGATAGAAAACAGGGGCAGGATAGAGGAGAGGGACAGCAACCGGTTTCCTCGTGAGCAGATCCGGAAACAGGTGGCTGTCCCTTTTATTTTTCCAGGTGTGAATTTCCCACAGGCCTAAGCGATCGAGCACGACCACAATGATCCATCCGAGCGGATACTGAGCAGGGCCCACGATCATCCGTTTCAAAGAAAGGGAAGACAAGGACAAGCACTTTGCTGAGATCCTCAGTTTAGCGAAATCCCAATAGTAGATTTCCAGTCTCTTTTTCAGCGGCATGATATTATTTCGCCGAGTTTTCCCCCCGAGTTCGATCCACCATTCCCTCGTCACCGGGTGTGGATGGCTAGCGCAAAACCGATCGCCTGCGAAGGGGCATGGTCTCACATCACTATTCAGGCAGACGGGACGTCTGCCTCACAAGACGATCCAAAAAGTGAGGACGAACTTACTCATTACAGACATTTTAGACAGGACAAGGATCCACGCGAGCCCTTGAACCAGGTCTCCATGCATCGCCCGCGAAGACGGATACGATGCCTGCCCCACGCCGCAATATTCAGCCTGATTGCAATCCGAACACAGCCGTCCTTCAGGTGTTTCAAACCGTATCATCCCCTCCAAGTGCTTTCTTCCCTCAACGCCGTTAAGGAGCTGTAGTAATTACAGTTACAAAAATAATCCGCATTGGCACATGTGTTGCATAGTAAGGGAGGTGAGATTGATGTTGGGCAAGTTCTTGACAGGGTAGCCACCAAATACAAAGCCCGTTCACAAGTTTCAATTAGGCAAGCAGAATCCGTTGGTAGCAAGGTTGCCCACCTTGAAAGGGCGAGAGGCGGAGGTCAGTCATGTGCAGATGTGGAGATAAATGCCGGGTGGTTACGGATTCGAAATCGGGTTTCCAGTACCTGCTCTACTACTGCGATTGCCGGAAGTCGTGGATCACCTTTAAGGTTCCGTCCCCACGGTCCTGACCAGAAGCCTGGGACATCGGTTTCGGAGGTCGGACGTGGTAAGAAGCTCAATCAAGGAGGCAAAGTTATGTTTGGTGTCGTAAGGCCAAAAGGTCTGAATGTTCCCGCGAGTTTTCAAACTTCCCCGTCCTCCCTGGAACACGTTATTCGCCTGGCCCTGTCACATTGCACGGTCATTATTTCAGATCGAAACTCAAAGAGAAAGCTGTCACGCCTGCGCAGAAAGGCGATTCATGCCTTGCACCGGGGTGGCGATGATCAAGTTCGGGATGCCGGCAGAGAGGTTGCCTCTTTCGTCAGGCAATTCGATCCGAGATTGACCACCAAGCTTGCCAGTTTGTGTGGAGATGAGGTTTAGTACCGAAGGAATCTGACGCACTTTCCAATGGGCAGCGGCAGGAGTTTGTCAAAGCCGCTTGTCATAACCCTTAATTCAAACACGATTTAAAAACCCGAAGCACTCCAGTCGGATAGCAAAAAAGGAGCAGAGAATTATGGCAGAAAAAAAGATTTCAAAAACGGCCCGCGCCAGCATGGCCAACCGGGAAATCACTCGTTATAATAAACCGTGCCCTCAGTGCGGGCAAAACATGGTGGCGACCCAGTTTATCAAGTCATCCGAACGCCCCGGCGGGATGTACTGGGTGTGCGATCAGGACGACTACGCCCAACGCACGTAGGCGTCGAAAGGACTATTGAAACCAGGGAGGCCCTCCTCACCGGTGGAGGGCCCAGGTTGACAACTTTCCTGGCTTCATCGTTGACAGACACGGTGGTCTCGAGACCAGATGGGTTAGACATCCTCTTCAGAAGCCCCTTCCCTAATTTCCACGCGACAGCAGACTCGGCACCACGCAGCACGAGCTTGCCGCGCGTCTGGCCTGCCATACCCAACTCGAACGCCCTCGGCGCCCCGTCACGCGTCATGGCCTCCTCACCAACCGGATGAAGCTTGGATTGAGAAAGAGGGATTTACCGCCGAGGCGGGGAGTTGGCAAAGGTTAGCGGGAAGGAAAGGACTCAAAACCTGCGGGTTCGAAGCGGCTGCCCGCTTCTCTCACCATACAATCTCAAAGTCTGCGCCATAGAAACGGCGGAGGTCACTGAAGAATTGCCCAAACTGGGGCGAGGCAAGATTGTTTTGCACATCCCGGGGATTGAAATGGTCGGTCAAATTAAAGACCTTACCGGTGATCTTTGCCCGGTATTTCCTCCACACCCTGAACTCCTTTGAGACGGCGAGGTCCAGGGCAAAGAATGCCGGGAAGCGGGTGTTATCGGCGTTTCGGATGCCGATAAAGTTCTGAATTTCATCGACCACGGAATAGGGGAATCCGCGTCGTGCCTCAAAGATTGGGGAGAGGGTCATATCCCACGGAATGTGGAAGATTCCCCAGGAAATGAACCTCTGCGGAGTATCAAACGGAAGATTGGAATACTGGTTTGGGCGAAGGAGTGGAATGGGAGTATTTCCGTAGAAGGCGTTGAAATTGTTTAAGTCCCCTTGGGCTTTGCTCTGTACAAACGAGGTGGTGAGCATGTCATTCTTGCGGAATTTGAATTCCAAAACAGTATCGAACTCATAGTACCGGCCCTGTCCCCGGTTGCTGAGAACGGTGGCAGGATCGATGGGAGAAGAAAAGCTGGGCTCCACCATAAACAGTCGCTTCGAATAGCTCTTCAGGAAATTCAACCGAACCCTCGCCCATGGAAGGGGGTTGTGATCGAATTCAATATTCCAGCTGATGTTGTATGGGGTGAAACTGAAATCGGGATTTTCCCGCTGTTCCGTCACTCGTCCGCGTGGCCCCACGTCAATTATGACGTTTTGGAAAAACAGCGGTGGCCCTAGCGGGGTCAGGCCATCGGGTCCGAAGAAAGTCACCACTCGATTCTGCTGCTGCTGGAAATTGGTTGCATTGAGCGGGACCTTGTCGTAGAAGAGCCCGAAGCCCCCGCGCAGGACCGTCTTTCCATTCTTAAAGGGGGAAAAGGCAAAACCCGCGCGCGGCGCAAGGTTGACCGCATCGGCGATGGTCTGGTTGTTGTATCGAAGTCCCAGGTCAAGCTGGAAGCGCGAATGAATCAGCCACTGGTCCTGGAAGAAGGCCGCAAACTCCGTATTGGACTGGCTCAGATTCCCGGTTCCAACAAATTGATCACTCTCCGCGAGTGTTCCATCGAGGCGAAGGACTTCGACGGGCAGGGAGCGGGAAAAACCGGTGTACCGTGAGTAGGTCACCCCCCCGCCGTACTTCATTTGATGGGTCCCCCAGGCATGTTTAGGGGGGAGGGTATAGACCAGGAGCGTTTCCAGCCGGTCACTGTACCGATTCTGGATGTTAAAGTAATTCCCGCTGTATGTCTGAGGTTGCAACGCCATCGGCTGCACACCCTGGCCCCAGATGTAGGCGTCGAAGTTGGTGAACTGGACCAGTCCGGTCAACAGCCCGCCCGACTTGGTGCTGAAATTGTCTGTGGCATTAAAAGAATAACCGCGTTGGCGGAAATTCGGCGTGACCACCTGGGGATTGAAATGATTCAGGTTCAGGAAGTTCTTGGTTTCCGGGAAGACATTCAGACTCACGGTCAGGATATCCCGGTTGGAAAGAGTGAAGTCGAACCGGGAATAGGAATTGAATGCTTCCGTTTTCATTTCATTCTGAGGAAAGGTCAGGCCGCGGACCGGGGACTTGATGATGTCATATTCAAAACTCTGGGCCCAACTGATCCGGTCCTTCAACAAAGGCCCCCCAAACGAAAGCCGTGGGGTATCGTCGGCTATTCCAACGATCTTCCCTCCCTTGATCCGTGGGCTGGGCAGAAAATCACTAAAAGAAAAATCCCATTTTGGCCCCGCAGGTTTGGTTTCAACCGTGGTCACTCCGCCGGTAAACCGGCCATATTCCGAGAGGTAAGGACTCTTAAATACCTGAACCGACTCCACGGCATCGATAGGGATATTAATGACAAAGTTCCCGGTCACTGGATCGCTGGAGACCGCCTGGTTCACCAAAACCGTGCTCTGTGATTCCTGTCCGCCCTTGATACTGATCTTGCCATCCGCGGTTCGAATGACTCCCGGGATGATCGGCAAGGTCTCCTCAATCTTCTTGACCTTCAGGGGTATCGTTTCAATGGTCTTTTCAGTAATCTTGCCGGCCGTGGGGCTCGATCCCACCGCCACTTCACTGGTGGGCTGTTCGGTGACCGTGATCTCCTGGGTCATCGTGATTTTCGGGACCATCAACACGTCAAGTTCGGTCACAACGTCCGGTTTTATTTCCACATGATCCTGGGTCAACACCTCAAAGCCCTCTTTGGAAAAACGGACTTGATATAACCCAGCGGGAAGCATCTCGAAGGTGAATCTCCCTTTTTCGTTGGAGTTGAGCGACTTGAAGACGCTTGCAAACTGGTCTTGCGAGACTTCCACCTTGGCGTCAATCACCGGTTTGGAGTTCGCGTCGATCAAGGTGCCGGATATGGATCCATACTTAGGCACAACCGGGGATTGGGCCACGAGGGAAAGCGAAGAGAGCAGGATGCACAAGACGACGGCAATACTTCGAAGGGTGGAATCTAATTTCATCAATTTGCCCTTTGTCACAGGATAATCAGAACCTTTGAATAGGAGGATACTTAGCCGCCTTTCCAACCCGCCATTATACACGACATCTCCTCATCCGAGGATGTATTCAATCACACCTTTTCGAAGCCATGGCGAAGTCGACCCGGTACCTTCACATGCCAGCTTATGGCCTAGACTCAGCCACACCGCGTGTCTTTTCCCTTTCAAATCTGTTTGTTTGATGTGACTGGGCCTCCGCAGGTTTACTTCCTTGATTATTCTTCTCCGTCGGAGCAGAATAACGGATGAAAGGCGGTAAACAAGTAATTTTTTGTTTCTTTTCGCATTCATTTGGCGCCACTCGTGGACGACCCGTTGGTTCCGGGTCGGACGTACCGAAACAGCGGTTCCGCCGAGGCGGGATCTCTCGGGAAATGAACAGAAACCCACACCTCTGGGCTGACCGGGCGGACAAATCAAGACCTGGCGCCCCTGAACTGGCGTTCGCCCCAGTTCAGTTCTTTACATCAGCAAGCTAATCGGGAAGGAAACTAGCCATGTCGCCGTTCGGACTGAGGACAATTCTCTGCCCGGTGGATTTCAGTGATCTATCTGCCCTGGCCTTGAAGTACGCTGTGGATTTCAGGAAGTGTTCAGGAGGCGATCTCTTGATTTTGTTTGCAAATCCCTTTTTGCCTCCCCCGCAACTGACGGGTCCACAGATTGACCAGCTTGCAGAGGCTTGGAACGAATCCAAGCGCTCGACCGAGCAGTACCTGGCTTCCTTTGTTGAAAAGCAACTCGGGGAAGCCCCAACAGGAATCGAGTTGATCGTCGTCGAATCCCCGCCGGTCAACGCCATTGTAGAGACGGCGGGACTGCGTACGGTTGACTTGATCGTTATGGGGACTCATGGGCAGGGAGGTGAGACCCGCATGTTGTTGGGATCGGTGGCGGAACGCGTCTTACGGGAATCGGGCTGTCCGGTGCTCACCGTTCGCCTGAAGAAGGAGAAGACTAAAACTCCGGCGGCCATTCGAAATATCCTTGTACCCATCAATTTTTCAGTGGTATCCAGGATGGCCCTGGTATCGGCAGGACGTATTGCCGAGTGCTTCGGGGCGACGGTGTCGGTCCTGCGGGCCATCGAGCCTTTTGAAGAGCCCTGCAACGAGGCTGATGAAATGACTCGTCTGCAGGCCTGGGTTCCTCCTGAAATCCGCAAGAAATGTGAAATTCAAGAATTTGTGATTAAGGGAGAAGGAGCTGAGAGGATTGTGTCCTTTGCCGAGGAAGAAAAGATCGATCTGATTGTTCTTGGCGCCCAACACCGGAAATTTTTTGATTCCACCATTGTGGGCACGACGACACTCCGGGTGGTGCGGCACGCCCCTTGCCCTGTGTTCACACTCATTCGCAAATGACGGGGTTTGAGAGGCTGTGTCTTCGGGGCTGCTTATTTTCCACGGCCGGGACGGGCTGTCGTGCTCGCCGGCCGCCTCCTTTTTTCTCCCTTTTTCTTGCCGACGGGCTCCAGCCCATCTGTTATCATTCACCACTATCCTCGGTGATTCAGGGTTTGACGGCCCCCGGGAGTGAGGGGGGAATAAAGCGCCCATTGGAAAGGGATTCATGCACCGATCCGCGGGTAAACGGATCATCATCACGGGAGGGACCTCCGGAATCGGAGCTGCGCTGGTCCGGGAGTTCGCCCAACGCGGTGCGCACGTGGGAACCCTGGCCCGACGGGAGCCGGAGCTTCAAAGGCTTTGCCAAGAACTTCGGACCCGCTTTCCCCGTCAGATCTTCTGCTGCCAGCCGGCGGACGTTCGAAAAGAAGACGAGCTTGAAGCGGCAATGGAAGCACTGACTCTTGGACTCGGCGGCTTGGACATCGTCATTGCCAATAGTGGCATTGGAGAGAGAAAGAGTGCTTTCAGTTCCCACCAATGGGAGCTTGCCCGAGAAACCCTGTCGGTGAATGTCTTGGGTGCAATCCACACATTGGAAATCGCAAAGAATTACTTCTTAAAGCACCAGCAGGCCGGACAGCTGGTGGGCATGAGTTCGGTGGCAGCGGCCCGCGGCTTTCCCCGCAGCGCCGCTTACTGCACTTCGAAGGCCGCCCTGGCCATGTATCTTGAAGCCATTCGAGGAGAGTTGGCCGGCGGCGGCATTGACGTTATTTCTGTTCATCCGGGTTTCATCAGGACGCCAATGACGGCCCAGGTTCGATCCATGCCCTGGTTGATGGATGCCGAACCCGCGGCACGTCGCATTGCTCAGGCCATCGAAATGCGGAAGAAGCGCTACATCTTTCCTGCGCCCATGCGCGTGGTTTACTGGTTTTTGAAACACGTGCCGGATCGGATGTACGACTATTGGTGCACTGACCGCGGGCACGGGAGGCAGAAGGTGGACGTGAAGATGCCGGGTGAGGGGATGGACTGAGCTCGTTCAAGGGCAGAGGCTTTCCTGATCCCTTGAAAAAGGCCGACGCGGCGAGGAACAGGATTCGCAAATCTCAGGGACGCTCTGCCAGCCCCATCGTCCTTTGCTACAAACCTCTGCGCTTGAGGGCACGGGCCCATCTTTCGACGACAATCTGACTCAAGAAAAGGGGGGAAAGGACCCGCGTGATGACCGCTCTAATCTTTGCCGTGGTAGTAGTGATTGCGGTGGGATACTTCTTGCGCACCGTATACTACCGCATTCGGCTGCTGATGGCTGCTCGTCCATCCGACCGCTTGGACCAACCCGGCCGGCGGATCAAGGCGGTGTTGCTCTACGCGTTCGGCCAGAAGAAATTTCTGGTGGGGGAGCAGCCCGCGGGCTGGATGCATTTCTTCATCTTCTGGGGATTTGTCATTCTCGGTGTGCAAATTCTCACCATGTTCGGGCGGGCCTTTTCTCCACATTTTTTTATCCCCGGATTTTCGCCTTCGGGGATGGGCGGCCCATTCCTTTTCATTCGGGACATTATGGAGCTGGTGGTGATCGTCGCTGTGCTGGTGGGACTTTACCGATGGGAGATTTCCCATCCGCGCCGTCTTCAGGGGTTCCAGCCTGCGGAATCACGTCTGGCGGGCCAATCACACTGGGAAGGCCCGCTGATTCTGCTTTTCATCTTCGTCATCATGGCGGGGGGCCTGTTATATGACGGCGGCCGCCTCTTGTATCTCGCGGGCGACCGCTGGGTGGAGGCCGAACGGCGATGGGAACCGGTCAGCGCGATGGTCAGCACGTACGTTTTGGCGCCTTTGGGTTTGCATTGGGCGAGGGTGATCAGCGAAGGGGCGTGGTGGGCGCACAACCTCGTCGTCCTCGTTTTTCTGAATCTTCTGCCTCGCTCCAAGCATTTCCATATCGTTACTTCGATCCCGAATGTGTTTTTCCGCAAGCTCGAGCCCGCCGGGGCGTTGAGCAAGATGGACCTGGAGAACTCTGAAGCATTCGGCACCTCTCGGATTGACCAGTTTACCTGGAAGCAGGACCTCGACATGTTCAGCTGTACGGAGTGCGGCCGCTGCACATCGCACTGCCCCGCCACGATGAGTGGGAAGGCGTTGGCCCCTCGGCAGCTCCTTCTCGACCTGCGAGATTACCTTTACGAGAATCAGCACGAGATGATTGGAAAGAAACGGGCGGCGACGGAGGCAGCTGTCGGGGAGAACATCGTCGGCGAGAAGTTAATCCACGACGAGGTGCTCTGGGCCTGCACGACCTGCCGCGCTTGCGAGGAAGCCTGCCCGGTGCTCATCGAGTACGTGGACAAGATCGTGGACATGCGCCGCCACCTCGTCCAGGATGAAGCCCGATTCCCGCCGGAGATCATCCGGACCTTTAACGGGATGGAGACCCACAGCAATCCCTGGGGTCTAGGCTCGCATAAACGGGCGGACTGGGCGGAGGGTTTGGATGTCCCCCTTATTGCACAGCATCCCGAGGCAGAATACCTCTACTTTGTGGGATGTGCCGGGGCGTTTGATGATCGAAACAAGAAGGTCACCATCGCGTTCACCAGGATTTTGAAGAAGGCCGGAGTCCGGTTTGCCATCCTGGGCGCCGAGGAACCCTGCAATGGCGAGACTGCAAGACGGCTGGGAAACGAATACCTGTTTCAGAATATGGTGGAACACGCTATCGGGATCTTCAATAAGTATGGCGTGAAGAAGATCATCGTCAACTGTCCGCATTGCTTTAATACCTTTAAGAACGAATATCCTCAATTTGGCGGACACTATGAGGTGGTCCATGCGGCCGAATTGATCTCTGAACTCATCAAAAAGGGGAAGCTGCAACTCCGGGAAACGGTTACGCAACCCCTGCGCGTGACCTATCATGATTCCTGCTATTACGGTCGCTACAATGAGATCTACGACACACCCCGGGAGATCCTTGCTCAAGTCCCGGGAACAAAGCTGCAGGAAATGGAACGGCACAAACACACGGGAATGTGTTGCGGCGGCGGGGGAGGATGGATGTGGATGGAGGAGCCCCAGGACAAGCGGGTGAGCCATCTGCGGGTGGATCAAGCCCTGGAAACCCGCCCGGACGCCGTCGCAGTCTCGTGCCCGTTTTGCATGATTATGCTCAGTGACGGCCTGAAAGCAAAGAACGCTGAGGAAACTGTGCGGATGCTCGATGTGGTCGAGATAGTGGAGGGTGCATTAACTCAAGGAGATCCCACAGAAGGCGCATGAAGTGGGATCGGTGAGGATTTGGGCCGGCGCGCTCAGATGCAGCCCCCGATGACATCGTGAATTCAGGTCCGTTCATGAAGGTCAACACGCCTTGGTAAATGTGTGAGGTCGATTCCTTAAAGAAGGCTTCAGGAAGCTCCCTGTCGCTTAGGTCCTGATGTGCCTTTTTGCTTTGATTTTGAATTTCAGGTTGAACCCGACGTTGGGTTCGGGGGGAAAGGGGATCAATCATTCCGAACGAGATAATGGAAAGACCACCTCAGCGGTTTGCGGCCTTCTTAAGCGTTTCCTCCAATCGATCGTCGATATCCTTCAATTCCCGGTATCTGTAAAGGCTGGGGCTGAAGTCCAGCCCATGTTCCACCCTCAAATGACGGATCAATGTCAACTTCTTCGGTTCCTCTGACACCCCATCCCCGGCTTGAGCCGACCGATGCCCTTCAGGTACCTTGATGGTCGACCCCACTGCGACTCCTCCTGGTCGCGGTGCCTCGGGAGAGGCCTTTGCGTTTCCTCGGAGAGAATTGGATGATTGCTCAGGTTGTGCGGAGGAAAGGGGACCTGAGCCTCCGGACGCTTGCGTCGATATCGGGTGCGGTGAGAGTACGGATGCAGGTTGAGCGGATTCGACGGTTGCAGGTCCCGGCTGGACATTTTTTAAGATCCCAATCAACAAATAGACAGCCAGCAACACCAAAATCGGGACGGCAATGTACAGACTCCTTGAAAGAAATTCCGCGGAAAGCAGCGAACTGAGTCTTGAAGATGGAGTAACGGTCGAGAATGGAACTTTCCCCTTTTGGGCAGGCGAAAGGTGTTTTTCCGAGCGGATGACTTCTTTCGGAGCGGGAGGGGATTGAGAGGATTTCATTGGGTGCACGGGCGATACGGGAGAAACTGCTTCACTAGTGGTCAGCGCATCCCCACTTCGATCTTCCATCCGCTCTTCAATAATTGGTTCAATCCGCTGTAACCTGCTTGCTGACCCTTTTGCGTTTCCTTCGGCGCGGCTCGGTAACTGCATGTCCGATAAACCTTGGCCTTCGCGGGGGCTCTCCTTTTTTGCCCGCGCTTGGTCATAAAAAGCTTGGAGGCGAGAACTGGAGGCTCCGTATCTTGGGAGTTCACGACGTGGGGCCGACGAAGTCCCATCCAAACTTGTTCGGAGAGGAGGGGAATAGCTCTCTTGACGTCCTGACGTCCCCAATGATCGGGCTGCCTTTCCAGGGGAGACCGGATGAGTTCCGTCCAGGAAAGATTCGATCCCAAGGGGATCAATCTCCTGATCACCCTGTTGGATCGGACTTGAGGATGACATTCCCTGCTTAGTGGAAACCCCGGAGTTGGCCGGGGGAATTCCCGCATCGCTGGCCGGTTCCCGGTTTCCGGGTTGGCCTCCCCACAGCATCTGTGCCGCTGCATGTAGGGTGCTCTCCGCATGCGCCGGATTTTTCACCATCTGGATGGGTGGAGGAGGGTCGGGCACGATGATTCGCTCAAAAAGTTCGGAGAGGCTCAATTCCGAAAAAGGAGGTATTGGAACTTCAGCCTCATCCGAGGGATTCAATCCCACACCATTTGGCGCAGGGATGTTCGAGGGCGAAATAATGGCTGTGCCGTATTCCTCGGGGGGGGGTTCTTTTACCAGTTCCACCAAGGGTCTGTTATACCGCTTCTCCAAAATGGCGCAATCCCGTTCCGACAGCCCGTTCTTAATTGCTTCCCGGATCACTCTCTCCAGAAGGCTCTTAAAGGCCATCCAACCTAACGCCCTTCTGAAGTACACAATTTCACCGGGTGCGGGCAGGATGGTGCGGTCATCGATGTTCAGAAAGACACGCAAGCCAGAATGTGAAGTGAACTCCGATCGAAAAGCGTCGCTGCTGACCTCGAGAATGTACTCGAGGAGAAGAATCTTGAAGTAAAGGATCGGATCACTCTCCGAGGATTGAGGCCGCAGGTCATAGAGGCTGAAAAAGGGTTGTGTGATGGCGCGAAAATCACACGTCGAAGTAAGACGTTCGAAAAACCCCGGTGGAACACAAACCCTCACTGCATGTTCTGCCTGTCGTTCGGGTTGGGAGGGGTGGGGTCTCAAATTCACGGTCGCCTCATTCGCTATGACCCGATGGTAAGGGCAGGAGGAGACTTTGTCAAGATTACGACTGATTCTTCACCACGGTTCCAAAGGTGAAATCTCACTCAAAGCACCACTCCGCGACTGACGGCTGGCGGGTTACAGGCGAACTGCTCCCATAAAGGAGGGACTTTTAGACCGCGCCTCCATTTTACTGGACGCACGATATCAGGCTTGGGCTCATGGCTTTAAGGTTCACCTGGACCTCCTCAACAGGATCCCACCGCAGACCCGGTTGGCATCGACGCCCAATCTCAAATTTGAAAATTCAGGTGCTGCGCGGTTCGAGAAGGGGTTTAACTTCGGAATAGAAGTTTATGTGGGAATGAGCCTGGGGGGGGACAAAAAAAGCGGAACCCCGTTTTCCGGGTTCCGCTTCAGTATGGCCACGATGCGAATGGATCGAGGTTCTAGTTGGGGCTCTTTTTGAGCTCTTCCTCAATCACTTTTTGGAAGGAGCTGAAAGGCTGTGCCCCAGGAAGCTGATGTCCGTTAATGATAAAACCGGGAGTCCCGGTGATACCGAGCGACTGCGCCTCGGTCATGTCCGCTTTGACTTGAGGCAGCGTCAGTTTGTTATCGTAGCATTCTTCAAATTTCTTGGCATCGATTGGAGTCTTGGCCACGAACTCAAGGGACTTCGCTTTCACGTTCTCCGGCGTAATGGCGGACTGGTTTTCGAAGAAACTGCGGTATAGCACCCAGAAGGCGTCATTGTTCTGCCTGCTGGCGCAGAGACCCGCGATCGCCGCATTCTCGGCCCACGGATGAAAGGGAAGAGGAAGGTTCTTGTAAACCAGCTTGACCTTGTCCCCGAACTGTTTCATGACATCGTTTTCGACCGTGCGATAGGCCTGGCTGCAGAACGGACACTGAAAATCAGAATACTCCACGATCGTCACCTTGGCATTCTTATTGCCGCTCACCGGTGCGTTTGCCGTGTTAATCTTTTCCATATTTTCAGCGAAGGGGTCCTTTGAGAGGTCAAGGATTTGTCCGACTATTGCAAACTTGTTGTCGGGGGTTGCCAGAATCTCGAGGCGGTTCGAGTTTGGGCCATTCTTGAACTCAAGCGTCACGGAATCCAACCCGCTTACCTTGGAGGCTGATCGTGCCACAACCGAGATATCCGTATTGGGTGGTATCTTGCTTGAGAACGCATTTTGGATCGTGTCAATAAGTCGCTGATTCGCTTTATCCAAGGCCGCGGGAGCGGCGGGGGGAGTGGACGGATCCTTGGCTTCCGGCTTCTTCGGCGTTTCGGCAGGGGGCTTCCCCGGGGTCGTGGCTTGTCCGGCCGCCATCAAAAGCGGAACTGAGAGGACAAGGATCATCGCAAAAGTCAAAAACAGCGCAAAATGAGAGATCTCTTTTCGAATTCCATTGTTCATAAAGTTATGACCTGATTCCTTTCAATGGCCCACTGATCTCTTCGATTCATCAAGGGAGTCAGGGGTTGTTATCATTCGTCCTCGTCCCGTATGGCTCTTGCAGGATCCGGGGCGCCCTACTTCTTCGGTGTTGCCGGTGCGGCGGCTGGCTTGGGAGCAGCGGCTGATGCGGACTGAGCATCAAATCGGCGGATGATCTCGGTTGTAATGTCAGTGGTAGGGCTGAAGTAGAGCACGCCCCCCTGGGCGGAGGAACTATCAATTACAAGCGAGTAATTCTGTTCGGAGGCATAGGACTGGATCACCCTCATGATTTTGGTGCCGATGGTGTTAATGGCCTCGTCCTGGAGCTGCTTGAACTCGTTGCTCGCATCCTCGCCGGCGCGGGTCAACTCTTTCTGCTTCGTGTCGATGAGCTTCGATTTCTGCGTCTGGGCCTCCTCGCTCAAGTTCTTCTCCTGCTTCTTCAACTCGGCCGTCAAGTCCTCGATTTCCTTCTTTTTCTTTTCGAGCTCAGCTGTCTTGGCGTCGTATTTGGTTTTCAAGGTATCAGCAGCCTTCTTACCCTCGATGGACTCGAGAATCGCAGTCTGCATGTTGATCACTCCGACGCGTGAGGCGTTGGAAGCCTGCGCGAAAAGAAGGGAGGCGCCCAGAAGTCCTGCCATTCCAAAAAACATTCCAGCAATAGTTCTAATCTTCATTGAATCTCCTCAATATGGATTGCTTCTGACCCTGAAGCATGGATCCCGGGTCATCTAAGCTTCGCTTTGCCTTTAGGTCGGGATGGGGCAGAGGGCGAATTCAGGCAACGAGAGCGTTGGGGTCAAACTTCAGGTGACTTCCATCAACTGGTCGGGCCCGTCAGGTCAGAGCTTACATTCAGGCAGGTCGCAATGGCAGCGAGCGCAAGGCATCCTGCAAAAACCACATATGATAAAACACATCATTCATTTAAGTCAACCCACACGCTCTTCGTCTGGGTGTACAGATCGAGTGCCCCCATACCGAGTTCGCGCCCAAATCCGGACTGTTTATAGCCTCCAAAAGGCATGGACGGATCATACACATTATAAGTATTGATCCAGACAGTTCCGGCCTTTAGTTCCCGGGCCACGCGATGGGCTTTCTTGATATCGCGCGTCCATACGGCGGCGGCCAGCCCGTACATGGTCGCATTCGCCTGACTCAAGCCATCGTCGACATCTTTAAAGGAGAGCGTGGCGAGTACCGGGCCAAAAATCTCCTCTCGCGCGATGGTCATCTCCGGATGAACCCCGTCAAAGATTGTGGGCTGGAGAAAACTCCCTTTGCCGTTGACCTGTGCCCGTTCGCCGCCGGTCACCAGGCGTCCCCCTTCATTTTTTCCCAATTCGATATAACGCATGACCGAGCGGAGCTGACCCTCGCTGACCAGGGCCCCCAACCGAGTTTTGGGGTCGAGGGGATCGGCCGGCTGCAACTTCCTGGTCCGGGCGATGAGCTTCTCCATCAACTGATCATGGACCGACTCCTCGACGAAGAGGCGGGAGCCGGCGGCACACACTTCACCTTTCCCATAAAATATTCCCAGGTAAGCACCCCGGGCGGCGGCATCCAGATCTGCGTCAGCGAAGACGATATTGGGCGATTTTCCGCCAAGTTCCAGCGAGACTTTTTTCACTGTACCGGCCGCTTTTCGCATGACCTCGCGGCCGACTTCAGTGGAGCCTGTAAAAGCGATCTTGTCCACCCCCTTGTGCTCGACCAGGGCATCCCCCACGGTCGCGCCCTTGCCGGTGATCACGTTGAACACGCCGGGAGGAACGCCGGCTTCCTGCGCCACGGCCGCCAGCTTGAGTGCTGTGAGGGGTGTCAGCGAAGCGGGCTTATGAATGACCGTGTTGCCCGCGGCCAGGGCCGGCGCAATCTTCCAGCTCGCCAGAAGAAGCGGAAAATTCCAGGGAGTGATCGCCGCCACTACTCCTACGGGTTCCCGCAAGGTGTAATTGAAATAGTTGCCCTTTGCGGGAATCGTCTCACCGAGAATCTTCGTCGCCGACCCGGCGTAATATTGAAACACCTCAACCACCATCGGCATATCCACATAGCGCGACTCAAAGATGGGTTTGCCGTTATCCAGCGTCTCGAGCCGCGCAAACTCGTCAATGTTTTTCTCAATCAGGTCGGCCATCTTCCAAAGCAACTTGCCTCGATCCGCGGCGCTCATCTTCTTCCAGGCATTTCCTCGCTCGTCGAAGGCCCGCCGAGCCGCCGCCACCGCCGCGTCGACGTCCTCTACTTCAGCCGAGGCGATGGTCGTGATGACTTCTTCGGTGGCCGGATTGGTCGTCTCGAAGGTCTTTCCTGCCGCGCCATCGCGCCACTCACCGGCGATGAAGAGTCGCTGGGCTTGAATTGCTGGGACCGAAGCTGCGCTCATAAGAGGCTCCTTTACGACTGAGGAATTCTGTGTGAATTCGATTGGATCTGCATTATACCATTGGATATTGGCCACTGCACGGGCGGGAGAGAGCGCCGATTCGAATGAAACATTAAGACAGCCCGAATTGCGGTGAAATGACTATGAGATGATCGGCTCCCCTCGTTCCTCCGTTGTGCCGAGGTGAAGTGGAGCTGGGGCGACAGGAGCAATCAGAAAATCGAGACTCTCGCCAATTCGACAAAGTCAGGTCTCGGTTGAAATCTCCTCTTTAACGATCGGATGGTGTCGTGGTCTTAACCTGCGAGATGACCTGCTGGATCTCTCCCGCCGCGCGTTGGCGGTGGAACAGAAAATGCAGCAAGAACATGAATGCGAGAACTCCTCCGAAGGTGCAGACGATTGTGGCCCCCGTCGGCAGATCGAGTTCGACCGAGAAATACACTCCAAGTGCAGAAACCAGCGTCCCCATTGTCCACCCAATGGCCAACCGGCGGCCGATCCGGTCTGCGAACAACATGGCTCCGACAGAGGGCACGATCAGATAACAGAAAACCAGCAATACCCCTGCAATGGCCACAGAGGAAGTGACAACGAATCCGAAGGAGGCGTAGAACAGAAAATCCCAGAAGCGAGTTGAAATGCCTTGAGCTTCTGCAGCTGCAAGATTAATCGAAATCAGCAGGAACTTCTTCCGGAAGACAAAGTGGAATAAACCGATCGCTCCATAGAGCAGCGCGGTCTTGCCGACCTCCCGACCCGAAACCGCCAGAATATTCCCGACGAGCATGTCCTTAAGGTGCTCAGTCTCTCCGGTGGCCTTGCTCATGGCCAGGATAGCCGCAGCAGAGGCGACAGCATAAGCAATCCCGATGATGGCTTCCTGGGGGATGCGCGCATGTCGAACCCGAAGAAGCGAAAAGACAATTGCCCCCAGAAACGTGAAAGCCAGGCTGAGCCAGTACGCCCCCGTTCCATGAGGGTCCATTCCCATGAGGATGGCCACTATGGCCCCAAGCGCTGCAATCTGGGCCAAGGCGAGGTCAACGAAGATGACCCCGCGCTCGACGACGTGCACGCCCAGATAAGCATGGATGCCTGTCAAAATCAAACTCGCCAGAAACGGCATTAACAAAAATGGAAGAATCTCCATTGGACCTCCTCGATAGAGTCCTATTGGGCCGCCTTAAACGCTTTCGTAAGCAATGCCACATCGTAATCGAAAAGTTTGAAGTAATCGGTCACCTCCTTCTCACCTCCCACCGATGGCAACAGGACGACCACCTGGGCTCCGGTCTGGCTCGCGATACTGTTGGGCGTCTTTAGATCGAAGTACGGTTCCACCATAATCACCTTCACGCTCTCGCGGCGCATCATTCCAATCAGGTCCAGCGTGTGGCCGGGGCTGGGCGGGATACCCGGCCGCGGCTCCACAAAGTTGACCACGTTCAGGCCGAACCGCTTCGTGAAGTTGGGCCAGGAGCGGTGATAGGTGATCACTTTGCGCCCGCGAAATGGCCTCATTTGATCGTCCCAGTTCTTCTCCGCCACGGTGAGGCGCTGGCTGAAGGACTGGAAGCGTTGCTCGAAAAAAACCTTGTCTTCAGGTCTTATTTCCGCCAGCCTCTGTTGAATTCCGCGGGCGATGCGGCGGCCGTTTTCCGGTTCGAGCCAGTAGTGCGGATTCCCCAGGGGATGCACATCGCCCATGGCCCGCGTGACCGTGCCCGTGGGAATCTCCAGGATTTCCGCGAACTGGGAAGCATCCAGGTAGCCAGGGGCTCCGACTTGAATGCGGGGGTTGCCCGACTGCGTGATGAGCGGCGGCAGCCAGCCGATTTCCAGTTGAAGTCCCACCACGATGAGCAAGTCGGCCTTGCGCAGTTTCAACAGGAAGCTGGGCTTGGCCTCCACGTAGTGCGGATCCTGATATCCGCGGGCAATCGATTCCACTTCAATGTGGTCGCCCCCCACCTCTTCCGCAAGCACCGCCATGTCTGTCGTCGCTGTGACGACCTTCAGTTTTGCCGCGGCTTTCGCCGGTGAGGAAAGGAGCATTGATAGCGCTGCCGCTACCATAAGCATCAAGAATACGGGGAGGAACTGATTGATTCGTTGGATCATGGGGTCTCCTAGAATGGGTGGGCGCCATGCGCCCCAAGAGAAAATTGAAGTTGAAAACGTAACTCATTCCCGTCGCGGCCTTCGGCATAATGGGCAAACCGATATTGTCCGCGGATTTGACTGAACTCACTGGGCCAGTAGGTCAGGATGGTTGAAAACCCGCTGTCAATCAGATTCGCATTGTTTGACCGGGCGGAGCGATCATAACGTCCGCCGATAAACCATCGCCTTGCAAGTTGATAGTCGCCGGAAGTGTAAAGGCCAAAGGCTCGCTGGACGTTTCCTGTCTGTTGCCGCTGGCTCCAAATGAGTTCAGTGCGTCCCACGAAGGAATGATAGATGGCCCGTCGCAATGGCTTCCAGTGCACAGTGGCGTCCATTCCGTAAAGTTGGGTGAGAAATCCACTACCCAACTCATTGTGACCCCGGGCATAAGACAATCCCAGATCCAAGTTTGTGGATTCGGTCAGGTCGCGGTACCCTCGAAGGTGTCCCACCAGACTGACATCCCGATTTCGGCTGGATTTGAAGACATCAGCGGAATCCCCGCGGAAGACCTGCAATGTTCCTTCCAGAAGAATATCCCTGGGTGCGGGAAGGATCCGGGTCACAGAAAGGCCCGCGTCGTTGATTCCATCTTCACCTCCCACAAGGCTCCCGGTGACTAGAGGCCGATCAGTCCAGGGCAAGACGTGGTTGTGCAAGGTATTCACCTTGCCGAAAGCCGCACGCATCTTACCGGCTCTGACGACCAGTCCTGCTGGCAGTGAGGTGAAGGTTAAGAATCCTTCTTCGAGGTTCACACCTTCCTCGCCGAAGGAAAGGAAGAAATCGGCACGCGCGTAGGGATCGACGATGGCCTGAAACCCCACCTCGGATTCGTGCATCTCCAGTGTGGGAACGGGGTTCAAGGGATTCCTGCCGATGGAACCGAGGAAATCCCCAATCACACTGATGTCGGGGTTCAGTGCCTTTGCAGCGGCGCTGGAACCTCCATAGACGGGAATCTGGCCAGCAGATTCTCCGGACAGGGTAGGCGTGGTCGGAATAGTCTGGGGAGTCGGTGGTAACTGAGCCGGCGGGGGCGCCTGCGGCTCAACTCCTTGCAGCACGGGCGCCGTCGGGACGTTTCGGGCCACCGCGGCCAGGATGGCCTTGAGGTCTTTGATCTCTGACTCCAAGGCCTTGATTCGCTCTTCGTTGGCCTTCAGCCGTTCTTGGATGTCGTCTTTGGATTGCGCCCAGAGCATTGTCGAGGTGAGCAAGGCCAAGCAGGCGAAAACCTTCAGTAGTCGCATGACACCCTCCAAGTAGTACTTATAGAATTGTGAGGTGGAATTCCCACGGGTGCGCCGTGTCACTACTTTAAAGTAGTGAAAAAGGACCGACTAGCAGAACGGAGGTGCGCGTCCACGCGTGACAGCCGGGGCGTGGGAATGGAAGCCACCGGGTGAAGACGCAAGCGACAAGGAGATTGCCGGGGCAGGCTCGGGAGCGGAAAAGTAGGCCGGGGGACCGGCAGCGAGATGCCGGGCGGCCCGACAAGTCATGCAGAGAAGAGTGCTCGGAACAGGGGAATGCGATCGTCGGCCGAGTTCATGAACAGCGGTCGTTGGAGGAACCCATCCCTCCATTTCATGGCGATGCAGCGTAATGACACAAAGCAGATTGAGCTGCATCAACAACAGAAAACAGGAAGTAACCCGCTTAGGAGATCGGTGCTTCAAGCGTTTACTCGCCATTCGTCCATTTTATCAAAGCTGTTTGACGTTGTCACAAAGTACCGAGATTCAAGAATACGGGCCGGTTGACAGCGATTCAATAGCCGGGCTCTCACCGCCTCATGTTTCACCTTCATGGGAGGGCCGCCGAGTGACCTCCGTGCTCCTCAAACACTCGAATTATGCCGTGAAGGAGGGATACACCACAGGCACGCGATTGATACGGGGCTGTTCGATTGTAGGGTGTCCTAAGAAAGTGGCCATCTTGTCTGTGGGCCACAGAGCCTTCGTCGTATGAGAAATAAACGGTCAAAAAGGGGGACCACGCCTGGTAGCGGCAGTCCCCATTTTTCCCATGATTCCGCGTCAGGTACCTCTCTCCACTACCGCGGTCTAAAAGTGAAAGCCCAGTTCGAGCGCTTCGGTGCGCGGCGTGACGAAGTGTGTGCCGCTGAAGGTAGACAAGTAGTTGTACAGTGCGGTCTTATTCATCAGGTTGATCACCGTAAAGCGCAAACTCCATTTGTGCCGGTCACCGTGAAAGAGGTTGTCAACGCCTAGTGCCACGTCAAACAGGTTCCGCCCTTTGATGCGAGCTGGATTGCGGTCGTCATCCTGGGTGCCTGGGGCTGGGATGTTGATTTGGGTCGATCCGTATGCGGACGGCGCGCAGCTTGTCAACGGCGCGGCCAGCGTCGGGAACACATTTCCGCAGAAAAGTCCCGCCTGAATCTGCTGGTCTGGTGTCAGGGCGGTGAGGTCGACCGGAGTGGTCGTATCCGTGGCAAAGGGAACGGCGCCGGCCACCAGGCCGCTGTCGTATCGCCAATTGAACCCGATCCAAGGGCCGGTACCCTTCCATTGGTACTGGACGTGTGTGCTCTGCTGGAACGCCTGGTCGTGGTCAATACGAAAAACGCCTGGCGGGGGTGGTTCGTTGAAAATCAGACCCCCGACTCCCGGTGGAAAGAACCGGTCACGCGAGGTTCCGAGGACGGTCACCAATGAAAATCCGTGGAAGTTCGGCATGCTCACGCGCACGGCGACTCCATCAATCTTCGATTTTGCCCACTGAACGGGGAAGGTCAGGGGTGTGCTGAATAAGACGCCAAAGTCATAGTCGGGAGTGGTGTATTTCCAATAATAATCCGCTGCCACGACGAGGTGTTTTCCGAACGCCTGCTCGATCCCCGCGCTAAGCAGATTGCGATAACCCGGCTTGGGGGGTATTGCGCCACCCCCGGGGCCACCCAATCCACCAATTCCCGTCGAACCGGAAAGCAGCAGGTTCTCGTTGTACGGAGTGACAATGGCCCGCCCATAGCCCAGGCGCAGCAGTGTGTTGGTTTTTTTGATGTTGTAAGCGAGGGCAAGGCGTGGCTCCGGCGCCGAGGCGCTGCTCAGTCCGCGGTAAAAGTCGCCGCGGAGGCCCAGGTTGAAGGTCCAGTTCCTGACGGTAATTGCGTCCTGAACATACAGGGAAGTTTCTTTGATGTCCGTGTGGTCGTTGAAGTTTAGCAGGCTGCCGGCGCGAGACAAGTCGAATGGCAGGAGCCCCGGCAAGAAACCGTCATTTGTAGTGTCCCCCGGGTTAACCGTCGAACATCGGGTGGGATCGACCGGGGTTGGATTCGAGTCCGCCCCGCCTGAGGGAAGCAGGCAGGGTGCGTTGAACCTCGGATCTGTGAGGCCCAAACTGAACTTCTCGTTCAGTAACCAGTGTTGAAATTGCACACCCACCTTAATGTTGTGCGCACCCTTCACGTAACTGAGATCGGAACGCACTCCGAGGTTGGTGAGATGCCTGCTTTGAGCGAGCGTCGCGGGCAGGTCCGAGAAGACATCCGCGCTCGGATAATAGTGATAGCGATCCTGGCGCACAAAAGCGCCCACCGTCAGGGCCGTATTCGCATTAAATACGTGCGTCCATGCGGGCGCGAAATTGAACGTGTTGATGAGTGCTCGCTGGTCCTGCCCCGCGGTCACCTGATCGAACTGATTGGGCTGCTGGAACCAGGAGCGGGCATAATTCAGGTTCACGTGGAAGGTGTCTTGCGTGCTGGGCTGAAAATCCACGCGGTCGAAAATGTTCTCGGAATTTCCTTTGGCGTGGATCACTTGCAACTCGGGGGGATCGAGAAAGCGGCCGGACTGGAGCCCGTTTACGGTTATAAAGTTTCCCCATCGTTGGCTGCCGACGGCGAAGTTGAAGCCAACATTGCTCGTCCCGAACGAGCCATACGAAGCATTCACGTCGCCTGTCGGCCGCAGGTTAAGACCCGAGCGTGTCGTCACGTTGACGATCAAGGTGGTCTTGTCGCCATACTCGGCCGGAGGAATCCCGTTTACGGCTTCAAGAGATTGCACCGACCCCACTGGGATCTGGTTGGAGAAGGACTTGCTTTGCTGGTCAGTGATGGGCTGTCCGTCTACCGAGAAGGCGTTTTCTTGATGCTCCCCCAGACCGTGCATGAAGCCATTGGAATCGGCGGCCACGCCCGGAGTCGCAAATGTGATCAGAGAGCTGATTGAGGACGAGGCGCTTTCCAACGGCATCTTCGAAAACAGGTTGCGATCCACATCCGTGTGGGCCGTCGGGTCGTTTTCGACCAAGTCTCCCGCCTCGCTTTGGACAGTCATTGTGGTTTCTGCCGTTGCCAACTTCAAGTTCACTTCGAGATTTATCGTCACCAGCGAGCGCACATCGATATCCTGCGTGTACGACGCGAAACCAGGGGCCGTCACTAGCAGGTGATACGGATTGAATGGTATGGTCGTGAAACGAAATTTCCCTTCTCTGTCGGTGGTTGCGCTTCGCTCAAAATGGCTTAGCGGATTGTGAATTTCGACTGTGGCGTTTGGTACGACACCCCCTGAAGGATCTTTGACTACACCCTCGAGGGTCCCTGAAGACTGTGCCCAAGAACTAAGGGTCCCGAAAATGAGCCCAATGGAAAGCGTGAAAAAGAGAATGTGCTTCTGCATATGAAATCTCCAATCCAATCATCAAAAAATGATATGTGAATACAGCCCGCGGGTGAAAGCGCCTGGCGCTTTTCATTTGAGGCTGCGTTGAAAAGAGTCAAATTGGAATTGATTAGAGATTCAAGGGAGGGGGCCCACGGGTGGTATGGGAAAAAACACAGAGGGCGGAGGATCCTTCCGCCTCGAGCTCCCGCGCTGCCAACACCTCAGGAATGCGGACTATCAGATAGGTTTGGACCGCCGCAAGGCTGTGATACGTCTGTCCAGTCCTGCATAACCCGCAATCCGAGTGAGGCGTAGGGGAGGTTGCTGACGTTGTGCTGTTAAACGCCGTGTGTTGGGATCGGAACAAACTCGGAAGGTGCAGGTAATAGTGAGCATCGAGCGCAAACTGCACCACCACAATCTGCGCAATGAGTGCTCCGATCAGCAGCCTGCCTCTGTGCTTTGATTTCATAGTTTCCCAAACAGGCCGGAAGTAACGTGTGGATGCCACCACACGAAACAAAACAGCGTCAATGACAACGTCCCTGATCCTGGATTTCAAATCAGGACATCTGCCTACTGATCAGGTCTGTGGGTAGTAAGATCTTAATACTCCACCCGGATCTGCTGGCAGCAAATGCTGATTCGCTCCCCCCTCAAACCTTCAGTACATCATCCTTGCGGGCAACGAGGGCATACAGAACCGGGGCGAGAAAGATGGACAGAAGCAGGCGCGAAATCATCCCGCCGACGATGACGATGGCGAACGGCTTCTGCGAATCGCTGCCGATCCCGGTCGACATGGCGGCAGGAAGAAGACCGAAGCAGGCAACCAGCGCGGTCATCAGAATGGGGCGGAGCCTCAGGAGGGAGGCCTCATAAGTCGCCGTGAGGGGGTCCTTCCCTTCGAGGCGAAGCTTGTTGATGAAAGAGTAAAGAATCACGCTGGTTTGGACGGCGACACCCATCAGGGCGACAAATCCAAGCCCCGAGGAAACGCTGAAATCCGTTCCCGTCAGCTTGAGGGCCAGCAAGCCGCCGACCGGCTGGGTAACGAGCACGCTGAACATGATGATCAAGGGGAATTTCATGTTGCCGTAAAGGGCAAAGAGAATGAGCAGGATGATGAGCACCGTCAGAGGAACGATGATCTTCATCTGGGAGCGCGCCGCCAGGTACTCCTTATATTCGCCCCCCCAATCGAACGAATAACCGATCGGAAGCTTGACCTGCTGGTCCACCTTTTTTCGCGCTTCTCCGATGGCGCTCGCAAGGTCCCGGCCCTCCACACTGAACTGAATCCCGACGTAACGCGAGTTCGATTCGCGGTAGATGAAAGAAGCGCCGTTACTGACTTGAATATCAGCAAACTGGCTCAAAGGAAGATGCTGGCCGTCGGGGGTGGCGATCAGCAGGTTCCGAATGGCGTCCATGTTTTCCCGGAATGGCTCCTGCATCCGGACAACCAGGTCAAATTGGCGTTCTCCCTGGATGACTTGGCTGGCCGCTTTTCCCCCAATCGCCGTCTCAATCAGCGTGTTAATGTCGCCGACGTTGAGCCCGTAACGCGCGATCTTGTCCCGGTCGGGCACGATAAGGAGGCTGGGCTGACCCAGTTCCTGGACAATGCTGATATGAGTGATTCCCGGCACTTGGGAAATGATGCGTTTGACCTCCTTGGATTTCTCTTCGAGAGTGGCCAGATCCGTGCCAAAAATCTTGACCGCCAGGGCACTCTTCAATCCGGTTTCAGCCTCATCCACGGCGTCCTCGGCCGGTTGCGTGTAATTAAAGATGACCCCGGGAAAGGCAGACAGTTTTTCCTGGATGGCGTCGATCAATTTCGGTTTGGTCCGAATTTCACCCCGCCATGAAGCGTCATCGTAAGGCTTCAAACCGACGTAAAACTCGTTGTTGAAGAACCCGATGGGATCTGTGCCGTCGTCCGGCCGGCCCAGCTCGTTGGCGACCGTGGTGACTTGCGGAAAGCTCATCAGGATGTTCCGGATCTGGGGCGACAACTTCGCAGCCTCATCGAAGGAAATCGTGTAGGGTGTTGTGGCCCGGACCCATAAGGCCCCTTCGTCCAGATGAGGCATGAATTCCGCGCCGATGAAAGGGATCAGGAGCAGGGAGGCTCCAAAAATTCCCACGCAGATCAAGGTGGTGACCGCGCGATGCCTCAGACACCAGCCCAGCGCCACCCCGTAAGAATTCCGAATGCGTTCGTAGATCTTCACGTCCGGCTCTTTGATATGTTTCTTTAGAAGGAAGGCACACAGGACAGGGAGCAAGGTCAGCGAGCAGATCAACGACCCCACCAGGGCAAAAGACATGGTGTCGGCCATCGGCTGAAACAGCCTGCCGGCGGGCCCGGTCAGCGCGTAAATGGGCAAATAGCCTGCAATGATCACGGCAATGGCATAGAAAATCGGGCGTTCCACATCCCGCGCCGCCGCGCGGATGACATCGATCAGGTGGTACTCCTGTCCGCGGCGCGCCGCGAGTTCGCGAAAGATATTCTCCACCATGACCACCGCGCCATCGACGATGATGCCGAAGTCAATCGCCCCGATCGAAAGCAGGTTGGCCGGAATGTGCCTCCAGTCCAAACAGATGAAGGAAAACAGGAGGGAAAAGGGGATGGTCACGGCCACAATCAACGCTGTGCGGAAGCTGAAGAGAAGCAGGCCCAGGATGACCAGGACCAGGACCATGCCCAGCAGGAGGTTTTTTTCCACCGTGCGGGTCGTTTCCTCGATGAGATAGTGCCGGTCGTAGAAGGGGACGACCTTCACATCCGGGGGAAGCACGTTCTTGTTTAGGTTTTCAGTGACCTGCTCCACCTTGTCAAGAATCACCTGCGCCTGCTCTCCCACCCGCATGAGAATCACACCCTCAACCGCATCATCCTGCTTCATGTAACCGAACTGGCCCAATCGGACAGCGTGGCCAATCTCGACTTTGCCCACGTCGCGCACATAGGTGGGGACCCCGTTGTGCGTGGCGACGACGATGTTTCCGATGTCCTGAGGGGTCTTCACCAGGCCCAGGCCCCGGACATAGTAAAACTGGCCTCCGGATGAATAGAATCCTCCCCCCGCATTGGCGTTGTTATTGCCCAACTGCTGCACAACCTGGGGGACCGTGACACCATAAGAGAGGAGCTTGTTCGGATCCAGCAGGACGTGGTACTGCATCGTTGCCCCGCCAAAACCTGAATCATCGGCCACACCCTGGATGGCGCGATAATGCCGTTCCACCACCCAGTCCTCAAAGGTCTTCAATTCCTGAGGCGTTCGGTCGGGACTCTGGAGGACATAGCGATAAATCAATCCACTCGGGCTGAACAGGGGAGCGAGGGTGGGCTGAATGCCCGCCGGCACCGAGGCGTTGGGGAGTCTTTCGAAGGACTGCTCGCGTACAAAGTAGGGATCCGTGTTGTACTGGAAGTTCATCTGGACTGATGACAGTCCGTACAGGGAGATGGAGCGCAGTGCCTGCAATTGGGGGATGCCATTCATTTCCAATTCAATCGGGATGGTGATGAGGCGCTCCACCTCCTCGGCGGCGTGGCCGGGCCACTGCGTGATGATCTCCACGTGCGGCGGCGAAAGATCGGGATACGCATCAATGGGCAGCTTTTGAAACGAAATGACCCCCCAGATCATCAAGAAGATCATGGCCATGACGATGAGGAATCGCTGGGAAAGCGCGAAGGATACGATGCGATTGATCATAAGAATGTTTTTCGGAGCGCGAAGATCCTGACCGCCTTGAGAGGTGGAGGAACAGGATTGGGCTCACCCCTCCGAATCTTCCACAAGAACCTCTTCACTGCTGATAGGTGTTGGCAAACTGCAGGAAGAGGCTTCCCGCCGAGACGATCTTCTCCCCCTCCTTCAGTCCGTTCGTTATTTCGATTTGGTCTTTCTGTTGGGTCCCGATCGTGACCAGTCGTTGCGCAAACTTGTCGGCCCCTGCCTGGACATATACAAAGGGCTGGTTGTCGGCGTTGTACAAGACCGCGGAGGCAGGCGCGACAAGCACGTCTTTCTTGGTCTGAGTGTGGATGACGACGTCCATGAAGAGGTCCTTCTTCAAAAGCCCTTTGGGATTGCTCGTCACAATTCGGACGGGGGTGGTCCGGGTCGCAGGGTCCACCATTGCCCCGATGTACGAAATGACCCCGTGGAAGGCCTCGGGGAGGGCGGTGCTGGTTTCCTCCACGAGATCCCCCACCCGTACGGAGGTCAAATCCTTCTCATAAATGTGCCCCTGGACCCACACCGTCGACACATTGCTGATCAGAAAACAAGTCGTGGCCCCCGCTTGGATCAGTTGTCCTGGAAACACGAGTTTTTGAATCACCATTCCGCTGATGGGCGACCTGACGGCAAGTTGAGGACTAATCGAGACTCCCTGTTTTTCGCCTTCCTCGATCTCCTTTTGAGTAATCCCAAATATTCTCAATGCCTGGAGAGTGGTTTGCATCTGGGTCGCGGCGTCGTTATAGTCGGCCTGGGCCCCTTCGAGATCCTTTTGCGCGATGGCGTGATGGTCCAACAGGTCCCGACTCCGATTCAGGGTCGAGGTGGCCAAATTCAATCGGTTATGCGCCACTCGATAAGCTGCCACGGCGGTTGTCACGTCCGGGCTTGAAACCTCCAAGAGAGGCTGTCCCGCTTTGACGTAAGTTCCGGTATCCACCAGAATCCGGGTGATGGGTCCGCTCACCTGGGCGATCGCCTGGGTGGTGTGGTCATTGTCCCAATCGACGGTCCCCGTGGTGCGAATGGTAAGGGCCCACGTGGTCTTCTGAACCGGGAGGATTTGAAGATGGGGGAGCTGGTTCGCAGGAATGACGAACAGGCTCGGTTCGTTATTCTCAGGCTCGTGGCTCGCGGGACGCGTGGCTTCTTTTGACGTGCTGCAGGCTGAGGTGAATATCGCGAGGAGGCCCGAGAGCAGAAGCGCCGCGCATCGCTGCCTCCCGGCGGGGAGGATCGGCAACCCGGCAAGAAATCTCTGTTGAAGTTTTGTCATTGCAGCACCTGCTTTCCGACCACCAGGTTGATTTGTTCGGCGCTCAGCATGAACGCCGCGAGGGCCTGACGATAAGCGAGCTGAATGGCGCGGTAGCTGCGCTCCGCGTCGAGCAAATCAAGCAGGCTAGTGGCTCCCTTGCGGTAGGCGTAGTTGCTAATCTCGCGCGATTGCGTGGCCTGCCCTAGGTAGCCCGATTCATACAACGAGACGATGCGATCATTTGTCTTGAAACTGGAGTAAGCATTCACGACGTCAGTGAGCACGCCGACGCGTGTTGCGGACTGGGATTCCTCAGCCTGCCGAGCGGCCACCTTGCTGCGCGCGATCTCCCCCTGGTTGCGATCATGAACGGGGAGATCGATGGAAAAGCCAAATCCAACTCCATTGACCGGCCCGTTTCGCTTGTACTCCCATTCGCCCGTGAGATCGCGCGCACGGTTGCCGTACGCCAGAGAGACCGTGTCGTCAGCGAGCTTGACGGCGCTTTGGGCCGCCTGAAAGTCGGGACGCTCAAGCAAGGCCTGCCGCGCGAGTTCATCGGGTCCGAGGGTGTACTTCTTGTGGCCCAGTTCACCCAGCACATCAAAATCTTCGGCCACCGTTTCGTACCCGAGCAGTTGCCTTAACGCGGCTTTGCTCTGCACCAGGGCCAGATCCGCGCCCGAGACGTCCTGTTCGAGCTGAAGTTTCTGCAGGGCGATCTTCAAGTAGTCTGCCTCGGAGATATCCCCGGCATCAAGGCGGCTCTTGTTGATGGCCACGACCTCGGAGAAGTCTTTCAGATCCTCGTTCGAGAATTGGAGGTTGGATTTTGCGAGCAAGACGTTGACGAAAGCCTGCGCCACTTGAAATTTCAGTTGGCGTTCGAAATCGGAGACGCCTTTGGAAACGAGGTCCGTCGTATCCTGGGCCACCACGGTTCGTTTTTGGCGTTTTCCCCCCCGCTCAAAGGTGTAACTAATGGATTGGAGGAATTCTTGATTGTTCCGAAGATTGTCCCCGGTGAGCTGGCTGGGGTTGAAGATCGGAAAATCTTCGTTTGTGGTAGTGTACACGGGGTTCGGCTTCAACGACGCGGTGATTTCGTTCGCTTTCGACTGGTCGACATTCAGGCGTTGTGCCCGCATCGCCTGGTTGTGTTCCAACGCGAGCTGAATGGCCTCGCCCATGGCGATGACACGGATCGGCTTCGATGGAACGGGAGGCGACGGCGCTTGCGCCCGGAGGGGACTGCAGATCAGAAAAGGACCAAGAATGAATACCAAGGCCCTGAGGCGGTTTGCCCATGGGATCATGGACGGGTTCTCCTTGCAAAGCTGTTGCATTGGCAATAGCTTTCCTGCAAGCGGGTTACACATCTTGCAGTCAAAGATCGTTAGAGTTCAAATCGAAGAAGATCAGGGAATTAGCATGCAGATACGCGGGGGGGGCCTCTTTTTTGCATGGCCAGGCACAAATCCAGGAATGGAGTGACTCGATCGGAAGGTGTCAGCAGCAGGGAATTCACCAGGGAAGGGCTGATCAGGTGAACGATCGCCACCTGCTTGATCAGCGACTGCGACCATGCGCAGGCCAGACAAATGCCGTCCCCCTGGTTTGTTGCTGTTCCACGAAGGCTGGAAAATGAGGGGTGAGGGGATACAACAGTCCCGGCCGCCCCGGATGAGCTGGAAATTGCAGGAGCAACCTGGGACAAGTCAAGTCCCTGTTGGGTCAGGCAGGTGTGCTCCAGGGAGAGGGCAAATGAAAAGAACGAGAAGGCGCAAAGCACAAGGATGGAAATCATGCGCCGCTCTCTGCGGTACAAGGCCTTCGTCGTCGCTCTGGTATGCAATCTCATTCGGGACGCGTCATTCTATCAGAATGAAATTCTGAATATCAACTTCTATTCACAACAGCATGTTGATTCATAATGGAGGCGGTGGGGTTGCCTGGGGTTCCTCTTACCCGCAGAGTTGAGGCGGCCTCCAGGGGGTGTTTTGTTATAATGCCCGTTCAGGAG
Organism: Terriglobia bacterium; assembly: GCA_020073085.1. Classification (NCBI taxonomy): domain Bacteria; kingdom Pseudomonadati; phylum Acidobacteriota; class Terriglobia; species Terriglobia bacterium. The sequence continues at coordinate 16,543 of JAIQFV010000008.1, read as the reverse complement.
CGGTGGTCTGATTGAGCACCCTGAATGGAGAAATGCTGATTTTCATTTGGGCCCCAAGACGGCCTGCCCCGGACCGTTGAATTTGCAATCCTGAGTGCCGTTTCAAGGGCTCCATCTGGGACCCATCTTCGACTGAATCGCGAGACTCATGTTTCTCATATTTCTTCGACGATTTGCTTTCATGGGACTCAGCATCTTTGTTGTCGTCACCTTTATTTTCCTTCTCGTCCACCTTGTCCCCGGTGACCCCGTTCTTCAAATGTTGGGGGAAGGCGCCCAGCCCGTCGATGTCCAACAACTCCGGCACGCGCTGGGGTTGGATCAGCCCGTTTACGTCCAGTACATTCACTACGTGGGCAATCTGTTACACGGGAACCTCGGGACCTCATTTCGGTACCAGGAACCGGTCCTGAGAACCCTGCTCAGGCGCTATCCTGCCACGATGGAACTGAGTCTGGCGAGCCTGGTGCTCGCTTTGCTGTTCTCCATCCCGGCGGGCATCCACGCCGCCGTCAAATCGAATACCGGGCAAGATCGGTGGATCAGCTTTTTTTCACTGCTAGGACTTTCACTCCCCAACTTTGCCCTGGGGCCGCTGCTGATCCTGCTTTTTTCAATCCAGCTGATGTGGCTCCCGGTTTCCGGCATCGGAGGATTGAGCCATCTCGTCCTTCCGGCGGTCACCCTCGGGCTCGGGTTGGCGGCGGTGACGACGCGAATGGTTCGCTCGGCAATGCTCGAGGAACTCGGCCAGGATTATCTCCGGACCGCCTTATCCAAGGGATTGCCGCGGCGCACCGTCCTATACAAGCATGCCTTGAAGAACTCCATGATTCCGATTGTCACGGTGGTCGGGCTGCAATTTGGGAACCTGCTCGCCGGAACCTTTGTCACCGAATCCATTTTTTCCTGGCCCGGCATCGGTCGACTCACCCTCCAGGCGATCCAGTTTCGTGACTATCCTTTGGTCCAGGGATGCATCCTGGCGATCGCGCTGACTTACATTGGAGTGAACTTCCTGACCGACCTGGCTTATCTTCTTGTCGATCCGCGCATTCGAATCGAATGATGTCTCCTGACGTGATGTTCCCAAACAACCGGCTCGCTCTATTCAGCGCAGGGTTTGTCGCACTGCTGATTGTGGTGGCGATATGTGCAGGATGGATTTCGCCCTACGACCCGGCAGTTCAGGACCTCGCCAACCGTCTGAACGGCCCCTCGACCACCCATTGGCTGGGCAGTGACGAATTGGGCCGTGACGTCCTTTCCCGGGTGATCTATGGGACCCGCATTTCAATTACGGTCAGCGTGGCGGTCATGCTGGTGTCCTTCCTGATTGGGAGTTATCTCGGGGCCATCGGCGGATATTTCAACGGTTCACTGGACCTCGTTTTGAATATTGTGTTGATCAACAGTTTCATGGCCTTTCCCGGGGTCCTGCTGGCAATTGCCTTTATCGCCTTTTTGGGACCGGGGCTGTCGCGACTGATCCTGGCGCTTTGCCTGATCGGATGGATCGGATTTGCACGTCTCGCGCGCGCACAGTTTCTTAAGACGAAGGAAATGGATTTCGTCACAGCCGCCCGGGCTTCGGGCGCCTCCAGTGCGCGCGTGATCTTCATTCACATGGTTCCCAATACGATTCAGCCGATCGTGGTGCAGGCTTGCCTGGGCATGGCGAACACGATCCTTGCCGAGGCCACACTCAGCTTTCTTGGATTGGGTGTCCCCCCTCCAACCCCCAGTTGGGGCTCCATGTTGAATGATGGCCGTATCCACCTTTTCGACGCGCCCCATCTGGTCCTCTTTCCCGCCGTGGCGGTGATGCTGGCGGTCCTGGCGTTCAATTTTCTCGGCGACGCCTTGCGAGATTTCTTTGATACCAAGGGGTCGAAGCTGTAGTTCCTTTCTGTTTAACACGTAGGCTCAGACAACCTCAGTGTGTTGAAGAACATCTGGTTGAACCAGCCCGTGGTTCCGTAGGGCCGCAACACTCAGGGAGTGCCCTCCGGTAATTTCTGGGCAAACGGTTCGCTGAAATCCGCGTGGCTCTGGAAATTGTCTTTTTCGCAAAAGTCCAGTATAATGAGTGGTTTTTATTCGTCTGTTTCAAAGCATGCAAAACGACACCCGAAAACTCTTCCATTACGTTCGCAATTATCTGGCAATCTTCTTGCTGGCCGTAGTGCTGATGGCCGCAGTCGGCGCCTTTGAGGCCTTGGTCCCGCTCACGCTGAAAATCGTCTTTGATAAGATCCTCACTCCCACCCCTGTCGCTTCTGTTCTTCCGCTTCCCCTGCTCCACAAGACTGTTGATCTCATCTACCTGATTCCGCTGAGAAATTACTCGTTATGGCTGGGCGTGGCTCTTTTCATTGTGGGAACAGCTTTGGGCAAAGCCCTGTGTGACTATTCCGGGAATTACCTGATCAGTTTTGTGGGCCAGTCGGTGGTGATGAATCTCAGGAACGACCTGTATAAAAAGATCCTCAACCAACCGGCCTCGTTCTTTCATGGAAATTCGACCGGCCGGCTCATCTCTCGCGTGACCAACGATATTGAGAAAATTCAGAATGCCGCCTCCACAGTGATGGCAGACGCCTTGCGCCAGATTTTTACTTTGGTGGGGATGGTTTGTGTTCTGGTCTCTATGAATTGGTTGTTGGCCCTGGTGGCCGTGCTCCTGGCCCCCCTGGTGGCGCTCCCTTCGGTGAAGTTCGGACGGAAGATCCGCCGCACAACGCGCTCCAGCCAGGACAACATGGCGGACATTTCAAACATTCTCCACGAGACGATTACCGGCATACGGATTGTGAAGGCCTTCGTCATGGAGCGGTTTGAGTTCCTGAAGTTCAAGGAAGCCAGCCGGAAATTGCTGCATTTGAATCTCAAGTGGGTGCGCGTCCAATCGCTTTCATCCCCTTTAATGGAAGTGCTGGGAGCGGTCGTCATTGGCGGGTTGTTGTATTACGCTCAGACGGAAATTCACTCTGGAAGGATGACCCCGGGAACGTTTATTGCGTTCATGTTCGCGCTGTTTAAGATGTATGACCCGGTCCGGCGGATGAGCGGAATTAACAATGCGTTTCAGCAGGCCATGGGGTCGACCTCCCGCGTCTTTGAGTTCCTGGAGCTGCCGGAAGAAAAGGCCGACGACGCCAAAGCCCGACCCCTGGTCGAGTTCCGGGACCAAATTATTTTTGACAGGGTGAGTTTCAGCTACGACCACGAGGGGCCGATTCTAAAAGAAGTTTCCCTGACGGTGAAAAAAGGAGAAGTCGTCGCCGTCGTGGGTTCAAGCGGCTCCGGTAAGACCACATTGCTGAATCTGATCCCCCGGTTCTTTGAGGTGACCGGCGGGCACATCATGGTGGATGGAAGTGATATCCGTGAATTCACCCGGGAATCGCTCCGGGCTCATGTCGGCATCGTCACACAGGAGACGATCCTGTTTAACGATAGCGTACGCAGCAACATTGCCTATGGCCGTCCTCAGACCAGCCAGGAAGACATTGAGCAGGCTGCCCACACGGCCTTGGCCCACGATTTTATCCAGCAGATGCCAAAGGGATACGACACGGTGATCGGGGAGCGGGGACAGCGGCTTTCCGGTGGAGAGCGTCAGAGAATTGCGATCGCGAGGGCGATTTTGAAGAACCCTCCGATTTTGATCCTGGACGAGGCGACTTCAGCGCTTGACTCGGAATCAGAGCTTTACGTCCAGCGCGCCTTGGGAAACCTGATGAAAGGGCGCACGGTGTTTGTCATTGCCCATCGGCTGTCCACGGTCCGGAGCGCCGATAAAATCGTGGTGTTACAAGACGGCCAGGTTCAGGAAGTTGGGACCCATCAGGACCTGTTGGATCATGGCGGGGTCTACCAGCGTCTCTATGAGATTCAATTCGCCGAGACCGATTTCGCTCCGTGGGTGGAGGCAAGTTAGAAGAGACAGCGATCAGCTGTCAGCCTTCAGCTATCAGCTTTCAGTTATCAGCAGTCAGCTATCAGTTCTTTAGGACCTTATTTTTAGAGAAAAATGCGATTTGGCCTCAGTATCAACTATAGAGTTTGAACAAGACCCAGCTTCAGGGTTGATGGCTAAGAGCTGACTGCTGACAGCTGATAGCTGAATGCTGATGGCTTATTCAGGAACCAACCAATGATTCTCAGCATGACCGGGTTTGGACAAGGGCAGGTCAAGGGTGCTGATTTTGTCATCACCATCAGCTTGAAGTCTGTCAATCATCGCCATTTCGATGCCACCTTAAGGATGCCGCAGGAATTGCAGCCGTTCGAGAATGAGATGAAGGCGCTCCTTAAGGAAAAGCTTGTCCGGGGCTCGATCATCGTCAACGTGATCATGGACAACACGGGCGAGGTGTCTGTAAAAATCAATGCACCCGTGGCCGCAGCGTACCTTCGTGCTGCGAACGAGATCAAGACCAAGTTCAATCTCAACAGCGAGCTGAATCTGGATTCGATTCTCAGGTTGCCCAACGTGGTCACCTTCGGAAACGCCGACCTCCTGAGTAACGAGCAGCTGAAGGAAAGGTTCCACCCCGTTCTTGAACAGGCCCTGCAAAAGGCCGTTTCTGAGATGCAGGCGATGCGAAGCCTGGAAGGAAAGCAATTGGAGAACGATGTCCGGGGGAGGACCGGCGTCATCGGACAACACGTGGACTTCATCGAGAAGGCCCTGGAATCGAACGTCCAGGCAATTTTCGAGAAGTTGAAAGAAGAAGTCATGCGGCTCACGCAGTCGGCCAACGTGGATCCCGCCCGGTTGGCGCAGGAGGTGGCGTACCTGGCTGAGAAAGGCGACGTTACCGAAGAGGTGACCCGGCTCAAGAGTCACGTCAAACAGTTCCTGGCGTTGCTGGATAGCGAAGGGGAGATTGGGAAGCGGCTGGATTTTCTCCTCCAGGAGATGCACCGCGAGACAAACACGATCTTATCGAAGACATCCAGCGCCTTCGGCGGGGCTCGGGAAGCCAGTGATCGCGCCCTTGAAATCAAGGCGGAGATTGAGAAGTTGCGCGAGCAAGTCCAGAATGTCGTCTAAGCCGGAACGAGTTGAAGGGCAACCGGATCGGGGTGACCGCGCGGTGGATGTGCAAAATTCAGGAGTCCTGTTTATTGTCTCAGCCCCCTCGGGATCGGGAAAATCGACGCTGGTCAGACGAGTTCTGAAGGAAGTGGGCCGCCTGCGCTTTTCCATTTCTCATACCACCCGGCCCGCCCGCCCGGGGGAGCAGCATGGCGTCGATTATTTCTTCGTGACACGTGACGAATTCGAGCGGATGATTCAGGAGGAGAAGTTCGTCGAACATGCCGTTGTCTTCGGCAACCATTACGGGACCAGCTGGCAGGCGATCGAGGCCGTCCGGTTGTCGGGCGACGATGTCATCCTGGACATCGATGTGCAGGGTGCGGCGCAGGTGAAGCAACGTTTTGGAAGGGAAGCGCCCTCCATTTTTGTGCTTCCTCCCTCCTTCGCGAGCCTGGAACAGCGGTTGCGCGGGCGCAGCTCAGACGGGGATGAGGTGATTCGGGAACGCCTGGGCCGGGCACGACAGGAAATCCAGGAGTACAGTAAGTACGATTACGTGATCATCAATGACGAAATCAACCGTGCCACTGATGCGCTCCGCTCCATCATTGTTGCTCATCGAGCAAGTCAGTCGCGTTTGGAGAAACAGATCGAGAATATTCTTCATACCTTTGGAGGCAATCCAGAATGATTAAGCTTCCACCCGGAGTGGACAGCAAATTTCGGTATGTTCTGCTCGCCGCAAAACGAGCGCGTCAATTGCAGAGCGGGAGCCCTCCGCTCATGCCGGCCACCGGCAAGAAGCCGACGCGCACAGCCCGCGAAGAGCTGGAACAACGCGCCTTGAAATTCGAAATTCTTCCTCCTCCCGACGAGGGGGAAGAGGTGAGCGAGAAAAAGAAGAAAAAATAGTCCCCCGTCTGCGGACCCGAGCGTCTGCCCGGGGGCAGCCGAAGAGCGAGTTGACAAATGAAGGTCGCGCTGGGAGTGACAGGGTGTATTGCCGCCTACAAGGCGGCGGAATTGCTCCGGCTCCTGCAACAACGCCACCTCGATGTGCAAGTCGTAATGACCCATCACGCCCAGGAATTCGTGGCGCCGCTGACCTTTGCGGCCCTTTCCGGCCAAAAGGTGATTACGGAGATGTTCGACCGCTCCGGAACGGCTTCGTCCAATGTTGAATCAGCCATTGAACATATCGCCGTGGCCCAATCGGTCGACCTGCTGCTGGTGGCGCCGGCGACGGCCGACGTCCTGGGAAAGTTCGCTCACGGAGTGGCCGACGACTTCCTTTCAACCCTCTATCTGGCCACGAAGGCCGCTGTCGTGGTCGCGCCCGCGATGAATTGCGAAATGTGGGACCACCCGGCGGTCAAGGAAAACGTGGCCACGCTCCGGGCCCGGGGCGTGCGCGTGGTCGAGCCCGAGGAAGGTTATCTGGCCTGCGGGATGGTGGGACAGGGACGACTCGCCGCCAATGACAAGATTCTCGAAGCCGTTTGCGAGACGCTGGGGTTGACCGACGACCTGGTGGGCGAGTCGATCCTCATCACCGCCGGGCCGACACAGGAGGACATTGATCCCGTCCGTTACATTACAAACCGTTCTTCGGGCAAGATGGGTTATGCGCTGGCTGAAGAGGCGATGCGGCGAGGAGCCCGGGTTACCCTGGTGAGCGGTCCCACCGCCCTTGAACCTCCTACGGGAGTGGAATTTGTGCCGGTGCGAACCGCTGCCGAAATGGGAGAAGCGGTCGGGAAACACTTTAAGAACTCAACAATTGTCATCAAGGCGGCCGCCGTCGCGGATGTCCGCCCCGCCCACCCGGGCGCTTCAAAGATCAAAAAAGAAGAACTGCCTGCTGCCATTGAAGTGGAGCCGACGGAGGATATTCTGGCCTCTCTCGGCCGGTCGAAGAACGGAAAATTCCTGGTCGGGTTCGCGGCCGAGACAGGTATGTCCCTGGAGGGGGCAAAGCAGAAATTGAAATCGAAAAACCTGGACCTTCTCGTCGCCAACGACTTGAACGAGGTGGGCGCCGGTTTCGACGTCGACACGAACCATGTTCAGTTGTTGCGTCCGGATGGTTCAGTGAGAGATGTCCCCCTCATGGCGAAGGCCAAAGTGGCCGGCAAGATCCTCGACGAGGTTATTCAGTTGCGGAAGCGATGACCCAGGGTCGCTGTCCCGATAGACATCCGGGAGCTGCATTTACTTACTCCATTGAACCCATCGAAGTCCATCCAAGACATCCTCGATTATTTGAGGGAGATCGGGATCAGCGAACTCAGCGCGGATCGGATCCACAGACCCAGAGGCGATGTGCCGCGGGAGGCTGAGCCCGATCGGGGCGCCACACCGGTTCCCTCGCCGAGCGCCTCTGATCCGCAGCCGGCATCCTCCGCGATGTTTGCCAGCTCGGTTCCCCCTCCCCAAACCGGTTCCCTGTTCTCGCCGGTTGAACCCTCAACCCGGCAAGAAACACTTGATGAAATCCGCTCCGATCTCGGCGACTGCCAGCGATGCAAGCTGGCGCCGCTCCGGAAGCATATTGTGTTCGGCACCGGGCACCCCCGGGCCGCACTGATGTTTGTGGGAGAGGCGCCAGGCGCTGATGAAGATGAACAGGGACTGCCCTTCGTCGGACGCGCGGGTCAACTGCTGACGAAGATCATTGAAGCCATCAGTCTCAAGCGCGAGGATGTATACATCTGCAATGTCATCAAGTGTCGTCCTCCGGAGAACCGCGCTCCTGAGCGGGATGAAATCGACTCCTGCGAGCCTTTCTTGAGCCGGCAGATCCAATCGGTCCGGCCCAAGGTAATTGTATGTCTGGGTTCCCCCGCCATGCAGACCTTGCTCAAAATCAAGACGGGGATCACGCAGATACGAGGTCAGTGGTTGGATTACAACGGAATCAAGCTGATGGCGACTTTTCACCCTGCGTACTGCTTGCGCTGGCCTGACAAGAAGCGCGAGGTGTGGGAAGACATGAAGAAGGTGCGTGACTATCTGAGATTTGTGAACGCCTTGTAGAGGCGCCCCGATGGGCGAGCGCTCTCCCGAACCACACTGCTGCACCTTTACCGTCCAGCCGGATGTCTGTTCGGACTTAATTCAAAATGAAATCGCGCGCAGATGTCTATTTCCAAACCTCTGTGAACCTCCTGCTCGCGGTCGGCTTCTTCACCCTGGCGTCGACGGGCCGAGTGGACTTTCCCTCAATCCTGGTCTTTTCGCTGGCGTACTCGGTCTATTTGTATCTCGGTCTGAAACGACGATCCTTCCACCTGCCGGCTGAGCGCGTCTCCCTCTTTTCCAAGGTCTACATCGCGGTCTTTCTCCTGGATATGGCGTGGCTCTCCCGGTCTTTCGTGGAAGCTGCCATCCACCTTCTCATCTTCATTCAGATTCTGAAGTTCTTCTCCGAGAAGAAGGACAAGGATTATTTCTACTTGATCGGAATTGCCTTCATGGAATTGTTGGCCGCGGCCGCCATGACCATCAATGCATCGTTTTTCGTGGCCTTCCTAGCCTTTTTGACGCTGGTCATATCCACCCTGACCAGCTTCGAAATCAAACGTTCCCAGCAGGAACTGAGCGCCGGGGCCCCCCGGAAGGCCGACGACGGGGCTGCCCGCCTGGTTGCAGCCCCCATCAGACCCCGTCGTTTGTACGGGGCCCTGGCTGCGGCCTCCGCCACGTTGAGCATCGGGATTGTTGCCTCTGCCGTCCTGTTTTTCTTTGCTCTGCCTCGCGTGGGAGCAGGTTTTTTCAGCCGGTTGAATTCCCCGACGCAATCCCTGACAGGGTTCTCGACCACGGTTCAGTTCGGTTCGGTCGGCTCTCTAAAGAAGAACCTGTCGATTGTGATGCGGGTAAAGGTGGAGGGCGACCCGCGCCAATTCGAGGGGGTGAAGTGGCGAGGCATCGCCTTGAACTGGTTTATCGGAAACTCCTGGCGCCGAAGTCTTGAAATTGATCCGGGAAAATTGTCGCGGGACGCCAGCGCCAGCTACCATGTTCTTCCGGAGCAAATCCCACCGCCTCACCGCCTTGTCCGTTATCAGGTCTTCCTGGAACCGATCTCCACCGAAGTGCTGTTTGCGGCAGCCCGGGCCCGGGCCATCCAGATCCAGGCGCAAGTGCGGATGAACAAGGGCGATTCTTTTGTGATGATACGCCAGCCGTACACTCGCATCCGTTATGACGCCGTCTCCGATATCGGTCCCCCTCCGGCCACAACACTCCGTCAGGCGGGCACGGATTATCCCCCGGACTTTGGAGAAGATTATCTGGCTCTCCCGGCGATCGACCCCCGAATTCCTGATTTGGCCATGAGGATGACGCGGGGGGACACCAACAACTACGATCGCGCCCGGAGTGTCGAACGATACTTGAGGGAGAATTTTGGATACACACTGGATTTGCCTGCCGTGCGAGAGGACGATCCGATCGCCCAATTCTTGTTCGTGACCCGTCGAGGGCACTGTGAATACTTCGCGTCCTCGATGGCCATCCTATTGCGGACCCTGGGAATCCCCTCTCGAGTGGTCAATGGTTTTCAGACCGGGGAATACAATGCAATCGGAGGGGATTTTATTGTCCGGCAGGCGGATGCCCACAGTTGGGTGGAGGTGTTCTTTCCAGGATATGGCTGGGTGGCGTTCGATCCTACCCCGGCGGTGGCACCGACCGTACAATCCACCGCCTGGATCACCTTGAATCATTATCTCGACGCCCTGGAGTTGTTCTGGATCAATTGGATTGTGGGGTACGATGCCTTCCATCAGGTCACGCTGTTTCAAGGTCTCCAGGGCAAGGCCCTGTCCTTCAAGAACGCCATGGAACAAATCTGGTTGGCTTGGACGACGGCCTTCTCGAGTTATTTGCGTACGGCCTTGTTCTCGGCTCAACCATTTTCCGGACAACCGCGCCTGTGGGAGCGGGGGGGACGATCGTTTCTGTGGGGAGGGGGCGGACTGCTCATTCTCCTCGGGGCATGGGGGATATGGCGCCTGGTACGCCACCGCCGGCTCGTCCGGTCGCCTCAACCCCATCTGGTCACAGAGATCTTCTCACAGTGGTTAAAGACACTCGCTCGCCGCGGATTCCATCGCCACCCCAACCAGACACCCATGGAGTTTTCGCAGTCGATCGGTGACGCGCGAATTCGCGCGGTGGCAGTTGAACTCGCCATGCTTTACAATGCGCTGCGGTACGATCCGTCCCGCCTAAATGCCCAGACATTTCTTGCTTTCAGGTCAAGACTCCAATTCGAAAGAAGCAACCTGTGAAGGGCAGAAACCAAAAAACTTGGTACAATGCATAGAGCCCGCCGTATGTTTCGGGCAGTAGGGGGAATGATTCATGGCTTGGACTGGGATTTTGATGCTCATGCTGATGGTTCTGTGGTTCGCGCTCCGTTATGCGCGGATTGAGAAGAAAAGGCCTTGGCCGGTGTATGGCCTCCTCGGCCTCTTTGTGATTCTTGCGGCGGAGGGTCTGCTTCGGATGAAGGTGTATTTTGTCGTCCATTACTTCACTCCGCTGGTGTGGTCGGGCTATATCCTGGTGGCGGACGCAGCCGTGTATCGACTGACCTCCCGCTCGCGCCTCAAAGACTCTCCCCGAAGTTTTTTCTGGTTGGCGTTGTGGTCGATCCCGCTCTGGCTTGTGTTTGAGGCCTACAATCTCCATCTCAGAAACTGGTCCTATTTGAATCTCCCTCAGGATATGTTTCTGCGATATCTCGGATATGGCTGGGCCTTCGCAACCATCTGGCCGGCGCTGTTTGAAACGACCGACCTGCTGAATGCCCTCGAGATTTTCGAGCCTTCCCCCGAGGTCGTTTCAGCCGTGCCCTCCCGACGCCTTCTTGTCGGCAGTCTCCTGATCGGATCGGTCATGCTGGTCTTTCCTTTAATGGTTCCCCAGCCGGCCGCGTCCTACCTTTTCGGTTCCGTTTGGCTGGGAATGATTTTTGCCTTGGACCCGATCAATTACTGGTTGGGGCGACGATCGCTCTGGCGGGATTGGATCAGAGGCCACCGCCGGGAGATTTACTCCATGTTGCTGGCGGGCTTGTTCTGCGGTTTTCTCTGGGAGTTCTGGAACTTTTGGGCGATCGCACGCTGGAAGTATGTGTTCCCGATCATGCAAGGGGCGAAAATCTTTGAAATGCCTCTGGCGGGATACCTTGGATTCCCTCCCTTTTGTGTGGAGTGCTTTGTGATGTTTGAATTTGTCAACTTCCGGGCGGGGAAAGCCCGGGAGAAAGAGACCCCCCTGATGCAGTCGTCTTTCGTTGATTCGTAGGACGAACACAGAAGAGGATGGATGCAATTCTCCCCCCACAGGTTATTCATTGGAGGTGTTCTTCTTCTGAGCTCTGACTTCTGACATCCGACTTCTGACTTCCCCTGAAGGGCTGAATTGTCTCCAAGGGTTGAATTAATTCTGTCCCGATTAGCCTTGTTAGAATCCAATGGCCCCGCTCCGCGCTCCAGCTCGATGCGAAAAAAACTATTTGTCAGTATTTATCTGGTCCTGCTCGGGATTCTCGGCATTTCCTTCCTGCTTCCCTCAAAGATTATTGTTGGACCGGGTCGAATTGACCTTCCTGCGGATGGTATCTCCCGGACACCTGTTCGTATTCAGGTCGAGATGCCGAGAGTACGCCGAATCTTTTTCCCCCATCCGAAGATCAGCACTCAGATCGTCCAAGGCGCTGACTTTGTCAATCTGTTTCCAACGGACGAAGTACGGTTGAGTGAGCGGGGAGTCTCGTACTTTATCAAGTCCAGGGCCGCCGAAGGAGAAGCGGTGATTCGCTTCAAAGTGCACAACGCAGCGGCCGGCGAGGTGCGTGTGTTTACCCATACCGTCAGCACAGATTCAAACCAGGACGGGTTTCCGGACTCCTTCCAGCTCACCTCCTTCACCGACCGGGAGAATTTTCGGCGCGCCTTCACATCGATCGCCGATCTCCAGGTCCGTCAGATGAGCCCGGATTGGCCGGCGGGCGAGCATCATGCGGCAGGTTTTGTGTGCTTTGCCATTCGGGAGGCACTGCGAAGGCATTCGGACACCTGGCAAAGACGGTTTGGCGCCCTCCTGCCATTACCCTCCATCGAGAAGTACAGCTTCCCGATGACACCGCTGGGCGAGAAGATCTTCCGGACGCGAGGGGGGGCCTACCTTCCTACTGACCTTGCGAATGAATTTTTCTCAGATTGGGTCGACGCGGGCTCCCTGAAGGAATTCAATGTGACGTTCACCGGGAAGGACCGGGATCGCGCTCAGAGAGGCGATCTGATTTTTTATTCAACCCCGGGGGTCCGGGATTCACCTTACCTGGTTATGATCTTCTTGAAGGACAGCTCCATCAAGTCTTTGGGGCAACAGGACAACGTGGTTTATTACGAGGAGGGTCGTGCGGGGGGAGCCGGGGCAGTGAAAGAAACACGGCTCGACCTGCTCGAACAGGATCCCGAGCCACGACTGCGGCCAGTGGAGTCAAACAAATTCTTCTTAGGATTCTTCAGGTTGAAGATTCTCTATTAGATTCTCACTCTTGAGATCGCGTACCCCCGGGCCGCTGAGTGCTTATTACATGACCCCTGCGGGGACTCCGGGTTGTTTAAAGTTCGATATGCTGATTTGCGCGGCGAGTTGCTCGGCCACCCGGGTAAAGACCTTTGAAAGATCAGAGTCGGGCTGAGTGACGGTGATGGGCAAGCCCGTGTCACCGCCCTCACGAATGGAGACGTCCAGGGGGATTTCACCCAGGAACGGAACGTCAAATTTCTCGCTCGCCTTCCTCGCTCCGCCGTGTGAAAAAATATCGCTCCGGTGGTGGCATTGGGGACAGAGAAAGTAACTCATGTTCTCCACCACCCCCAGGATGTCCACCTTCATCTGTTTGAACATCATGATGGCCTTGCGGGCGTCCTGCAGCGCCACATCCTGCGGCGTGGAGACAACCACCGCACCCGTCAGGGGCACCGATTGCACCAACGTCAGCTGAACATCGCCCGTTCCCGGCGGCAAATCCACCATAAGATAATCGAGTTCCCCCCAGCTCACCTGCTTGAGAAACTGCTGGATCGCGCTGTGGAGCATGGGTCCGCGCCAGATGACCGGCGTATCCCCGCGGTTGAAAAACCCCATGGAAATGACCTTCAACCCATGCTTGATGACCGGGACGACGCGCTCGTTTTGAACGATGGGCTGCTCGGTGATTCCCAGCATCAGGGGGATGTTGGGGCCATAGATATCACCATCCATCAGGCCCACCCGGGCTCCCATATTGGCCAGCGAAATGGCGAGGTTGGCAGCAACCGTGGATTTTCCGACACCGCCTTTACCGCTGCCCACCACCAGGATGTTGCGGATGCCGGCAATCGACTGTTTTTCGGGGATGCCCATGGTGGCCACTACTTTGGCATCCATTTGAACATTGACCTGAGTGACTCCAGGGAGCGCGGAGACCACGGCCTTCGCCTCGTCCCGCATCTTGTCACGAACCGGGCACGCCGGGGTTGTGAGCACGATCTTGAACGCCACCTGTCCCCCGCAGATCTTGACTTCCTGAACGAAACCGAGGGCGACGATGTCGCGGTGCAGATCCGGATCGTTGATTGCCCTCAACGCATTGAGTACCGCTGATTCAGTGACTTGGACACTCTGGTCTTCCATGGCAACTCCCTTTGAGTCGATACACAAGGTTGAAGAGCAATCTTGCTTTTCCCTGCCGGCAATTGAGGTGTGGTGAAATAAATGCCATTTTAATGTAGTTTCCAAGGGAATGCAATTGCTCATTCCGTCTTTCCGTTGCCTGAGCGTCCTCGAGTCCGCTTCAGCGGACTTGCCTTCGTACAGCGCCGGTTCACCGGCGGGTAACAATCCCCCCAAAGCAGCTACCCCGATTCATCGGGGTTGCCGGCCTTTCTCTTCCTAGCTTTTTTGGATTTTGGAATTTGGTTTTTATTTGGAATTTGGCGGTTTGGAATTTGGAATTTGCTTCAAGTATGGTGGGTAACGATCCCCTCGAAGCAGCTACCCCGATTCATCGGGGTTGCCGGCCTTTCTCTTCCTGGCTTTTTTGGATTTTGGAATTTGGTTTTTATTTGGAACTTGGCGGTTTGGAATTTGGAATTTGCTTCAAGTATGGTGGGTAACGATCCCCCCAAAGCAGCTACCGCGATTCATCGGGGTTGCCGGCCTTTCACTTCCTGGCTTTTTTGGATTTTGGAATTTGATTTTTGTTTGGAATTTGGGATTTGGAATTTGGATTTTGTTCCAACCATGGCGGGTAACAATCCCCCCAAAGCCGCTACCCCGATTCATCGGGGTTGCCGGCCTTTCTCTTCCTGGCTTTTTTGGATTTTGGAATTTGGTTTTTATTTGGAATTTGGCGGTTTGGAATTTGGAATTTGCTTCAAGCATTCATTGGAGTCGTATCTTTGCAATCTACATTTAAGCGGCAGGATATGATTTCGGCGTATCATTTTAGGGTCAATTCTAAATCCTCAATGTTTCTCCTGCACAAACATCAAAATTGAAAATTTAGACCCTAATGCTTTGTTCCTCATTCCGTCTTTCCGTTGCCTGAGCGTCGTCGAGTCCGCTTCAGCGGACTTGCCTTCGTACAGCCCCCCGGTTCACCGGCGGGTAACGATCCCCCCGAAGCAGCTACCCCGATTCATCGGGGTTGATTTATTTGAAGCGTCCCGTTAACGGGGTGCTGGGTTTGGTCCCGCTTGAGAATCAGGGTTCGATGAATCGAGGCTTCCAGCCGTGCGCCTCGCCGTTTCCTCGGAATTTGTAGTTGTCCGGATCTGACCCCACAACATTTGAATCGTGGTTTTTCTGGATTGGCGCACTTGACGAAATGGACGAAGCAGACCAAATAGACGAAACAGACAGGTTTTCTGACTGAACAGACCGATAGACTATCTTTGACGAACCTTTCGGAATGCATTAACATCGTTCCATGGACAAGACCCGCGTCCGCGATCTCATTGCCGCAATTCAGGCAGCCATCCCGCCTGTGTTGGCGATTTACGCCTATGGCTCCCAAGTCAGTGGCGCCGTTCATCCGGAGAGCGATTTAGATATCGCGGTCCTAATGCCTTCCGGGGAGAGCGTTCCGGAACGGGTTTTACTTCAACTGTGCGGAGACCTGGAATCGTTGATGGGTTGTCCCGTTGATATCTCTGTCCTGGATTTGGGCTCATCGGTGGTTCACTGTCATGAAGTGGTAACTGGTGGAGAGCGCCTCCTGGGGGCCGATGAAATGGCGATTGCCGACTTCGAAATGCGGACGCTATCTTATTACGCCCGCCTCTGCGAGGATCGCCGGCCTGTTCTTGAAGCCTACACGGGGGAGCATTCCCTTGACGAATAATCCCGCTCCCCCAGATGAGGTCATGCTCAATAAGGCTGGAATCATTGAACGATGCCTGCGCCGCGTCGCGGAGGAATATGCGAACGACCCGACCCGTCTTCAGGACTTCACTCGCCAGGATGCCATCATATTGAATCTGGAGCGAGCGTGCCAGGCGGCCATTGATTTGGCGATGAGAGTTGTGGCCCGTGACCATTTGGGCATTCCCCAGAGCAGCGCTCACGCATTTGATCTGCTCTCTCGATCAGGGCGGGTTACCCCGGATTTGGCTCAAACCATGCATGCCATGGTGGGATTTCGGAATGTGGCCGTGCATCAATACCAGACCTTGAAACTCGATATTTTGCAAAGGATCGTCGAAGAGTCCCACACCGACCTTGCCGCTTTCTGTGCCTGCCTCGGCTTAAAGATCACCTAGTTTCCCCTATTGAGCAGCGGGGATGGATACCCACCCCCGGCCTGAACTATCAGAACTGTTTTTGACCGACCGGTCCGACCAGCTGGCCTTGACGAAATAGGCGAAGCAGACCCCTTCGCTGCTGATCCAGGGTACCAAACGGGGGATTATTTCGGGGGCAAAAAAACAGCCAATAGGGCCTAAATTCTCTCACAAGCGGTGCGAGAATTGATCGCCCCTGTCCCCTGGGGCCATCATGTCGAATTACTGAAGAAAGTCAAAGATCCCGCCGCCCGCGTCTATTACCTCCTTTTGAACCTTTCGACTTTAAACTCCTGGCCGCCGTGGCGGGTTGAACCTAGAACTTTGAACTGGTTCTAATTCTGCGTCATCCGCGAAATCTGCGGATGGATCAGCTGTCGAATGTCGCTGCCCCCTCGATCATAATCCAACTCCGTAGGAGTGGCATTCGCCGCGGCGAATAGAACCGAACACCACTCCATTACCCTTCTGGGGGTTGAGCCCCCGGAGGGGTGCCAGATGAACTGCTGAATCCGGTCCTTCAGATCTTCACCAGTCTGAAACTGCAGAAATTCGGACGAGGGATAACAATTGATGCGGGACTGTCGCGCTCAGGAAATCTCCAAGCAGCCCATTGGAATATCTGACGATCGAATGCCTCGGG